>CALCUH010000067.1 GCA_937907165.1 uncultured Bacteroidales bacterium | reverse complement strand
GCGTCGATTCCATCTTCGTAAGAACAAGTGCGGATAACTACGATACCGCTTACTTCGACTACACGTTGACGGTGACGAACGCAACCATCACGCCAACTTGCATGAGCGTAACGAAGTTTTACGACGGTGAACCGTTGTTCTCGATCTCTAGTGCGAGTGGTGTGGGCACAGAGCCAATTAAGGTAGAATACTCTCTTGATAGCTTGAATTGGAGCACTACCGCACCAGAACGTACGTTCGTCGGTATTGACACTGTCTACGTGAGAGCGAGCGCCGCTAACTACGACACCGCATATTGCGACTATACGCTCACCATCATGGGTAACTTGATGCCGATTGTATTGACTTCCGCCGACAATTCATGGACTTATGACTGCGATAACCATAAAGATGAGACCTATACGTTGACTTATGACGGAGAGACAATGACGGTTAAGGCAGATGGTAAGACATTCGTATTGCCTACGGGTGATACCTTGGTGATCACGCCGTCTATCTCTGGTGTTAAATTTGTGGATGATAACAAGGCTAATAACAATGCCTTCACATATGTTTTGACACACGATGACCAGTATGTCGGTCTCCGTGACACTACCTTCGGTACCATTAGCATCTTGCAAAAATCTTTGACAATCACTGCTTTGGATAGCACGAAGAAATATGATGGTTCCGCATTGATTAGAGATGAGTTTAGTAATACCGAATTGGCGGCTTGCGATCATATCGATAGCGTGGCTGTGAATGGTAGCCAAATAGCTGTTGGCTCATCCGAAAATGTTGCGAGTGATGCGTATATCCTGGATGGAAACGGTGTTAACCGTACTTCCAATTATGATATAGTTTACGTAAAAGGTGTCCTTGAAGTGACCGCGAGCGATGTGCCGATTGCCATCGCTTCTGCGGATACTTCTTGGGTTTACGATTGCGAGAACCATACGCATGAGAAGTACACCGTCTCTTACGCTAATGTTCCGGTTACTCCAGAGGCGGATGGTAAGACATTCATATTGCCTACGGGCGATAGCCTTGTGATTGTACCGACTATTGCAGGTGTGAAGTATGTTGGAGACAGTAAGTCAGAAAACAATACGTTCTCTTACACATTAGAGAATGATAACCAATATCAAGGCAAGCGTGATACTACGTTTGGTACCTTGACCATCACGAAACGTCCAATCGAAATCATTGCGAATAGCGAAGAGAAACCTTACGATGGTATTGAGTTGACGAACGCCGGATTTACCACAGATGGTAACGAGGCCTCTTGCGATAGCGTGGTAAGCGCAGTGGTTGTCGGTTCTCAATTGACCGTAGGTAAGAGCGATAACTTGATTTCAGACGCTGTCATCAAGAGTGGTAACGATACTGTTACCGAGAATTACGAAATCACTTATACGAAGGGTGAGTTGAGCGTGACCCAAATCGAGGTGGATGTGACTATCACGAAACATGGTGACGTGAAGGATTACGATGGTCTCAGCCACACTGTTACCGGCTATGACTTCGAAAGCAGTTTGCCGACACTCTACCAAAGAAGCGATTTGCTCTTCATCGGTAGCGCCGAGGATTCTACCGCTACGGGTAAGACGGTCGGTAAGTATGGCATGACGTTCGATGAGAATAGCTTCACCAATACGAACGCTAACTTCTCCGCTGTCCATATCACGATTGTTGAGGATAGCTTGGTAATTAACCCTATTGAGGTGAACGTTACCATCACGAAACATGGCGACTCTATCGAATACGATGGTCTCTCTCATAGTGTGACCGGTTATGACTTCTTGTCGAGCGATACGTTGTATGTCCGTGACGACTTGAAGTTCATCGGCGCAGAAACGGATTCTATCGCTTCTGGTGATGTCGTTGGCAACTATGGCATGACGTTCGACGAGAATAGCTTCACGAACACGAACGCTAACTTCTCCGCTGTTCATATTACGGTTGTCGAGGATAGCTTGGTGATCATGCCTATCGTCGTTAACGTCACTATTACGAAACATGCGGACACTGTGGATTATGACGGATTGGCTCACAGCGTTTCTGGTTACGACTTCTCTTCTTCTAATCCGTTGTTCGTGCGTGACGACTTGAAGTTCATCGGCGCTGAGACGGATTCAATCGCGACTGGTTTGACGACTGGCAAGTATGGCATGACGTTCGACGAACATAGTTTCGAAAACACCAACCCTAACTTCTCGAATGTCAACATCGCGGTGGTTGAGGATAGCTTGTTCATCAGACCTGTGACTGTTGACGTCACCATCACGAAACATGGCGATGTTTTGGATTACGATGGTTTGAGTCATACTGTTACCGGTTACGACTTCTCTTCATCTAATCCGTTGTTCGTGCGTGACGACTTGAAGTTCATCGGCTCCGAGTCTGATTCGACAGCGACCGGAACGATGGCTGGCAAGTATGGAATGTCCTTCGCGGAGGATGATTTCCAAAATATGAACGAAAACTTCTCAATGGTTAATATCACCATTGTGGAAGATAGTTTGGTCATCGAACCGATTGTGGTGAATGTGACGATAACCGAGCATAGCGATTCATTCAGTTATGACGGAAAATCTCACACCATCAGCGGTTACGACTTCGAATGTGACGTTCCTGATTTGTATAAACGCTCTGATCTGAAGTTCATCGGTGAACCTTCCGATACGATTGCGACCGGAACCGAGGCAGGCGCTTATTACATGACTTTGACCGACACGATGTTCGAAAATACTAACCCTAACTTCAAGACGGTGATTGTCACTTTGAAGAAGGATAGCTTGTTCATCGAGAAGATTGATGTCGATGTTACTATCACCAAACATGGTATTACATTCGTCTATGGTGATTTGGACTATATAGTAAAGGGCTATAATTTCAGTAGTGAAAATGAGTTGTATCGTCGTGAGGACTTGAAGTTCATCGGTTCGGCCGCTGATACGGTTGCTATCGGTCATGAGGTCGGAAGCTATGGTATGGCATTCTCCGAGGCTGACTTCGAGAATACGAACCACAACTTCAATCATGTGAACATCACCATCGTGGAGGATAGCTTGGTTATCTTGCCGCTCGACGTTGAGGTCTACATCACAGGTAACTCTGGCGTTGTTGATTACGATGGCGAGGCGCATACTGTCGGTGGTTACACTTGGAGTAGTAATAGTGATATCTACTGGACAAGAGGAACATTCACCTTCACGGGCGATAGCATCAGAACCGAGACCGAGCCTGGCGCATATCCGTTCGGCTTGAAGAGCTCCGACTTCGAGAACACCGCTCCTAACTTCGGTAAGGTGACGTTTATCATCTCCGCTGACGGTAGCTTGACCATCAACAAACTGAATGTTGATTGCCCTGACAATAGCGAGACCTTCTTTATCGAGGCTTGCTCTAATATGACTTGGAATGATGTGGAGGATACGTTGCAGAAATATAATGTCTATCCTTCCGCTAACTACGTTGATTATACGACGAATGACACAACCGATCTTGAACCTGTCTTGATGAAGTTTACGTTGAAGGGCATGGATGATTGGAGAGTCATGAAACTTGATTCTATGATTGAGTACAACAAGGAGATGACGGTAAGATGGATCTTCATGAGCACGAATAAGAATAATCCTAAGATGGATTCTTGCGAATTGGATGTCTTGCTGAGGGATACGACGCTTCCTGTATTTGATTGCGACAGAATCGACCCTAATCCGTTGTTGACCGTTATCGACGGTTCTTGCGAGATTCCGTTCGGTGAGGTTGATTTGGCTAAGTATGAGGCTGACGATAATTGCGACGTGAAGATTAGTGGTATCCTTTCTTGGACGGATAACCTTGAGGATAGCGTGAAGGCTGACGATAAGTTTAAAGTGGGTACTTCTTACGAGTTGCGTTGGATCTTCCAAGACGCTACGGGTAACAAGACCACTTGTGCGCAATCTTTGTCCTTCATCTCTAATATTCCTCCGGTTGTCAACTGCGACTCTTTGAAGGAGAGCGTCATCTATCGTGTGCTTCCTTCCGTCTGCGAGATCGGAGCATCTGAGATGAATATTCAAACACCTGTAGGATTTGACGCTTGTACGCTTGATAGTGTGTTCGGTGTCGGAACCAGAAAGAGTGGTTTGGGTATGACCGATAACTTCAGAGTTGGTCGTGATACGATTATCTGGCGCTTCACCAGCAAGTATTCGACGGGTGTTACCATTTGCGAACAACCTATCTTAATCAAGAGCGATATCGCTCCGTTGGTTAACTGCGACTCTTTGAAGAACGCTCGTTTCGAAAGAGTCTTGGATGGTGTTTGTGAAATCTCCGCTGAGGATTTGGGTGTGACTCTCCCTGCGGGATATGACGCTTGTACCAATGATTTGGCGACGGTCGTCGGCAGCAGAAAGAGCGGCCGCTCCATCGATGATCCTTATTTCGTCGGACAAGACACAATCGTCTGGAAGTTCTTTAGCGAGTTCTCCGTCGATACCGCATACTGCGAGCAATATGTTTCTCTCATCAGCAACATTCCTCCGGTATCCGATTGTGACATCAAGGTGAAGAGTATCAACAAGGTTCTTCATGGTGTATGTGAGATCTCCGCGGCTGATATGGACATCAAGACCCCTGCCGCTTACGAGGTTTGTACGCACGAGTCTGTTGTAGGTGTCGGCAGAAGAACAAGCGGCCATTCAATGGACGATCCTTATAGCGTGGGTCGCGATACGATTATCTGGACTTATGCGAGTGACCGCACGACGGGCGTCTCTTATTGCGAGCGTTATGTTCTCGTTCAAAGTGATATACCTCCGGTAATCAACTGCGACTCTTTGAAGAACGCTGTTATCACGAAGGTTATCGCTGGCGATTGCCAAACTTCTTTGGATATTCCTACGCCGGTCGCTTACGACGCTTGCACGGGCGAGGCTCTCTTGGGTGAGGGTAGAAGAACCAGCGGTCGCGCGATGGACGATCCTTATAACGTGGGTCGCGATACGATCATCTGGACATTCTCCGGTGAGTATACTACCGCAACCACTACTTGCGAACAATATATCTTCTTGCAGAGCGATATCAATCCGATCGCGAACTGCGATTCTCTGAAGAAGGCGGTTATCAAGGCTGTGGCTGATGGCGCATGTGAGAAACTGGCTGTCGAGATGAATATCCTTACACCTATCGCTTATGACGCTTGCACGAATGAGCCTCTCATGGGTGTGGGTAGAAGAACAAGTGGTAGGTCAATGGAGGATTCTTACCTTGTCGGTCATGACACGATTGTCTGGACCTTCACTGGTGAGTATACGACGGGTAGCGCTTCTTGCGAACAATATGTGTTCGTTCAAAGCAATTTGGCGCCTAAGTTCGATTGCCCTTCATTGGCTGACACGACGATTTATTTGTTGCCTGACAAGTGCGTGACCGAATATGGTCAGGTGAACTTGCCTACGCCTGTCGCTAAGGACGCTTGCTTGAATATCGATCTTGCAGGTGAGATGGATCGCAACGGTTTGGATCCGATGGCTTCTTATCCTAAGGGTGAGTCTTCCGTCAACTGGATATTCGTCAGCCCTTACAGCGTTACCGCTTTGACTTGCGCTCAGCGCATAATCGTAAAGGATACGTTGCCTCCTGTACCTAATTGTGATTTGGATACGTTCCGCGCTTATGTCACTTCCCGTTCTATCTATGAGGATAGGTTGTCTTACGGCGAGATGCTCTCTGCTGGCTTGACGGCTCCTAACATGGATGACGCTTGCGACGGCTTGCTTATCGCAAACGGATACTTCGAGGATGGTAATTCTATCAAACGTGACTTCCCGATCGGTGAGTATCCTATCAAGTGGATCTATACGGACGCTTCCGGCAATTCAGCTTCTTGTATCCAGATCGTCGAGGTGGTTGACTCCTTGCTCGATACGCTCCATTGCCCGACTCGTTTGGACGGCAGGGTTTATGCTTGCATTGACGATGTTCCTGCTCCGTACGCTTCTTACAAGGAGTATAAGAGTGCGGGTGGATGGTTCACTAATGAGAAGAAGTTGGTCGACACTTCATACACCGTGAGCGATACCTACGAAGGCGATTCTTGCTCAATGACTATCATCAGAACTTATTCGTTTGTGGATATCCATGGCAAACCTTACACTTGCCAAGAGGTGATGATGGTAGCTGATACCGTCGCTCCTACATTCGATGGTTTCTTGAAAGATACGCTCATCGCTTGTGACGACACGATATTCGCTCCGTTCACGATGACTGCTACTGATAATTGCGATCCTAGTGTGAAGGTTAGTATGACTGAGACAAACAATAGGGGAATGGATCCTTCGAAGATTGATTATTATAATTATGAAATCGAACGTCTCTATAAGGCGACAGACCGTTGCGGGAACGTTTCTTCTATTTCCCAAACGATTATGGTTCGTGATACGGTCGCTCCTCATTTGACCATAGCGAACAATTGGCGCGATACTGCGCTTCCGAAGCCTCTGAAGGGTTGTCTCTATGAGGTGCCTGACTATACGGATGATGTTAAGAATATGGTTTCCGATAATTGCGCGGAGGCGAACCATATCACCGTAACACAAAATCCAGAGCCGGGTTCTCAAATTGAAGTCTCTACGAACGTTACCATCACGGCTAGGGATGTCAGCGGCAACGAGGTGAAGGTATATAAATATCTGCGCGTTCAATTGCGTAGCGAGATTGTTAAGTTGTTCGTCGAAGATAGGGACACTTGTCTTGTGCAAGACGCAAGCATTGTCCTCGCTAGCCAAAATGTCCGTTACGCGACGGGTATCGTGGAGGTCGAAAGGGCGAACGGTACTATCCGTAGATTGCCTAGCGTCTTCTCCTTCGATTACTATAGGGGTAGCTCCGCTTCTCATGAGAACGTGATTTATAGTGATAATCCGCAAACTTACAAACGTGAGTTTGACGGTGCGGTAGATATATACGGATCGACTGATGTCGCTGCCGCTGAGTTGACTAGGTTGTCTCAATACAACCAACGCGGATTCTACACCTTCGTCGCTATGGATACGACGACCGGATGTTCCGATACCGCTACCGTTTACATGAACTTGATGGAGAGACCTAAGGTCAATATTGTCCCTGCTATCGCTTCTGTCTGCGAGGGCTCTAATCTCTCTCTCAACCAGTATGTGAAGTGTGTGAACAATATGGGTAGTCCGGTTATCGACCAATATTGGATGATGGATAGCATCAGGGTCAACGGAGACTCTATGATCGCTACTTCTGACATGGAAGGCAAGTCGTTCTATTATTACGCTGAGAACCAGTGCGGTGCTTCAACATCTTTGGATTCCCACAAGATGTTGTCTTGCGATGATAGTAATTTGTCAACCGCTGATTCGCTCATCTATCTCGACAACGATACGCTTGCGTTGGAATTGTTGAGGGCTAACCAATTGTTCGCTAACGATTCTGTCGTGGTGGATCTCCACCATCGTTTCAACCCTGATAGCGTCACTTTGGTTTCAGAGCCTCAAAATCCTGCTCGTATCTGGAAGGGTGAGGATATCAAGATCGAGTTGAAGACCGATTATGAGTATCGTTATCTCCTTTGGAAGAAGGTGGTCGGAAAGTATGACATGAGGGCGCATGACGATTTGTTGGATGAAGGCTTCGTCTATGACGACGCTGATGACCAAGAGGATTACGCGTTCGACTATTCCGGTACTTCGATCATCGTGGATTCTCCGAAGGATACCACGTTCTATTATGCGACGATTTCGGATGGTATCTGTCCTGAGACTTCAACGCCGGTATTGGAGGTCGACGTCTTCGATTTGATTCCTACTGCCTTCACTCCTTATGTGAAGGATGGCTTGAACGATGTCTTCATGGAGGGTCACCGCGTAGTCATCTTTGACCGCTACGGACATAAATTGTTCGAAGGCAAAAACGGATGGGACGGTACCTTCAAGGGTAGATTGGTCGATCCTGCGGTCTACTTCTATGAGACAGAGTTGCGCGACGGAACCATCATGAAGGGTACGATCGAGGTGGTGAAATTGTAAAAATGAGAACCGCTTTTTGCGGTTCTAACTTCTTATGTACTAAGATACAATGTGTTAGTTTGCTGAATGGGAGGAAATGTCAATTTGCGTTTCCCCCCATTTTTTTGTGATTTGCCGATACGGGTTATCGCTGATTGTCCCTCATGACCATAGAAAGTTCTTGACTTTTATAGATACTATTTCATATTCAACAAATTAGATATTATTCGCTATTTCATTGAGATTTTTCTGTGAAGTATTAACGCTTATATAGATGTAATTTGTAATTTTGTCGCTATATTTATCACGTTGTATTTGGTGTGTCCGAATGAATTTGAAGGTATCTTTTTTCTTTGTGAGCACAAAAAACAGTGAGGTATTGATTGTAAAAACGAATTCCAGTCATAAAAAATGACCCTTTGTTGTCTGACAAAGAGTACGTTGGGGTTTATCGCAGATTGGAACGATTGGATATAATATCATATTTATGATGAAAAACTTATACTCAAGACTTTGTGTCTGTAAATGGTTGCTGTTTAGTGTTTTCTTTTCCATGACGGTGTCGTCTTGGGCGCAGAATGGACCAACTGTTACTCCTGCATTTGATCAGATATGTAGGGATGAACCTGTATCTGTTTCGATCACTGCTAATAGTCCATTCCATGCGGGTGATACCTTGCAGTGGTGGATTGCGAGTAGTAATGACAATGGGAATAATCCAACTCGATGGACAAAGTATAAGCAGTCGACTAGTACCACGCTTATCGTAGACAAGATGCCTGACGGTTATGGAAATAATATGTACGTTTGGGTGACGGATTATAAAGAGGATTGCCCGGATGGAATGAAAAATAAAGCAGCTCATGTGAGATTGAAACCCAACGACCAATGTCCGAATATTCAGTGTCGTGAGACTGCTACGGGGGATTTGACTACTTTTGGAACTGATTTTACCCCTAACAGTAAACAAGAAACCCAACGATTTACAGGCAATGACTACCAACTTGAAGAGTATTTTCCTAATAATGTTCATCTAAAAACACATAGTCCGAATGATGCTGGTAATATTGTTTCTCAATCATACATTGCTACTCATGGCTACGACGGAGATTTCCCTGATGCGGATATTGAAAATTATTATTTGGATTTCACACCATATCCTAACACCAATCAGATTTTTCCCTATGATTTGAAATTTGAAACGCCTGATTATAAAGTAGGTGTTAATGATGTTTCCTTTAATATTGTGACTCGTTTGTATTATAGCGTTGAGTGTAATACAGGTAGTGGTGATTATATGTTCAAGGCGCAAACCACTACAGGTGGTGAATTGACCAATACTAAGGTTACGGTTGTTGTGACGGATATGCAGTACCCGGATTCAACTTATCATTTTACTTATACTATAAATAATTCCGTAACACAACCATATGTGAGTTTCACGGGTCGATCAGGATTTACAGGAATGCCTTCCGTTAACTACAATCAAGGAGAGGGAACTTTGAAGGGTGAGATTTTGAAAGCAGGTCATACCTATAAGATAGATTGTATTTTTCATGGTAAATTTGCAGGAAAAAGAAGCGATTATACCTTTGAACCAATGTTTTATTTCCCAACTTATGATGATGATGATGGAAGATGTAATGGAAATAAGTATTTAATCGATTACATCGGATACGAAACTCAAAATGTTTGCATCACGCCTCGTAGTGCTTGTGTGGGGGATTGGGTGAAGGTCTCCACTACAGGTTTCTTGTATGACGCTGTCCTGAATTGGCAGTGGAAACCAGATAAGAATTCTGGCTTCCAAAATATTCCTGCGGATGCAATTGAATATCTTGACGACCACCATAAAGAGGTCAGAATTAAGATGACTCGAACTGGTTCTTTTGAATTTAGAGCAATTTCTAATTTGGATGCTAATGAAGTCATACCTTTCACCATGACCGGAGAGGATTGCGAATCCTTGATATCTCCGAGCATCCAAGGTGATCCTCTCTTCTGCGTGAGCAATTCAAGCAACAAAGCGACCTACCAGGTCATGAATACCGAGTCGTTGGATTGGATGTCAGGTGAAAAAAAGTATAATTGGAAGTTGATAGATCCGACGGGTGTCGATGTAACATCATACCTTAATAGAACGGAAGGGGAATCGGTGACGATCACTTTCCCGTCTACCGCAAAGATGAGCGCCGATTATGCGAACAAACCGTACAAACTCTCTATGACGCCTACGGTAGGTACATTTACCTATGACAATTACAAGAAGACGGTTGAAATTATCGTCAACCGTACGCCGGATTTGAGCGACGTTATCATGGATATCCCTGAGGTGTGTCCTGCCATCGAAAAAACGGACACAATCGTGTTGCGTAATGCCGAAGGTGTGTTAGGTAACTCATTTAAGTGGTATGCCCAAAACAACGAGTATAAAGAGGGTTTATCTGACCTTTTGAAACCGGATAGCCTTGAAGTGGACTTTGGCCACAAAAATTTCTGTAATTCTGCTAGTGACGTGAATATTCCTATTAAGTATGTCTCCGAGAACAATGGTTGTAAAGACTCGTTGACAGGTATGTTCCATGTCGCTATGATGAACGCTCCTCAGATCGTTTGCCCTGCCGATACGGTATGCGCATTGGATGAGAATTGCGAATATCATGGTTATGTGGTTGTCCCGGAAGTGAGCTCTTCCGTCGATTGCGGCGATAGCGTGAAGATCATCGAATGGGTGAGACCAGGCTTGCCGGATACTGTGGTGAGCGTGGGCGATGTCCTCGACTTGCCGAAGGGCGACAACTTGTTCGTCTACAAAATCGTCGATAATTGTAATCACGTCGGTTCCTGCACAAGAACGGTCTCTGTGAAGGATATGACCAACCCGGAGGTGGTGTGCCCGCCTGACACGACAATCTATTTGGAAAGGGACAATTGTTATATTACTCCGAAATTGCCTATAGCTACTGGATCAGATAATTGCTCCAATATGTTGGCGGATTTGGAAATATGGTATTCCACGCCATTGGAACCTACAGCTAAAAAATTTACTGGTAACGAATACTATCAGATAATAGATCCGAATTTTAGACTTTGTGATGATAATTATATCTATTGGTTCGCCGTGGATGCGGCGGGTAATAAATCTGAAGTCTGTAGGCAGAACATCACTTTGGCGGATAGTTTCCCTCCGAGAATTACTTGCCCAGAGGTTGAGTATGTCGATTTGACATCCTCGTGCGAAGGTTCCGTTGGTGTTTCGGCGCCTAACGTATACGATAATGCCGCAACTTGTTCATGGTGTAACGCTGACCTTCAAGTCGCTTTGTATTATTCATTGGATGACGGTGCGTCATATACTCAATGGACAAAGACAAACGGAGAAAAATTGACGCTTACATCCGGTCCGGATACGCTCCACGTCTTGTGGGTGGCGGTGGATTATTTTAATAATCATTCCGATACTTGCGACCAAGTAATCGTCTTCAGAGATATGGCTGATCCTGAGATTGTTTGTCCTGACGATGTGACGGCTTATGCGCATATTTCCTGCGACGAAGAGGTGGAAATCGGTTTGGCTACGGCTAACGATAATTGCGAACGAATCGATTCCATCTTGTATTCCTTGGATGGCGGCGCTTTCGTGGACGCAAATGATTCAAAGGTTTCCGTTACCGTCCACGTCGGTTCTCATACGGTCACTTGGAAAGCGGTCGACGTCAACGGACGTTCCGCTACTTGTACCCAAAACGTCGATTTGTTGGATAGCCTCGGCATAGAGAAGCATTGTCCGACAGAACCGAATGCTGTGATCAATACTTGTACCGACCTCACTTGGGCGGAGGTGTTGGCACAACTGAGTGCCTCCCAAAAAGCTACGATGGGTAGTACTGATTGCTCGACGGGCGACGTGGTCTCCATCGATCCTACGATGTTCTATAAGAGTCAAACAGCCACGGCTTATGAGCCGATGATCCCATCGACTAACCTCTCCATGGATACGCTTTATGACATCAAGTGGTTGTTCGAGAAGTCGGGTGAGGATGTCTCCACCATGAAGGACTCTTGCTTTAGTACGGTTTTGTTGACCGACAAATCGGACCCGATTACTCATTGTGAGAATATTGAAACCGTCACTTTGAACCCTAAGGGTTGTGACACGATTTATACGGTGGTTCCTCCGACTGGCGTCTTCTCTGACGCATGTACGGATGACGCCGATTTGCAATATGTCTTCTATCTGGATGGTAGGGGCGAGTTCAGCTATGGAACGACTGATAGCATGACGTTCCGATTGTCTAATGGCGGACACTGGATCACATGGGCTGTCTTGGACGAGCATGGTAACGTGTCGGATACTTGCGGACATGCCATCAAGGTGGTGGATACGATTCCTCCGACAATCGAGTGTGCTCCTATAGCTGACATTAAGCTGGAAATTACAACAGCCTGTGATACGGCTCTATCTATCGAGGCGCCAACCGTAACCGACGCTTGTGATACCTTTGTGGTATATTATCGTATCGGTAATGGTGATACGGCTATGTATCATGGCGCCATTACGCCTACGTTGCCTAAAGGAGAAACGGTTATCAAGTGGTTCGCTCAGGATACTTCAGGAAATATTTCAGATACTTGCTACAGCACTTATACGGTGACGGATGTGGCTGCTCCGAAGATTGATTGCCCGTCAGACACTGCGTTTAAATTGTATCAGAGCTGCGACACGACGTTTACGCTCACATTCCCTCGTGATACGGATAATTGTGGCGTGACGAATCGTTACTATCGTATAGGGACGGAGGATTCCGTCGCTTATACCGCACCGTTCAGTCATAAGTTCCTTTTGGGAGAGACGACTATTACATGGATTTCCTACGATGCGACTAAAAACAGAACAGAGTGTGTGCGTCATTACTCGGTGACGGATAGCTCCAGCATCATGATCAGCTGTCCTAAGAACGACAACTTGACGTTGGATGTCTGCGAGGATATGGCTTGGAGCGAGGTGAAGAGCTCCTTGACGGGCGATTACACCGCAACCGCTACCCGCACGGATTGTCAAAATGGTGTGAACGAGACGTTGACTCCTACATTCTATTATAAGAAACAATCTGAAGGTGAGAGCGCTTATGTGGCTCTGACCGATGCGTCAACGTTCGGTCTCGATATCGCTTATGATGTCAAATGGATGTTCGAGAAGGGTGGTGGTGACTTGGAGGAGATGAAGGACTCTTGTATCAGCCATATCTTGTTGACCGATACGACGGCTCCTACCGCAAACTGTAACATTGTGATGCCGGATTTGGAACCTTATGGTTGTGATACCCTTTATCTCTTGGAAGCTCCGATCGGTGCCTTCCATGATAATTGTACGCCAGATGATCAACTCCTTTATCGTTACGCTGTCGACACAGCAGAGTTCGTTCATTTCGAGGATAACATAGGCGGAAATAAGATTCGTCTTCCTATTGGTTCCCATGAGGTCTTTTGGTATGCCGAGGATGAACACGGCAATAAATCAGATACTTGTTCTTATACCCTTGTTGTCAAGGATATCTTGCCTCCTACGGTAGAATGCGAAACATATGGCATTCCTACATTGGAAGTGACCCAACGTTGTGACACCACATTTAAAATCGGTGCGCCTAAAGTAACGGATTGCGATACGTTCAATATCTATTATCGTATGGGTAATGGCGACGAGCGACTCTACAGTGATTCACTCTTGGTTACCTTCGCCGTGGGGGATACCCTTGTTAAATGGTATGCGAAGGATACGACGGGCAACGTTTCCGATACCTGTTTCGCGAAATACACCGTGAAGGATGTTGCGAAACCTGTTATCACTTGCCCTGCGGACAATTTCGAATGGAAGCTCCGTTTCCATTGTGACTCCACTATCGTTTTGGAGGAGCCTACGGCTTCTGATAATTGTTCTAATGATATATATTTATATTATAAGATAGGGGATGAGGACGAGGCGCTTTATCCGTCTTCCGGAGTCTCTTATAATTTCCCACTGGGCTCTACTAATGTACGTTGGAGGGCTGTGGATCCAACCGGTAATGAGAATACATGTACTGTTGTCTATACGTTGAAGGATAGTTCAGGCATCAACATCTCTTGTCCTGCAGAACCTAATTTGACGATCGATGTTTGTTCCGACTCTGTCTGGAGCTTCGTGAAAACTTACCTCAAGGGCGATTATGCGGCTTCCGCACGACAAATGGATTGTGCGAAAGGTGACTCTACGGATTTGACTCCTACGTTTTTCTATAAGAAAACAAGCGAAAGTGACAATTCTTACGTTGCGTTGGTCGACGCTTCCCGCTTCGTTTTGGACGAGAACTACGATATCAAGTGGCTGTTCAGTAAAGAGGGTGAGAATGCTACTACGCTTCTCGACTCTTGTATCAGCCATGTCATTTTGACTGATACAACTGCTCCTTCCTCTGATTGTGACGCTATGAAGGATATTGTCTTGAAGCCTATCACTTGCGATACATCTTATCAGTTCGGAAAACCGCTCGGTGTATTCGACGATATCTGCGGGGAAGAGAACCTCACGTATTACTATAAGTTGGATGACGCGTCCGACTTCGTTCAATTGACAGATGGTGTCAAGAACCTTTTGGGTAGCGGAACTCACAAGGTCGTTTGGCGTGTGGAAGATGCTCATCACAATGTCTCTAAGACCTGTGAGCAGATTGTCTCTGTCTTGGATACGATTCCTCCGACAATCGAGTGTGCTCCTATAGCTGACATTAAATTGGAGATTACAACTGCGTGTGATACGGCTCCATCTATCGAGGCGCCAACCGTAACCGACGCTTGTGACACCTTCGTGGTATATTATCGTATCGGTAATGGTGATACGGCTATGTATCATGGCGCCATTACGCCTACGTTGCCTATAGGAGAGACGGTTATCAAATGGTTTGCTCAGGATACTTCTGGAAATATTTCAGATACTTGTTATAGTACTTATACGGTGACGGATGTGGCGGCTCCTATTTTCGATTGCCCGTCAGACACTGCGTTTAAATTGTATCATAACTGTGATACTACGTTCTCGATCCCATTCCCTATTGTGAACGATAATTGTGACGTGACCCAACGCTATTATCGTTTCGGATCGGAGGATTCCGTCGCATATACAGAACCTGTGGAACATAGGTTCTCTTTGGGTGAGACAACCATTACTTGGATCGCTTATGACGCAGCGGGTAATAAGTCGGTCTGCGAACGCAAATATAGCGTGACCGATAACACGAGCATCACGCTTTCTTGTCCTTCTCAGGATAATGTGGTAATCGATACTTGCGGACCTTTGTCATGGAACGCGGTCTTGTCTTTGTATAGTGATGATATGAAAGCCCTCGCAACTCGTCTTGACTGCGCGAACAATGGTAATGTCATTAGAATTGAACCTGCCATGTACTATAAGAAGGCTTCTGAACTTACTTATGCTGAACTGAATGGTACAACAGAGTTGGAATACAACACATTGTATGATCTTCGTTGGATATTTGAAAAGAGTGGTGAGAACATGGAGGAGTTGCACGATTCTTGTGATAGCAAGGTCATCCTTCGCGATACCAGCGTTCCGACAAGAAACTGTGAGATGATGCAGGATATTGTCTTGAAACCTATCGCTTGTGATTCCATCGGTTATGTGATAGAAAAGCCTGATGGCGTCTTCGATGATAATTGCGACGAATCCAATCTTACTTATTACTTTAAGATGGATGATGACGCCACATTCACGGAATTCACGGGCAGCAATGGTAGAGACGTGACGAACGGTACCCATACGGTGGTGTGGAAGGTTGCCGATAAGATGGGTAACGAGTCTGATACTTGTTGGCAGACAATTACTATAATTGATACGGTCGCTCCGACGATTACTTGTCCGGCTGATACTTCCATCGCATTGTCTACAGGTTGCGAGGTGGATGTGACGCTTCGTCCTGCTGTCCCTGAGGATAATTGTGGACCGGATTCCGTCTATTATTCATTCGACAATGTGAAATTTGAAGCTTTGTCAACGTTGACTTCTACGTTGGATAAGCATCTCTCTGTCGGTTCTTATACTGTTTCTTGGTTCACGGTGGATATCCATGGTGTCCACTCGGATACATGCCAACAAAAGGTCTCTATTTTGGATGACCATGCTATCGATATCGATTGTCCTACCAATCCGGAAGATGGTCCGTTTATCGTTGAGGCTTGTACGGATCTTCCTTGGAAGGACTTGAACGACAGCTTGACCGCTTTGAACATGAACGCTTCCGCCTCCTATACGGAATGCGCTACGTCGTCGGTGGTTCCTATCGATAGCATTATCATGAAGGTCTCTAAGAGCGGCGAAAACAACTGGTCTGTGATGGATGACGATTATGTCATCGATTATAATACCGCCTACGATATCCGTTGGATTTTCGTCAAAGCTGGCGATAATTTGGTGACTAAGTCTGATTCTTGCTTCTTGTCTGTCTTGGTCAAGGATACGACTGCGCCTGACTTCAATTGCGACGATATCGATCCTGATTCGGTTGTTTATATCGCCCATGGTGTTTGCGAGTTGCCTTATTCTGACATCACACTTAATAAATACACGGCTCATGATAATTGCGACGGCGATATAGTCGGAATCTTATCGACATCGAAAAACCTTGCGGATAGTGTGAAGGCTGACGATGTGTTCAAGGTCGGTACACTCTATCATCTCTATTGGGTGTTCGAGGATAAGACTGGCAATAATGTCTCTTGCGACCAATTGCTGATGTTGAACTCCGACTTGAAGCCTCTCTTCAATTGCGACTCTTTGAAGAATTCTCCTATCACGAAGTTGCTGCACGACGCTTGTGTTACGGATTTCGCTGATTTGGCTATTACAACGCCTATCGCTTACGACGCTTGTACGAAGGATCCTATCATGGGCGTAGGCCATAGGAAGAGTGGGGAGGCGATGAACGGCTCTTACGCTGTTGGCCGTGATACCATCGTTTGGGTATTCAAGAGCATCTATTCTACGGCTTTGGATAGCTGTGAACAATATATCTTTATCCGTAGCGATAAGAAACTCGACTTCGATTGCGATTCGTTGAACAAGGCGGTTATCGACACTGTTCTTCAAGGTGTTTGTGAAATCGATTCCGCAAGTCTGAACTTCACTGCTCCGTTCGCATTGGACGTATGTACGAACGATACTATCTGGGGTGTCGGTGTAAGAAAGAGCGGTGAGCCTATGGACGGTATTTATAAGGTGGGCCGTGATACGATTTCTTGGACCTTCATCAGCGAGTACTCAACGGATACGGTTGTCTGCGACCAATACATCTACATCAAGAGCGACAAAGACTTGCTCTTCGATTGCGACTCTTTGAACAATGCTCCGATTGAGCGAATTCTTCATGACGTCTGTGAAATCGATTCCGCAGGTTTGAATATGATCGTTCCTTTCGCATTGGATGCCTGCACGAATGATACCATTTGGGGCGTTGGTGTGAGAAAGAGCGGCGAGCCTATGGGCGGTACTTACAAGGTGGGCCGTGACACGATTTCTTGGACCTTCATCAGTGAATACTCTACGGATACGGTTGTCTGCGAACAGTTCATCTATATTAGCAGTGATAAGAAACTTGACTTCGATTGTGATTCTTTAAATAAGGCGGTTATCGAACGCGTTCTCCATGGTGTTTGCGAAACCGATTCTGTGGGAATGAACTTTACGGCTCCGTTCGCATTGGACGCTTGTACGAACGATACCATCTGGGGTGTCGGTGCAAGAAAGAGCGGCGAGCCTATGAATGGTACTTATAAGGTGGGTCGTGACACGATCACATGGACTTTCATTAGTGAATACTCGACGGATACGGTTGTCTGTGACCAATATCTCTATATCCAGAGCGACAAGGATTTGCTTTTCGATTGCGATTCTTTGAACAATGCACCAATCGAGCGTGTGCTCAGTGGCGTATGTGAAACAGACTCCGCAAGCTTGAATTTCACGGTTCCGTTTGCTTTGGACGCATGTACGAATGATACTATCTGGGGCGTCGGGGTAAGGAAGAGCGGCGAGCCTATGAATGGCACTTATAAGGTGGGTCGTGATACGATCACATGGACCTTCATTAGCGAATACTCGACGGATACGGTTGTTTGCGACCAATATCTCTTCATCCAGAGCGACAAGGATTTGCTTTTCGATTGCGACTCTTTGAACAATGCACCAATCGAGCGTGTGCTCAGTGGTGTTTGTGAAACAGACTCCGCAAGCCTGAATTTCACGGTTCCGTTTGCTTTGGACGCATGTACGAAAGATACTATCTGGGGCGTCGGTGTAAGGAAGAGCGGCGAACCTATGAATGGTGTTTATAAGGTGGGTCGTGATACGATTTCTTGGACTTTCATCGGAGAATACTCAACGGATACGGTTGTCTGCGACCAATATGTTTATATCCAAAGTGATATCAAGCCTAAATTCGATTGCGACTCTTTGCATAACGCTCCAATCGAGCGTGTGCTCAACGGTGTCTGCGAAATCGATTCGGCTGGCTTGAATATGATCGTTCCATTCGCATTGGACGCTTGTACCAATGATACTATTTGGGGTAGAGGATCAAGGACGAGCGGCGAACCTATGGGTGGAACTTATAAGGTGGGTCGTGACACGATCATTTGGGTATTCGATAGTGAATATTCTATCGCGAACGATACTTGCGAACAATATATCTTTATCCAGAGTGACCTTAAACCTAAGTTTGATTGCGACTCTTTGCATGAATCGCCTATCCATAAGGTATTGGTCGACACTTGCATTGTATCTCCTGCTGATTTGAGTGTCAATACACCGTTTGCCTTGGATGCTTGTACGAATGATACTATCTGGGGCGTAGGCACTAGAAAGAGCGGTAAGTTGATGACTGATAATTACCAAGTAGGTCGTGATACGATTGTCTGGGTGTTTGATAGTGAGTATTCAACGAGCAACGATACTTGTGAACAATACGTCTTTATCCAAAGCAATATCAAACCTATCTTTGATTGTGACTCGTTGAAGAACGCTAAGATCGAGAAGGTGCTTGAAGATGTTTGCGAAATTTCCGCTGCTGATCTGAACGTGAATATCCCGTTCGCTTTGGACGCTTGCACGAACGACACCGTATGGGGTGTCGGAACAAGAACTAGCGGACGTGAGATGGACGCTTCCTATGTGGTAGGTCACGATACGATCGTCTGGAAATTCATCAGCGAATTCTCGACGGATTCTGCGGTTTGTGAACAATATGTCTTTATCCAAAGCAACAAGGGTCTGGAATTCGATTGCGACTCTCTGAAGAATACGCCTATCACAAGAGTTCTCCATGGTGTATGTGAAGTGGATTCAGCCACTTTGAATTTCATCGTTCCGTTCGCTATGGACGGTTGTATGAATGATACTGTCTGGGGTGTTGGTTACAGAAAGAGCGGCGAGCCGATGGGTGGCACTTATAAGGTGGGTCGCGATACGATTGTATGGAAGTTCTCCAGTGAGTTTGTCACCGATGAACTGATTTGTGAACAACCAATCTTTATCCAAAGCGATCTCGCTCCTAAGTTTGATTGCGACTCTTTGAAGAAAGAGGTCATCGATACGGTTCTTCATGGTGTCTGTGAAATAGATTCCGCTTCTCTGAACTTCAATATTCCGTTCGCCTTGGACGCTTGCACGAACGATACGGTTTGGGGCGTCGGAACAAGAACCAGCGGATTGTCGATGGGCGATCCTTACAAAGTGGGTCGTGATACGATTGTCTGGACGTTCACTAGCGAGTTCTCTACCGAATCGTCGGTTTGTGAACAATATATTTTCATCCAAAGCGATCTCGCTCCTGTAGTCGATTGTGACTCTTTGAAGGCGAATCCGATTGAGAAAGATCTTCATGGTGTCTGCGAAATTTCAGCTGCTGATTTGAACGTGAATATTCCGTTTGCCTTGGACGCTTGCATGAATGATACCATTTGGGGTGTCGGAACAAGAACTAGCGGATTGGCTATGGATGGCATCTACAAGGTGGGTCGTGATACAATTATCTGGAAGTTCAAGAGCGAGTTCTCTACCGATTCCACCCTTTGTGAGCAATATTTGCTCATCCGCAGCGATTTACAACCTGTTGTGGATTGCGACTCTCTGAAGAATGCGGTTATCGATACTGTCCTTCATGAGGTTTGCGAGATCGAAGCGGCTGATTTCAATATAATCGTTCCGTTCGCCTTGGATGCTTGTACAAACGACACCATCTGGGGAGAGGGTAGCAGAACGAGCGGTTTGGATATGAGCGCTTCTTATCATGTGGGTCGTGATACAATCGTTTGGCGATTTGTCAGCCCATATTCAACTGAAACCACCATTTGCGAACAACCTGTGTTTGTTCGTAGTGACAAGTTGCTTGAATTCGATTGCGATTCTTTGAAGAATGCGCCAATCGAGCGTGTGTTGGAGGGTGTCTGCGAAATTGCGGCTTCCGAGCTTGATGTCAATACACCTTATGCGGTTGATGCTTGCACGAACGAAAAGATTTATGGTGTGGGTACCCGCACGAGCGGACGTGAAATGGATGACGCTTATGTGGTAGGACGTGACACAATCGTCTGGACTTTCATCAGCGAATTCTCTACGGATACAGTGGTCTGTGAACAACCAGTATTTATCCAAAGCGATATGGCTCCTAAGTTCAATTGCGACTCGTTGAAACAGGAGGTCATCGATACGGTTTTGCATGGTGTTTGTGAGATTAGCGCTGCCGATTTGAATATCCATACGCCTGTGGCGTTCGACGCTTGCACGAATGACTCAGTCTTGGGCGTTGGCTATAGAAAGAGCGGCAAGGAGATGACGGATAACTATCCTGTGGGTCGTGACACGATTGTTTGGGTGTTCGATAGCGAGTATTCTACGCTGAACGACACTTGCGAGCAATATGTCTACATCCAAAGCGACATGAAACCATCGTTCGATTGCGATTCTTTGCATAACGCTCCGATTACGAAGGTGTTGTCTGGCGTATGTTCCATCTCTTCAGTCGATTTGAATGTCGCCACACCGTTCGCCTTAGACGCTTGCACGAAGGATACGGTTTGGGGCGTAGGTTATAGAACGAGCGGTAAATCTATGGCTGATGATTATGAGGTCGGTCACGATACGATTGTTTGGGTGTTCGATAGTGAATTCTCTACAAATAGTGATACTTGCGAACAATACGTATTCATCCAGAGCGATTTGGCTCCTAAGTTCGATTGCGACTCGTTGAAGAATTCGCCAATCGAAAAAGTCTTGAACGGAGTCTGTGAGATTTCCGCTGCTGATTTGAATGTGAACATTCCGTTCGCTTTGGATGCTTGCACGAATGATACTATCTGGGGCGTGGGTAGAAGAACGAGCGGACGTGAAATGGATGACGCTTATGTGGTAGGCCATGACACAATCGTCTGGACGTTTACCAGCGTTTACTCTACAACCGCCGCGGATTGCGAACAATATGTCTTCATCCAAAGCGATTTGGCTCCTAAGTTCGATTGCGACTCGTTGAAGGATACGGTTTTGTATATTGCGATGAATCAATGTACGATTCCTGCGGGTCAGTTCGTTATGGTGACTCCTGTGGCGAAAGACGCTTGCACGGACGAGGATGTCGTTGGCGTTCCTTCCCGTTCTGATAGCCTCGCATTGGAGGATGCTTATCCGGTGGGCGTCACTACGCTTACTTGGACTTTCACTAGTCCGCTTAGTACGACTCCGTTGTCTTGTAGCATGACGGTGACCGTATTGGATACCTTCCCTCCTGTTCCTAATTGCGATGACTTGGATACAATCCATGCTGATATCACAGTCGCTTCTCTCAATAAGACATTCACCACTTATGAGGAGGCTGTCAAGGCTGGCTTGGTAACTCCGACGGTAGAAGACCTTTGTGATGGTACGATTACGGCTACAGGAGTTCGTGAGGATGGTTCGCCTTTAGAGGGTAATTTCGAAATCGGTAACACGACTGTCGTTTGGACATTTACCGATAATTCCGGTAATTCGGCCATCTGTACGCAGATTGTGAAAGTCGAGGATCATGGTGCTGATACGCTCTTCTGCCCAGGCGTTTTGGATGGCTCTCGATATGTTTGTCTTGAGGATGTCCCTGCAGGATATGACTCTTACGAGGCGTTTAAGGCGGCAGGCGGATCATTCACGACAGAGTCTAAGATAGTGGAGGGTTCCTTCCGCTATACGGATGTGTATGATGGAGATTCTTGTTCAATGGTTGTGACCAGAATCTATATGGTGACGGATACGAGAGGCGATGTCGATTCTTGTCAGGAAATCATTTATGTCAAAGATACGGTCGCTCCTAAGTTCGATTTTGTCTTGAGAGATACGATCCTCTCTTGCGAGGATACCATATTCAGTGCGGAAACCCTTACTGCGACAGATAATTGTGACGGGGCTGTCAATATTACATTGATAGAAGAGAACGATCGTTCAAAAGATGTGAATTCTTGTGACTATTATAATTATAATATTACTCGTATGTATATAGCATCCGACCGGTGTGGTAATAGAGATACGATGGTTCAAAATATATTCATCCGTGATACGGTCGCTCCTAAGTTTAATTATCCTGATAATTGGAACAACCCAGTTTTAGCTAAGTCTTTGAAGGGCTGCGAATTCGAAGTGCCAGACTTTACCGTTAGCATAAAGTCTATGTTAGAGGATAATTGTTCGGAAAATGGACAACTTACGGTAAAACAAGTGCCAGCTCCAGGTTCTTCTATTAAACAATCCATGGATGTGTGGATTTACGTTTACGATATGTGCGGTAATATGGATAGCACCTCGAAATTTGTGCGCGTCCAATTGTTGAATTCTATTGTCTCTGTGAGCGCACCTTCGAGAGATACTTGTGTTTTTGACGAACTTGGCGTTTCGTTAGCGAGCCAGGATATTCGTTTCGCTAGTGGTATTGTCGAGGAAATGAGAGCCGATGGTACTATCCGTAAAAGACCGAGTGTGTTCTGCTTCGATTACTATAGGGGAGAGGTTTCTCGTGAGAACTTGATGTATAGTGAGAATCCTAAGACATACAGCAGCGAGTTTGACGTTTATAATTCATTGTATGGTAATTCGCAAGTTGTGGCAGAGGAGTTGACCAAACTCCATCAGAGAAGCGAAAGCGGATACTATTCTTTCGTTGCGATGGATACAACGACCGGATGTTCGGATACCGCTACAGCGTATATCAACGTGCTTGAACGTCCGAAAGTGAAGATCGTCTCTGCGCAAATGCCGGTCTGCGAAGGAAATTACATAAATCTGGCTCCATATCTGCAATGTGTTGATAGCATGGGTGCGTCAATCACTGCTGAATATTGGATGGTAGATACGTTGAGGTTTGATCCGGATGATTCTATCATGGGTAAAGTCTCTTCAGAATACAATGGTAAGCTAATCTCATATTATGCCGAGAACCGTTGCGGATCTACCTCTTCCCTAAATTCTCATGTTTTGTTGAATTGTTATGATGATTCTCTTACGACGAAGGATTCCTTGAACTTCTTGAATGGAGACTCTACTTCCTTGACGATGTTGCGTCTCAATCAAATATATTCGAGAGATTCCATCCTTTTGGATGTGCATACAAGATTTAATCCTGATAGTATCGTCATAGAGACGGAACCTCATGACCCTGCCCGCATTTGGAGAGGTGAGAGCGTGACGTTGGCCTTGAATACGAAATATGATTATCATTATCTCGTATGGCATAAAGTAGTGGGCAAGTATGATATGGAGAACTACAATAGCTATGAGGGAGAGGGCTTTTTCTTTGATGATCCTGATGATGAGGAGGATGAGATTTATGAAATATCCGGATTTAAGGAGCACCCTTATATCTTAGATTATCCTGAGGATACGACTTCTTATTATGTGACGATTACTGATGGAGTCTGTCCTGAAACACCTTCCGCAGTTACGGAGGTGGATGTCCTTCAGGAGATTCCAACCGCCTTTACTCCGTTCGTTAAAGATGGTTATAATGATGTGTTCATGGAACGTCATCATGTCATCATCTATGACCGTTATGGACAGAAAGTCTTTGTGGGAGATGACGGATGGCCGGGTACGCATAAGGGCCATCAGGCTGATCCGGGTGTCTATTTCTACGAGTTGGTTATGGGGAATGGATTGATAATCAGAGGTACTATTGAGGTGGTAAAGATAGATTAGGAATAAAGACATTATGTGTGTGGAGGAAAATCGGAATGATTATAGCCGGTTTTCCTCTTTTTTTTCAGTAACCCTTACGGAAATGATTCCAATGTGGTGAATTTTTTCTAATTTTGCCGTCGTTTAAGGAAAAAACGGATATATGTATAAATGTTTCTAAGTTTTTGTGTTGAGTTATGAGTAAAAAGGTTTTATTATTGACGACGGCCTTGCTGATATCTTCATCATTGCTGTTCGGATCTGTTGTGATTAATGAGGTGATGCCAAAGAATGTCACTTCCTCTGTGGATAACAATTTCCAATTCTCCGGTTGGGCGGAATTGTATAATTCCGGAGCGGAACCGGTGGATGTTTCTCTCTACTTTTTTTCGGACACATCTTCTATTTCGGATAAATGGCAGATGGTCCCGGATCGTAACCATCCGGAAAAGTCTATTATCCAGCCGGGCGGATTCCTGATTGTCTATTTCGATGGATCTGAAACGTCGACTCCTTTTCATGCTAATTTCAAATTACCTGCTAAGAAAGGAGGATTGTATATATTCGATGAGTCAGGACAACAGGTGGATCGTATGATTTACGACACGACATATCGCAACATCTCTTATGGACATATTGAGGATGGAACCGGCGAAAATGTCTATTTCTTGAATCCGACGAAGGGAACTTCCAATGCCGGGTCGGAAACTTCTGATAGGCAAACCGCTGAACCTTCTTTCGATTTGACTCCTGGCTTTTATGCGGAAGCGCAGTCTGTGAATATTTCATCTCCGGATGCTTCCGCCCAAATTTATTATACGTTGGATGGTTCTGAACCCACTAAGAAAAAGGGTAAACTTTATGAGGAGCCTCTCCTTTTAACCAAAAACACACCATTAAGGGCGGCAGCTTATCGTGATGGTGAGATTCCAAGTAATGTGGTCACTGCAACATATTTTATCGGAGAGAGAGACATTAATCTTCCTGTTGTGTCTGTCGTCTCTGATCCGGATTATGTTACTGGCGACCAACTCGGATTGTTCGTCGAGGGAGAGAATGGATCGATTGTGCCTAGCTATTGTAGTGCCCGTGAACATGAGGCTAATTATATGAATGATTGGGACCGTGCTGCCAACATGGAATATTTCGATATGAATAAAGCGGAACGATTGAATCAAGAACTGAAAATCGGAAATTTCGGAGCATGTTCTCGCACCAAGTTCGTGAAATCCATCAAGGTGAACGCAAATAAAGTGTATGGAGATAAGGAACTTGATTACCCGATTTTTAGTGAAAAGCCAAGGCTCCGTTGGAAGAGCGTTGTGCTGAGAAACTCAGGTAACGATTTCGGACGCTCTTATCTGCGTGACGGCTTTATGCAGACGGTTGTCGCTCATTTGAATCTTGACCATCAGGCTTATGAGCCTTCTGTTGTGTTTATGAATGGGGTCTATTATGGAATGTTGAACATTCGGGAACGTACTAATAAAAGCTTCGTTTTCTCCAATTACGGATTGGATGAGGATGAGTTTTATTTGAATGACGGCGCTTCCGCAAAGGAAGGGTCTACTTTTGACGAGGTGATGGAATTTGCTGATTATACGAAGGCGGAGATTAACACTCCCCAAACTTTAAAAAAAATCGATCAATTAATTGATTTGGACGAATTCCTAAATTATTTCATGGCTGAAATCTACTCCTCGAATAGAGATTGGCCGGGCGGAAACATGAAGGAGTGGAAAAAGAAGGGGAACGGGAAGTGGCGCTGGATATTATATGATACGGATTTTGGACTTTCATTGTATGAGGACAATTATGCAGTGAACGCAATATCTTCTTTGGCAAATAAAAATGAGTTGTTCTACATGCTTCTTCTAAACGACGAGGTTCGTTCTCGCTTTTTGGCTAAGTGGTGTGTCCATTTGGCTACCACATTCTCGCCTGATAGGATGAATGCTGTATTGGATAGCTTGGCTGGTCGTATAGATCAGGAGGCTAGAGTGTATGAACGTTATTTGTCTGAAAATGATAGGGTGGAGGGCAAATATGATGACAATCTCAAAAAGATCCGTAAATTCATAGATCGACGCGTGCCATATATCCAAAGTGATATTATGAGAAGCTATAAGTGTGATACCGCTCCTATCCATATCTTCTCCGACACGAAAGAATCTAAGTTTATATTGAATAAGGAATTAATTGATATGAATGATTTCAGCGGCTGCTTCTTCTCGAAAACAAAGTGTGAGCTGGAAGCTGTCGCTCCGGCGGGTTATCTCTTTGACTATTGGGAGGTGACAAGAAACGGAAATGTGGAGAAATCTTTTGACGTAATTCTTTGCGATACTGCTTCCGCTGAGTCTTATAAGGCATACTTTAGGGAAGATGCCTCGTATGATCCTGATGAGAATAAACTTCTTATCAATGAAATTTGCACGAAAAATAACATGTATGTGGATGATTATCGTCAACAAGAGGATTGGATAGAACTCTATAATTCTGGTAAGACGGAAGTCAATTTGGCCGGATTGTATCTTTCGTGTGATATTGATACGCTCGATATGTATCAGTTCCCATCTGATGATTTGAACTCAACGTCCATATCTTCAGGTGCTTATAAAATTGTTTGGGCGGACAAAGACTCTGAGCAAGGTCCTTTACATGCTAACTTTAAACTGCCATTCTCTTTGGAGAAGACTATCTTCCTTTCTAAAAAAGAGGATGGAAAACTCACCATATTGGATTCTGTAACTTATTGTCTTCATGAAAAGCATCAGTCTTATGCTAGAATTGTTGATCATGGGAATGTCTATTGGACTATTACGAATAATGTCACATTCTCTGAGAGGAACCTCCCTCCTACGGCTGATCCGGTTGTCCGTTCTGAGGATTTCTTAGTCGCATTTTATCCGAATCCGGTCTCCGACCGATTGTTCGTATCTTCTCCTTCCGATGAGGTGCTGTCTGTTTCAATATTCTCCGTCGAGGGTGTCACTGTGGCTGAAGATGTTCTGAGGAGTGGCGAATCTATTTCGTTGGTGGGGCTAGGAAAAGGTATTTATATGGTTCGTGTGAATTCCTCCCTTGGTTCTGCTGTCGCTAGAATCGTGAAGCGATAATGCTGTCGATGAAGCTATTGTTTCTGTGAATGCATTTTTCACCTTACAAAACGACATGATTTTGGCTGGTTTTATGTAAATTTGTGCACGAAAAATTTTATTCGTTTGAATTATGAAAGATTGTAGGATTTTGACGGTGCAAGATGTATCTTGCGTGGGACAGTGCTCGCTTACGGTGGCATTGCCTATTCTTTCAGCTATGGGAATCGAAACGTCCATATTGCCTTCCGCTGTGCTCTCTACGCATACGGGCGGATTCTCGGGATTCACTTTCCGTGATTTGACTGAAGATTTGGTGCCAATCATGAAACATTGGCAAAAAGAAAATATTCTTTTCGACGCTTTCTATACGGGCTATGTGGGAAGTCCTAAACAATTGGCTTATATTTCCGACATCATCGATAATCTTTCTAAAAAAGATAGTATTGTGATTATCGATCCGGTCTTGGGTGATAAGGGTAAACTGTATACTGGTTTCTCTTCCGATTTCCCATCTATGATGGCTGGATTCTGTGCTAAGGCGGATGTGATTCTCCCTAACTTGACTGAGGCTTCCTTTATGTTGAACGAAAAGTATGTGGAGGACCATCATACTAAGGAGTATATCGAGGATATGTTGCACAAACTGAAGGGCTTGGGCTGTAAAAATGTCTTGTTGACTGGCGTCTCCTTTGAGGAGGGGAAGGTCGGTGTAGCTACTTTAAACGGTCAAACTGGTGCGGTTAACTACTATTTCCGGGATTTCATAGGCGGCGCTTTCCATGGTACGGGCGACGTGTTCGCAAGCTCGTTTACGGGTGCGATGGTGCGTGGCTATTCTTTGGAGGAATCTGCCAAGTTGGCTGTCGATTTCACGGTGAAGTCTATTGAATGTACCGTCGGTGACGATTCCCACTGGTATGGCGTGAAATTCGAGAAGGCGCTTCCTTTCTTGATTAAGCGTTTGGGCGATTGCTGATCGTAAATTCGCGCGATGGATGTATCATCCGTCGCCAATACATAAAAAATCCTGAATCTTAGGAAAGGTTCAGGATTTTATTTTGTTACTTCGTGGCGATAACTTCCACTTCAATCAGCGCTCCTTTGGGTAGGGCGCTCACTTCCACGCATGATCTTGCTGGAGGATTTTCTGTGAAATACTCTCCGTAGATTTTGTTGACAACGCCGAAACTGTTCATGTCGGTGATGAAGATGGTCGCCTTTACAACATCTTTAAAGGTGTATCCTGCGGCTTTTAATACTTCTCCGATGTTGGTCATCACTTGTTTCGTCTGTTCATCGATCGTGTTCCCTACAAGAATACTTGTTTTGGGATCGATGGCTATTTGTCCTGAAGCGTAGAGAGTCCCTCCTGATAGAATGGCTTGGCTGTATGGACCTACAGCTGCGGGTGCCTTCGGGGTGCTTATTACTTTCGTCATGTTTAAAAAAAGTTTATTTGTCAGACAAATATAATCACGTTTGGGTGATTTTCCATCCGAATGTTGTATTTTTGCCTTTTGTCTGCAAGAAGTGGAGAGATTGTGATGAATAGCGAGATTATTAATGTGAAGAACAAATTCGGTATCGTAGGGGCGGACCTTGCTTTGAACCGAGCGATTGATGTGGCTGTGCAAGTTGCGTCGACAGATTTGTCTGTGCTTATCACAGGTGAGAGTGGCGTGGGAAAGGAAAAGTTTCCACAGATCATTCATCAGAATAGTGCGAGGAAGCATAACAAGTATATTGCGGTGAACTGCGGTGCCATCCCTGAGGGAACGATCGACTCAGAACTCTTCGGCCATGTGAAGGGTTCCTTTACTGGTGCAACTTCGGATAGGAAGGGCTATTTTGAGGAGGCGAATGGAGGAACCATCTTTTTGGATGAGGTGGGCGAGCTTCCGCTCTCCACTCAAGTGCGCCTGTTACGCGTTTTGGAGGCAGGGGAGTACATGAAAGTCGGTTCTTCTGAAGTCTATAAGACGAACGTTCGTGTGGTTGCGGCCACAAATTTGGATATGCTCCGCGCCATTTCGGAAGGACGATTCCGAGAGGATCTTTATTATCGATTGAACACGGTTCCCATTGTGGTGCCTCCTCTTCGACAAAGAGGCGACGACATCTATTTGCTTTTTAGAAAATTCGCGACCGATTTTGCGGAGAAATATAAGATGCCCGCCATCTCTTTGTCTCAGGACGCGAAGTCCATCTTGCTCCGTTACCCATGGCCGGGAAATGTGCGCCAGCTCAAGAATGTGACGGAACAGATTTCGGTGTTGGAGACCGAACGCGAAATTTCTCCGGAGACGCTCCTTTCGTATCTTCCTCAGCATGTGGCGGATGCTAATTTGCCGATGCTTGCGCCTACTTCCGGCGACAAAACATTCAACAGCGAGCGGGAAATCCTTTATCAGGTTTTGTTCGACATGCGAAAGGATATGAATGACTTGAAGAAGTTGGTGAATGATATCATGCAGAATGGCACGGTAAGTGTTGACAATATTCCTACGATGCAGACGAATGAATCACATGGTCTGCAGCATATTGGAGATGCTTATGGCGACGTCCGTGACTTGAGCGCCAATTATCAAGGCAATGCTTCGATTTCAACCTCTCCGGTGCCTAAGGTGGACGTGACGAAAATCAAGTCTCAACACGATATCCAGGATATGGATGAATATGTGGAGGAGAATTTCTCTCTGGAGGATGCGGAAAAGGATATGATAAAAAAGGCATTGGAAAAACATAACAATAAAAGAAAATATGCGGCCATGGATCTGAAAATCTCGGAACGGACGCTTTACAGAAAGATAAAACAATATGGCTTGGAGTAACAGAAAAAACTTTTTACGCTTGGTACTTGTGGCGGGTCTTTGCATCCTCGCTTCATGTAAGATTTCATACAAGTTTAATGGGTCTTCTATTGATTATACGGTTGTTAAGACGATTACGATTGAGGAATTCCCTAATAGGGCGCCTTTGGTTGTCGCTTCTCTCTCTTCTGATTTCACGGAAAAACTGAAGGACGAATTTTCTTCTAAGACTTCTCTCGTCGCGGTGGAACATGATGGTGACTTGCAGATAACGGGGTATATCAATGGTTATAATGTGGTCTCCAGTGGTGTCAATTCCAGCGGTGAAGCTGTGGATTCTCGTCTTCAAATGTCGGTTTCCGTTCGTTTCGTGAACAAGGCGAATCCTTCCGAAAACTTCGAACGCTCGTTCTCTTCTTATCAGACGTTTTCTAACCAATATACCATCGATGAGGTGCAGGGTGAGTTAAATGAGACGTTGATCGAGGATATTGTGAGCCAAATCTTTAACGCTACTGTGGCTAATTGGTGATCATATGAAGAGCGGTGAAATCTTATCTTTGATGGAAAACCCGGGAAGCGTTCGGAATAAACATTTGAATGAACTGCAGGTGTATATGGACCGGTTCCCATATTGCCTCTCTTTTAGATTGCTCTATCTGAAGGGATTGCAGAACTCTGGTGATTTCCGCTATGAACAAGAGCTTAAAAGGACTTCCCTTTATGCCTTGGATCGCTACTCTTTGCGTCGGTTGTCGCTTGTCCAACCGATTGAGGAGAATGAAGAATCTTTAGCAGCTCCATGCTTGGAAACTGAGGTGGTTACCGACGCTATTGTTGCTCCCGTGAAAAAGAAGGCGAATAGCATCCCGATGGTCTCTCCTTCTTTTACAGACATGACGGAACTTTTGAATGAGTTAAAACCGATAGTGACGGATGGCCCTGAGATGGAGATGCGCGGACAGGATCTTATCGATGAGTTTATCTCATCGAGGGAATCTATGGACGAAAATTATGAGGGAAAAAAGAACTTGCCGGCAGAATCAGCCCCTCTTTCTGTGGAACAACCTGATAATCAACAGGATGATTCATCTTGTTTCACTGAAACGTTGGCGAAAATTTACATAAAACAGAGGAAGTTCGATAAGGCGATCAAAATATTTAGGCAATTAAGTTTGAAAAATCCAGAAAAAAGCATTTACTTTGCAGACCAAATCAGGTTCTTTGAGAGACTGATAGAAAATTTAAACAATTAAGTAAATAGTAAAATGATTTACACAGGTATTACGATTATTGTTGTGATTGCATCCATCCTCTTAGTGGGAGTTGTGTTAATTCAAAACTCAAAAGGAGGAGGTTTGGCTTCAAATTTCCAAGCTCAGAATCAAATCATGGGCGTGAAGAAGACAACTGATTTCGTGGAGAAAGCGACTTGGGTATTGGTGTGTGTGGTTGTTGTGTTGAGTATTGCTACTGCTGCTGTCTATCCTCATGAGGAAGCCGGAGCTAAATCACAATTGACAGGTCAGGTGGAGAATACCACCTCTTCTGATTCACAAGCTGAAGAATAGTATTTAACGTATTATTTTCTCAAAGGGGTTGGCCTACCAACCCCTTTTTTTTTCTTGGATGTTTTTTTGTTCCTTTTTTCCCGTTATATTTGCATTACGACGTAATTGGTTGTGCCGTATGAGGAAATTGTTATCTATTTTCATTGCGTTTGCTTTCGCATTGGGTGTTTCTGCGAAGCAATATGGTATCGACAATATCCAAATGGTGCATTTGCTCGATTCTACTCGTTATGTATGTAATCCTTGTAATGTTTTGTCGTGGGAGCACGTGGCGGTCATGGACCAAATGTTGGATGTCTTAGAGGATTCTACGGGTATTGAGGTCGTCGTTATTGCGGTCGATTCTTTGGCGAACCACGATTGCTATGAGACAGCGATTCGAATCGGACAAAAATATGGGGTGGGAAAGAAATCCTTGAATAATGGTCTTGTTATCCTGCTCTCGACCGTTGAGCGTTGCGTCCAATTCTCTACAGGTAGCGGATTGGAGGGTGTCTTGCCCGATGTGATTTGCAAACGGATTCAAAGGGAGTGCATGATTCCATACTTTTCGCGTGGTGAGTGGTCTGAGGGAATGCTTGAGGGGGTTAAGGCGACTTATGAAGTGCTGCAGGGCTCAATGACATGGTCTGGGGAACCGGGAGAGGATTCGTTAATGGACAAAATTTTCGTCTTGTTCTTTTTCTTATTCCTTCCGGTAATAGCCATTCGGGAATGGTGGAAGTCGAAAAAATGTCCTAATTGTGGGAAGCACAAACTGACGCGTGTTGAAACGCTTCGAATATACGAGGACTCTCATGTCAGAAAATATCAAGACATATACCTCTGCAAGGCTTGTGGAGATAAGACAACTAGGTTGCGCACGGTTTACAAGGAGAGCCATTCGTCCAGGGGTGGCGGCTTCGGAGGCGGCTTTGGTGGCGGGGGCGGTTTCAGCGGCGGCCATTTTGGCGGTGGTCATTTTGGCGGTGGAGGAGCCGGGTCAAGATTTTAATATCAATTTTATAGATTTAATAATGTTAAAACAATAGAAATATGAAGAAAAGTACGATTGTTTTTTTGGCGGTAGCCGCTGTTTTGGTGCTTTGGTGCATCAGTTCATACAACTCTTTGGTTCAATTGGACGAGAAAGTGAACGCCTCTTGGGGACACGTTGAAACACAATATCAACGTCGTGCCGACCTCATTCCTAACTTGGTCGAGGTCGTGAAGGGTTACGCAAAACATGAGGAGCAAACCCTTACAGCTGTGATAGAGGCGAGAAGTAAGGCTTGTTCCATTACAATTGATCCTTCCAATGTCACTCCTGAACAATTGAACCAATTTATGGAGGCTCAAAATGGTGTCTCTAGTGCTTTGAACCGTTTGTTGGCTGTGGCTGAGTCTTATCCTAACTTGAAGGCTGAGTCTAGATTCGCCGATTTACAGGCTCAATTGGAGGGCACGGAAAACCGTATCGCCGAGGCACGCCGTGAGTTTAATGAAACTGCGAAAGACTATAATTTGGAGATTCGCTCATTCCCTAATAACATTTTAGGTGGCATCTTTGGCTTGAGCACACGCCCTTATTTCGAATCCGAATATGGGGCCAATAAAGCTCCCGAGGTGAAATTCTGATTGGTGATATTTGTAATTTCGCTTACTTACAAAATGCGGACCGAGTTTCGGTTCCGCATTTTTTTATTCTATTGGTCCGTTGTAGGCTATGATGAATGATTTTTTCTTAAAACGTAATTTTTTTTCATAAATACGTTCACTTTTGATTGGGGAAATAAAAACAAAAATAACTATATTTGCGCTCCGATTGAAAATGGGTTAGTTTCCATCGGTCAATTTGAATAATAAATTTTAAAATTAATTAATAGTTACTAAAAATGCAGAACAAAGGATTTGTAAAGGTGATCGCGGTGCTTTTCACACTGACGTGCCTCTTCTACCTTTCTTTCAGCCTTGTCACTAATCATTACGAGAACAAGGCGGCCGCTAAGTACGGAGAAGGTACGGACGACTACAACAGGTATCTCGATTCCCTTTCGGGAACGTCGGTATGGATGGGCTACACGTTGAAGGAGTGCCGTGAAAATGAGTTGAATTTAGGTTTGGACCTCAAGGGAGGTATGAACGTGGTGATGGAAGTGTCTGTGCCAGACATCTTGAAATCATTGGCGGGTTCTCAAGCCACTACGGATGAATTCACGAATGCCATGAAGTTGGCTAAAGAGAAACAATTGAACACACAAAAGGATTTCGTAGACCTTTTCGCTGCAGCTTATGCGGAAACGAATCCAGGTAAGTCTTTGTATTACATTTTCTCTTATGAATTAAAGGATAAATTCACTTCTACACCTTCTGATGATGAGGTTGTTTCTGTTTTGAAGGAACAAGTGAAGGCAGCTGTAGATAATTCATTTAATGTGCTTCGTTCTCGTATCGACCGTTTCGGCGTCGTTCAACCGAACATTCAACAACTTGACATCGCTGGTCGTATCTTGATCGAAATGCCAGGTGTTAAAGAGCCTGAACGTGTACGTAAATTGTTGCAAGGCTCTGCTGACCTTGAGTTCTGGGAGACTTACGATTATTCGGAAATCTATGAGTCTCTTGTCGCTGTGAATAATATGGCTAGAGATTATGAGGCTGCTAAATCCAAGTCAGACAACGCTTCTTCTCAAGAGGCGAATAAAGAAACCGAGGCTGTTGAGGATACCGTAGCTAAGTCAATAAGCGATAGTCTTTTGGCTACTTTAGGAACAGAAAAAGATTCTGCATCCACTACTGCAAGCGAAAGCAATTTAAATGCTGAAGAATTTAAGAAAGAGAATCCGTTGTTCGCAATTCTTCCTTCTTATAGACAAGATGGCAAGGGTCCTGTTATAGGTATTGCTATGGTAAAGGATACCGCCAAGGTAATGGAATATTTCCGAATGGCGCGTGAGAAGCACTTGATTCCGAATAGCTTGCGTCCAACTTGGACGGTGAAGGCTGAGGACAAGGCTGGTTTGTATTATAGTTTGATCGCGATTAACTGTGCGAGAAGAGATGGTAAGGCTCCTTTGACTGGTTCTGTTATCACTGATGCTCGTGCGGATGTGGGACAATTCGGTTCTTCCGCTGAGGTTAGTATGGAGATGAACCAAGAGGGTTCTCGCAAATGGGCTGAGTTGACTAAAAAGAATATCGGTAAGAGCGTCGCTATCGTTTTGGATGGTTTCGCATATTCTTATCCTAATGTGAACTGCGAGATTAATGGTGGCCGTTCTCAAATCACTGGACACTTCACAATGGATGAGGCTAAGGACTTGGCTAACGTGTTGAAGTCTGGTAAGATGCCTGCTCCTGCTCGTATCGTTCAAGAGGATGTGGTCGGTCCGTCTTTGGGTCAAGAGGCTATCCACGCTGGTTTCATCTCATTCGTGGTCGCTTTCGTGCTCGTGTTGATTTACATGATTTTCTACTACGGCTTGATCCCTGGTCTTGTGGCTGATACCGCATTGCTCTGCAATGTGTTCTTCATTTTCAGTGTGCTGGCCTCCTTCAAGGCTGTCTTAACATTGCCTGGTATCGCAGGTATCGTATTGACATTGGGTATGGCGGTCGACGCCAACGTGTTGATTTACGAGCGCATCCGAGAGGAGAAACGTAAGGGCAAACAAATCAAGAGCGCTTTGGCAGATGGTTACAGTAATGCGTTCAGCGCCATCATCGACTCAAACATCACTACCGTTTTGACAGGTATCATCTTGTTCGTCTTCGGTACGGGTCCTATCAAGGGATTCGCCACTACGTTGATTATCGGTGTACTTTGTTCTTTGTTCACTGCCGTATTCATTTCTCGTTTGATTTTCGAACGTCTTATCGAAAAGAAGCCTGCTGTTATGGAGCAACTTCCTTTCTGTACAAAGATGACAGAGAATTTCTTACAGAACATGAATTTCGATTTCATCGGTAGAGCTAAGAAGTTTATGATCGGTTCTGCGATTATCTTGTTGGCTGGTTTGGCTTCTCTCTTGATTTCCGGTCTTAAGAGTGGCATCGACTTCTCTGGTGGTCGTAACTATATCGTCCGTTTCGAGAATCCGGTTTCAACTGCTGATGTCGCTTCTGAATTGAACAAAGTGTTCGATAATACGGTTAGTGTCATCACTATCGGAGAGAGCAACAAAGTCAGAATCTCTACAAACTACAGAATAATGGAGAATGGCGACAATGTTGATGAGGAAATCGAAACAATGGTATATGAGGGCGTTCAACCATTCTTGGCAGAGGGCGTTTCCAAGGATATGTTCTTGAACCGTTACGTCCGTACTGAGTCTGGTGAATTTGGAAACGATGTAGAGGATGGCTCCGTAACTTACGGTTTGCAGAGTTCTCAAAAGGTCGGACCTACTATGGCTGATGATATCAAGACTTCCGCTATCTTCGCTGTCTTGATTGCCGTGTTGGTTATCGGTCTCTATATCTTAATCCGTTTCCGTAACCTCTCTTTCAGCTTGGGTGCGGTTGCCGCTTTGGCTCATGATACTTTGTTCATCATAGGTGCCTTCTCTTTGTTGAAGAATGTGATGCCGTTCTCTATGGAGGTTGACCAATCCTTCATTGCGGCTATTTTGACAATCATCGGATATTCAATCAACGATAAGGTGGTTATTTTCGACCGTATCCGTGAGTTCAGAAATTTGTATCCGACTCGCGACAGTAAGGTCTTGTTCAACGAAGCATTGAACTCAACTTTGAGCCGTACATTCAGTACATCTATGAGTACCTTGGTCGTTTTGGTCATCATCTTCTTCTTCGGTGGAGACACAATCCGCGGATTTATCTTCGCCATGTTGATCGGTGTGATTGTCGGAACTTACTCTTCTTGGTTCATCGCTTCTCCGATAGCTTATCGTTTCTTGGGTGTATTCTCAAAGAAAGATGCTAAGGCTTCTAAAGATAAGATGATCAATGGAGGTTCAAAAGAGGTTTCTAAAGTAGAGGAATAATTAAATATTCCCGATTGATTAATAGGTTCCACACATTTCATCTATTGGAATGTGTGGAATCTCTTTTTAAATATAATTGGTTCGCTTATGGAATATTTGGAGTCTAATGATTTATTCAATTATAGAAGAAGGTCTTCTTCTGTCGTGCATATCGGTGGTTTGGAGATGGGAGGCAACAATCCTATCAGAATCCAATCCATGGCTAATACTAATACGAATGATATAGAGGCAAGCGCCGATCAAGCTTTGCGTATTGTTTCAGCTGGAGGTGAGTTAGTGCGGTTCACTGCGCAAGGCGTGAAAGAGGCGGAGAATCTTTCGCTAATTCGTCGCGCATTGGACGAGAAGGGTTGCAGTACTCCTTTGGTGGCTGATATCCATTTTAATCCGTCTGCTGCTGAGGTGGCGGCTCATTATGTGGAAAAGGTGCGTATCAACCCTGGAAATTTTGTCGATCGTGTCCATACGCTGCAGCGTTTCGATTATACGGATGAGGAGTATAAGCAGGAGTTGGATAAAGTAAGGGATCGCTTATTGCCTTTTCTGGCTATTTGCCGTGAGCATCACACTGCTATCCGTATCGGTGTGAACCATGGATCTCTTTCCGATAGAATTCTCTCCCGCTATGGCGACACGCCTCAAGGAATGGTGGAGTCCTGCATGGAATTTCTTCGGATTTTCAAGGCGGAGCGTTTTGACGACGTTGTCATCTCCATCAAGGCTTCCAATACGGTCATTATGGTACAGACGGTCAGATTGTTGGCTGCGACGATGAGAAGTGAAGGTATGAGTTATCCGCTTCATTTGGGTGTGACGGAGGCTGGAGATGGTGAGGATGGACGCGTTAAGTCGGCTCTCGGCATCGGTGCGTTATTGGCTGATGGTATTGGCGACACGGTTCGTGTTTCTTTGAGTGAAGCTCCTGAAAATGAGATTCCTGTGGCGAAAAAACTGGTTGATTATGTTACATCTAGAGCTGGACATTCAGCTATCAACGCAAAAGATTCTGGCAAGGTGGATCCTTTTAAGTATACCCGCCGTGAAACTTTCAAAATTGGCAATATAGGTGGCGGTTCCGTCCCTGTGGTGGTCTCTTCTAAAGTGGAGAACGGTCCGTTATCTCCCGATTATTGTTATGCTGACGGCAGGTTGAGTGGAGCGCCTCTTTACGATATGGGTAACCTTTCGTCGTTGCGTTCAGACGCTTCTCCTGTGAAGTTCCTGCAATTATCGTATAAGGATTATAAAAAAACTCTTCCCGACTTTATTGATGAGCGCACGGTCTTTGTCCTTACCACCGATCATATTAATGGAGTGGGGGAACAACGCGCTTTCTTTCATGCGTTATTGACTGACGGTGTGAAGAATCCAGTTATCATTAAAAGGTCGTACCAAGATTCTGATATGGAGGATTTGCAGATTAAGGCGGCTGCCGATTCGGGGCTCTTCTTTATTGACGGTTTGGGGGATGGCTTGTGGCTGGAGGCTTCCAATGTGCCGCAGGACGCTCTTTTGTCGCTCTCCTTTGGAATTCTTCAGGGCGCTCGTGTTCGCGTTACAAAGACGGAATATATTTCTTGCCCAAGCTGCGGTAGAACGCTCTTTGACTTGCAATCCACGATTGCTCAGATTAAGGCGAAGACTTCCCACTTGAAAGGGCTAAAGATAGGTATTATGGGATGTATCGTAAACGGACCGGGCGAGATGGCCGATGCTGATTACGGTTATGTCGGATCTGCCAAGGGCAAGGTGAATCTTTACAAAGGACAGACATGCGTGGAGAAACTGATTCCTGCCGAAGAAGCCGTCGATAAGTTGATTGAGTTGATTAAGCGTAACGGTGATTGGAAATAAATTCCTATCTTTGCCGAACATAAAATAACTAAAAGAAAATATAACTATGGGATTGTTAAATGGTAAGACGGCTCTTATTACAGGTGCCGCCAAGGGAATTGGAAAAGCTATCGCCTTGAAGTTCGCCAGTGAGGGCGCCAATATCGCTTTTACCGACTTGCAAATCGATGAACTTGCGCAAGCGACCGAATCGGAGATTGCCGCTTTGGGCGTGAAGGCGAAAGGCTATGCTTCTAACGCCGCTAATTTTGAAGAGACTCATCAGGTGGTGGAGCAAATCTTGAAGGATTTCGGTAGTATAGATATTCTTGTGAATAATGCGGGTATCACGAAGGACACATTATTGCTCCGTATGCAGGAGGCGCAGTGGGATGCGGTCTTGACCGTCAATTTGAAGTCCGCCTTCAATTTTATTCATGCGTGTACGCCAATCATGATGAAGCAGCGTTCGGGTAGCATTATCAATATGAGTTCTGTGGTGGGAGTCTCCGGTAATGCCGGACAAAGCAACTATTCCGCTTCCAAGGCGGGTTTGATAGGTTTGGCAAAGTCCACCGCTAAGGAATTGGGTTCCCGCGGAATCCGTGCTAATTGCATCGCTCCCGGATTTATCCTTACTGATATGACGAAGCAACTCTCCGAGGAGGTTCGTAAACAGTGGACGGAGACAATTCCGCTCCGTCGTGGAGGAACACCTGAAGATGTGGCAAACGTAGCTTTATTCTTAGCCTCTGATTTGTCCTCATATGTTTCAGGACAAGTCATCCACTGTTGTGGCGGTATGAACATGTAATTTAATGATTCGTTAATTCTTATAGGGGGGTGAATACTTTTGTGTATTCATCCCTTTTTTGTGTGTCAGAATAATAATTTTTGTCGTGATATTGCTCATTTATTGTTTTATTGAATTGATATAGGTTAAGTGTCACAAACAAAAATATCGATTTTTATTGTTTGATAGCGGATTTTTTTACAAATTTGAAGTTATTTAGTATCATTGACTAATTGGGGGAAGATGGAATCCTTCGTTTTATAAAAGAACGTCTGGGTAAGACTGGAAATTTAAAGTATATTATGAATACAAAGGCTCAAAAAATATTATTGGGGATTTTTGCGTGCGTTTTGATGTCTGTCACTTCAGTTCAGGGAAGGACGTATAATGCTGGAACTACTTCTGAATTGATAAATGCGATTAACAACGCAAGGGCGAACGATACGGTGTTATTGGTCAGCGATATCACCCTGAATGATAATGTCAGCTTTTCAAAGAACCTTGTGGTTAAATCGAATGGAAAACATTCGTTGAGGAGAGGAAACACTTCTTTTATTTTCGATTTTTTAAAAGTAGAGCCTGCGTCAATTTATATTAACAACGTTACTGTTGAATTTATTGATGTAACTTTTGATTGTAATGACAAGTCGAATTCATTCTTTAATGATTACCATCATTACATCTCTGTTGCAAGTGAAGGTGTGATGAAAATGACCGGATCAACATCCATCACTAATAGTGCGGATGGAGCACCTTTGTCAGTTTCAGGTACTGTCTTAGGTGGTTTGGTTACGGGGAATTCATCATCATTGACAGGACTCGGAGTCGTATTGGTCAATTCAAATGGTATGTTGGTCAATATGATAATTGCCAATAATACATTGACTACCAATAATATGGGTGCTGTCAGTTTGAATGGCGGTAGTATGACGAACTGTACCGTTGTGAATAATAAATCGGGTAATTCCAGAAACCGTTATGGCGTTAGTTCCACGAACAATAATTGCAAAATCAATAACTGTGTCATCTATGGGAATGGTGCAGGCTTGTTGGGTAGTGCGTCGGTTTCCCATTCTTGTATTCAAGGATATACTTCCACTGCGAACGGAAACATCAATTCTGATCCGATCTTGAATGGGGACTATTCTTTGTCTGGAACCTCTCCTTGTGTCGATAAGGGATTGAATTCGCTCGTACAATCTTTTACTAATATTGATTATTTCGGGAAAAATCGTATTTATGGAGATGCTGTGGATATGGGCGCATGTGAGTATGTGAAAGACTTCTGTGAAAAGACAGACGAACGTTTCTCTTGTGGAGAGCCTCTTGTTTGGATTGATGGTAAGACCTATATTTCAAGCAACAACACGGCGAAAGATACGATTTATGGAGGAGCTTGTGACACGATTGTGACACTTGATTTCAAATATTATTCTCCTGTCGACAAATCATTATTGTCTGAAGATGATTTATACAAAATGGATTGTCCGGGTTCATCTGTTGATCTATCTTTGGATCTTAGTTCCACTGGTAGAACCTCTTACAAATGGATGAATTTGGAAGGAGAGTTTTTGTCGTCAGATCCTATTTATACTGTTACGATCGGAAATGCTGACGTGGATTATGTGGTGGTAGCCACATCTGAGGATGGGAAATGTCCCGATACGACTGTTATCAGAACATTGGTTAACTATGACATAACTGTCCATGAACCTTCCGTCTTGTCTGTGGACAGTTCAGCGAATAAGGGATGTCTCTTAGCCGCATTTGAATTGAAACCATTTTTACCAACAGCCACATTCTGTTTGAATTTTAACGGTGACACTACCTATTCCTATCGTGTGAATGGGGGGGCTTGGGTCAATTATTCTTCCCAACCTGTTCTTTATGATGTGGCTGACGGAACACGTATAATCTGGAGAATGTCAGTGAAGTCGCCTGCCGGAAACGTTATACAAGGAACGACTTCCTCTCCGTTGATTGTCCATGTGAAGGATACGACAGCACCTGTTTTATTATGTGAAAACATTTTGGATGGTGATCGGTTCTTTTCAGTGACCGATTCTGTTAGTGGAATTGTTCCGGCGAGTGTTCCTAAGGATGCGTTTGCCACCGTCATGTCAGATAATTGCTCTTCTTCTTTGAAGTTGATGGCGAGTCTGGATGGAACAAATTTCACTGAATTCGACGGATATGCTTCTGATTTGAATGTATACGAATACCCTACCATACAAACCTATTGGAAGGTGGTGGACGAGGCCGGTCTCGAATCGGATATTTGCCATATTGAATATGGTGTGGAACGGGCGTCTGAGGTAGATGGCACAATGTATGCGATAGTGCGTGATACGATGGTGTGTTCCCTACCGTTTGCATGGCACGGCCATGTTTTCCGTACTGATGGAGAGACCGCCGAAGTGGGGGCCGCTTTATTGACTGTAAGAATCGATAGCTCATTCTTTAAAACGGAGACTATCATCGCTTACGAATCTTATACATGGCGTGATGGTAAGACATACACGGAGAACACTATTGTGGAAAATTTCCGTCAATCTAATGGCGCTGGATGTGATAGCGTGTTCACCCTTCATTTGACTATCAAAGAAAATAACAATTTGGTAATAGACGATCCTCTATCGCCGATTGAAACTATCGCCGATTCGGAATGCCTCTTGTCGAATTTGAGTCTTACTTCATTAGCTCCTTCTTATCAATATAGTTCGGATGATGCGGTAGACACGACTTGTTACTATAAAGTAGAGGGAGGCGAATGGGTCTTGTTTACGAATTCTTCCTCTCTTGAGAATGTGACGGACGGAACGTTTTTATATTGGAGATACGATATATCCACCCTTGAAAATGGTAAAGTTTCCGATTCCACCATCAATCCGCAGATTATTCGTGTCCGTGATTTGAAAAAACCGGAGTTGAATTGCGACTTGATATCTCAAGGGAAACGTGTCATTTCAGTTTCTGATTCCGTAAATGGTTCTGTCCCATTCTCAGTAGCATTGTCTGACGTGAAAGGGGCTGCCTCTGATGATTGCTCGGATGTTGAGGTCTACTTGAGCCAGGACGGACTTTCTTTTTCGAAATTCAATTCATCATCTTTTGATTTGAACGTCTACACACAACCGACACTCACCTTATACTGGAGAGTTAAGGACTTATCTGATAATGAGTCTTCTGTCTGTCCTGTAGAATATGTGGTGGAACGAGAGGCTTATCATGAAGAAACGAAATATGCGGTGGTTCGTGATACTGTTGTTTGTGTGGCGGACTTCCCGTTCATGTGGCATGGTCATCTGTTTGAGAGTGATGGCGCTTCTGCGGAGGTGGGGGCTGCATATTTGACAGTCAAAGCAGATAGCTCGTTCTTTAAAGTGGATACGGTTGTTACTACTCAGCCATATGTTTGGCGTAATGGTATCACCTATTCGAAATCTATATTAGTAGAAAATTTCCATCAGCCGAATGAGGGTTCTTGCGATAGTGTGTTTACCTTATTCTTGACAGTGAAAGATGTCAGTTCGTTGGTCGTGAATGAAGCGTCTTCTCCTGTTTATTATGATGCGGACGCTGATTGTTCTTTGTCTGAATTAGATTTGACGGCTCTTGTTCCAACATATGTGGTTGGCGCTCATGAGGCTATTGATACTACAATTTATTATAGTGTGAATGGGGAAGATTGGACAACCCTCTTCGGCAACTCCGTTTTGTATAGTGTTCAGGATAGCACAAGTTTGTTTTGGAAAGTGATTGTCCGTACGGCCGACACTACGCTTATGGATGGAACTATATATCCGCAAATCATTCGAGTGAAAATCGTCACTCCGCCAACTTTGTCTTGCGATGATATCTCTAAGGAGAGTCGTTCTGTTGCGGTAGCCGATTCAGTGAATGGGGTGGTATACTTTACAGTTCGTCCTTCTGATGTTTTGTCAGCGGTGTCTAGTAAGTGTGCGACGAATTATGATGTTTATGAGAGTAATGATGGATTCTCTTTCCATCAGTATGCTGGAACAACCTTTAATCTGGACGTGTTTAACCAACCGGATAGAACATTGTATTGGAAGGTGATGGATAATTTTGGCAACGCATCTTCTGTATGTGCGGTTGACTATGGTGTTGAGCGGACGATTGAGGTAAACGGAAAGAATTATGCCATTGTTCGCGATAGTTTGGTTTGTGCCAACTCATTCCCGGTTGTTTGGCATGGCCATACGTTTAATGCTTCTGGGGAATCTGCCGAGGTAGGGGCCGCATTGCTATCTGTTCATATTGATAGTTCATTCTATCGTTGGGACACATTGGTAGTTTGCGACGCCAATAAGTATTTGTGGGATAAGAATAACACACAATACAAGAGTGGTATATATGACCTTTCTTACAGTGTGGATAATGGTGCGGGAATTTGCGATTCCGTTGTTTATGTCCATTTGGTTGTGGCTGCTCCTGTTAGCAAGAGCGGCGGAGACACAGTCTATTCCGTCGGTTGTCAAGGATCAAATTATTCAATAGGGTATAAATCTGTAGGCCTCAGAACCGAATATTTGTGGTATCAACAAGGTGAACGTGACTCTACGATGGATGGACAGACGGTGACTCGTGTGAAAAACAGTGGATGGGACAATTATCAGTATATGTTGGTTACAACTTTGCCGGGTGGTTATTGTCCGGATACGACGGTCTATATATCAAATACTACACATAATGTGGAGACGGGTGCTACGAAATCTCTTGTCTTTGAAGCTGATGCGGATTGTAAGGTGACGGTTCGTCTTAGGGATATCATGCCAGACTTCAAGGATGCTTGCTCACGCTCATTCATTGATACTGTTTGTATGTATGATGTCAATAATATGGGTGCACGTTATGCCTCCGCTGATGATTATTACACTTTTGAGGATGGAGACTCTATCTATTGGCAGGTGGGTATATTGGCGACAGACGGACATGAGTATGTGGCAAGTACGCCGGCCTTTGATCAACGAGTGACGGTCCTTGATAAAACAGCTCCTAAGGTGGATGAATTAGGCATATCTTACGGTAATCTTGTGCATCCTGTTGATGATTCTATTTCAGGTGATGTCTATTTTTACGTGCCGACAACTGATGTCACCGATCATGTTTCCGATAATTGTGATGCGGTTTCTGATCTTAAGATTGAATATAGTTATGACGGCGTTTCGTTTGATGATTTCTCCGGAATGGATGTCCACCTGAATGTGTTCGACTCTCCGATTATGCCTATCTATTATAAGGTGACTGATCGAAGTGGTAATTCCAAGATTGATTCTGCGGTATATCAATTGGAGCGTAAAAGTTTTGTTGGAGAAGATTCGTTCTCTATTATAAATGACACGATTGTATGTCCAAGCATGATGCCGTTTAATTGGCATGGATATCAGTTTAAGCATGATGGAGATACGGCGGTGGTCGGTTTCGCTCATTTGATTGTCAATGTGGATTTGTCATACGAAAAATATGATACTGTATTCGTGTGTGAATCTTATGTGTGGAGGGATGGTATCGAATATACCAGAAGTACGAAAGAGCCTACGTTTGTTGTGAAAAATGGTGATGGTGAGTGTGATTCTTTGGTTCACTTGAATCTAGTAGTTCTAAATCCTTCTTTAGGTGATGATTCGATTGTCGTTTGTGTGAAGGAATTGCCGTATGACTGGAATGGCTACTCTATTTTGGGTGACTCTATTTTGAAATTACGTAATGTTTATGGTTGTGACTCCATTGTGGATGTTAAAGTGACTGTGTTGCCAATTGCGACGGAAACCATATATGACACCGCTTGCGTCTCTTATACAATGAATGATAGCGTTTATACGGAAAGTGGAGTTTATGAGCAGACTCTTGTCTCGAAAGTGACTGGTTGTGACTCTATTCTCACATTGCATTTGCAAATCAATCAACCGGTTTATCAGCACATTTATGATACGGTATGTGGCTCTTATACTTTAAACGATACGGTATATGCCAAGAGCGGAGATTATGAGCAACATTTTGTTTCATTGTCTACGGGTTGTGATTCCATATTGGTGCTACATCTGCAAGTGAATGATTTGTCTTATGGAAAGGATACTGTTTATGCCTGTGAAGGTTCTTTGCCGCTTAATTGGAAAGGTAGGATTTTGAGTGGCGATTCCTTAATGACTTTTGTGAATGCTGCGGGGTGTGATTCTGTCGTTGACGTGAAAGTAATCACATATCCTATTGTAACTTCTGAATTGACCGTCACTGCTTGCGGATCGTATACGTTGAATGGGGCAAGTTATAATAAGTCGGGTGATTATGTTCAAAGGATCACTTCTTCTGTTACTGGTTGCGATTCAGTTCTGACATTACATTTAACTCTATTGGACCCAATCGATCTGGTTGTCATTTATGATACGGTTTGCGGTTCATACATATTGAATGATAGCCTTTATGAGGAGAGTGGCGTTTACGAACAGACACTTCAAACCGCCTCAGGTTGCGATTCTACTATTATGTTGTATCTGACGATAAATCCTCCGGTCCAAACCGATATCACCGATACTGCGAGAGGCGCTTATACCTGGAATGACTCAGTTTATACAGAGAGTGGAGATTATCAGCAGCGCTTTAAAACTACCCAGGGTTGTGACTCTATCGTGAATTTGCGGCTTACTATTCTGAATGGGCCTGTCCATGAATGGAGTGATACTGTCTGTTCCACTGGACTTTGGTGGGAAAATGAAATCTTGAAAACTAGTGGTATCTATTCGAAACATTATACTTTGGAAAATGGCGAGGATTCTCTTTCGATTTTGAAATTGACTGTTTTACCTCAGATATCATATACTTTGTATGATACGGCATATACGTCGTATACGTTAAATGATTCTGTCTATACTAAGAGCGGAATTTACGTGCAGCATTTGCTCTCATATGAGGGTTGCGATTCCACGTTGATATTGAATTTGAAACTTCTTAATGTGGTGAACGGAACGATAACAGACACTTCATGTAATTCTTATTCTTTGAATGGCTACGTTTACAATGAGACTGGCGTTTATGAACAACATTTGAAGACTTCCGATGGAAGAGATTCTGTTTTGACGTTGAATCTGTTCATTGTTCCTTCTTATGATATCCGTCTAACAGACACGGTTTGCGGTTCTTTGTTGTGGAATGATTCGGTCTATACGGAAAGCGGTGTTTATACTCAGTCTTTGTCTAGCGTTTATGGTTGTGATTCGATTGTAACCGTCGATTTGACTGTTCTTCGGACTCCATATACTTATCTGACAGATACAGTATGCGGTTCCTATTCTTTGAACGATATAGTCTATACTAAAAGTGGTCAATATGAACAACATTTTATGTCCGCTAATGGTTGTGATTCTATTGTGAAACTCGATTTGACTGTTCTTCCTATTGCGATGACGGAAATCTTCGATACGGTTTGTATTTCATATAAGTTGAATGATTCCATATATACCGAGAGTGGTATCCATAACCAATATTTCGAGGCGGCTAATGGTTGTGATTCCATCGTCCGATTACATTTGGTGGTTATGAATTCTCCAACTGCTATCTATTATGATACCGCATGTGTCTCTTATTCGGCTAATGGACAGGTTTATGTTTCCGATACTGTATTAGAACGGAAAGTGGATTCCCCTTGGGGGTGTGACTCGATTTTGACTGTTCATTTGACTATTTTGCCGATTAAGACTGACACCCTTACTTTAACTTCATGCGGTGCTATTTCATTGAATGATTCTCTCTATACGAAAAGCGGTGTTTATGAGCAACACCTCATTTCATCTATTGGGTGCGATTCTATTCTAACGTTGTATTTGACTGTGTTAGAGCCGACTTATGGTAAGGATACGTTATTGATATGTGAAAATGATGATTATATATTATGGCACGGGTTCCGTGTGAGCGGTGATACTACTTTGACTATATCCAACTCTTTGGGTTGTGATTCAATCGTGGATGTTACATTATCAAGAATCACGCTCCCGAATATTGTTGTTCGAGACACTTCTTGTGCTCCATATTATTGGAATGGAAACGAATATAACACTTCCGGTTCTTATGATTTCACAAGTACGTCGTCTTTGGGTTGTGATTCTGTCACCACATTGGAACTTACTATTTTGCCGGCTTATGATATTTATATGTTAGATAGCGCGGTTTCTTATTACGAGTGGAATGAAGAACGTTATGATACTGCAGGTATCTATACGCAGCGGTTTATTTCAAGTCAGGGTTGCGACTCTGTTGTCACAAAAATGATTACTATCTTGCCGCCTCCAGAGGAGACACCTGAGAAAGTGACCGCATGCGTCTCTTATGAATGGCAAGGTAGAGTTTTGACAGAAAGCGGCATCTATTATGATATCATAAAGTCTGTTGCTGGGGAGGATAGCATTGTCTCTTTGGACTTGACTATTAATCAGCCGAAAGTCAATGATGATACCATTTTCTATACCATATGCCAGAATGAGCTTCCTTTCATTTGGAATGGCTTTGAAATTTCGCAAGAGTCCTCTCGTATCGTCCTTCAGACAAAGGAGGGCTGCGATTCCTTCATCGTATTCAAATTAAACGTTTTGCCATATTATGATTCTCTTGAAAAGGAGGAGGCGTGTGATTCCTTCTCATGGCATGGAATGACATTATACAAAAGCGGTTTGTATCATGATACCCTGAAGACTGAAGCTGGTTGTGATAGTATATTCTCGCTTTCCCTTACCATCATATCATCTGTGGTAACCGAAGTGAAAAGGACCGTGTGTGAGGGCGATTTGCCGATTCGTTGGAATGAGTATGAGTTCTATTCGGATACGATTTTGAGATTCCCGGCTTCGAATGGATGTGATTCAATCATTAAGGTTGATTTGACGGTTAATAAAGAGTATGATATTGTGTTCAACGAAATCGCTTGTGGCGATTTTTATTGGCAGGATAAGTTGTTGACATTGTCTGGTACATATGTTGATTCCTTTGTTTCCCAATCCGGTTGCGACTCCATTGTGACGTTGAATTTGACGGTTAGTAATCCATATTATGTTGAAATATATGATACAACAGTCGTTGGAAATGTCTATGAAATGTATGGCTTCACAGTCGATGCTAATGAGATGGGGCCTTCCGATTACGAAATCGTATATAAATCTCAGTTGGGTTGCGATAGTGTGATCCATTTGTCTTTGTATGTCGATGGACGTGACATAAATGTGAAATGGCGTCGTATCGTGGGAAAAGATCCTGTTTATTTTAGAGGAAATAAAGTCGGGAAAAGATTCTGTTCGGGTGATGAATTCCAAGTGGAATATGAAATCAAGGAAGGCGCACCGGATACGTTTAAGATTTCTTTTGACCAAAAAGGAATCACGCAAGGATTTAAAAATGTGACTCAGGCAATAAAGAACAAGGGCGAAAAGATCGGTTATGTTTATTTTACTGTACCGGAAAACATAGCTCCTGATAGTTATGATGTCTATCTCCAAATGTTTGGAGAGGGCAAGTATAGTGATGTGGATACTGTTCAGATTAATGTTGGTTATGATTCCCGTTATCTGACGAAGATGTGGAACGATGTGCTTGTTTGTGATAATTCGTTGAATGAGTTTAAAGATTACCAATGGAAAAAGGATAATGCAGACATCCCTAGTGCTACTGGTCAGTATTATTTCGAGGCGACTGGATTAAACGGTTATTACTCCTTGTGCGCCGTTACTAACCAAAATGATACGATGTATGTCTGCGGACAATATTTTGAATCACTGAGCGGAAAGTTCTCTATCAGTTGTTATCCGGTTTATTGCAATTATGGCAAGACTACCGTTTTTGTGAACGGACTTTCCGATGATGAGTTGAAAACTGCTAGAATGTATGTTTATACTACTGATGGCAAACTGACTTATTGGACGGATGTAGTACATAAAAAGACTGAAGTTCAGGCTAGGGAAGGACGTTATGTGGTCATCGTGATTTTGGAGGATCAGAGAAGTGCGACTTGCACATTCCTTTCCCGCCCTGCTGAAATTATTCATTAATAGTGTAAAGAAAGTATGAGGAAAATAATATTATTTGCCGCGTTATTGTTCTCTTTTGACATTTGGGGACAAGGTGAGTTGACCATTGGTCTCGGTGGCGGATTAAATACTATTTTTATGGAGCCGTCACTTGATGAACCGTTGCCGAATGGCACGAAAGACGCTGACGCATCCCTCTCTTGGGGATGTGCTTTTAGTTCCCGTTATATCTTTTATTTCGGAAACAAAAATTGTGGCATTGGTAGTGGTGCTGACCTCTTTATGTACAATTCAAGCGTCTCTTTAAATGGCAGAATGGTTACTCCTTCGTATGATGACGAGAATGGACAAGCATTTGATTTAATGCAAGATTATCGATCTTGGGAAGAGGCTCAACGTCTTTTCACACTCGAAATCCCTTTGGGTGCATATTATCAGTTCGTTTTCTCCGACAAATTCAATATGACATGTGGATTGGGCGCAAAGGTGGTCATTCCTGTTAATTCTAGATACGAAATCGAAGGCGGGGAGTATGAGGTGACTGGTTATTATCCACAAACGAATGTTGTTCTGAGTGATTTGCCGCACCATGGTTTTGTGAACACCTCTCCTGTGGCACAAGGCGGATTGAACACAAAGTTATCTTTCGCCGCTTATGCGGAGGTTGGCATGAATTTCTCTATTGCGGATAATTTATGGTTCTATGTGGGTGTTTATTGCGATTATGGATTGAATGGATTCTTGAAGAATAAGAAGAAAATCGTTCCTGATTTGTGGAATAACTTTTTTGTGGACAATGAAAGTATTCTTGACACGAGGGTTGTGGACGATGCTCGCATCTTTGCTGCTGGTCTGAAACTAGGTATCACTATTCCGTCCAATTTACGTAATGGCACACGGTCCAATGCTCGCGATGAACGGAGTAAGGCGGCGTCTCAATCTAAAAAAACTGAATAAAACTCTTTTTTATTTGCATGTTTTAGGTATTTTCTTAATTTTGTGATAAGGATAGTCAGGGATGTGTCTCGATTGTCTTTTTTGATTGAATAATGAATAAAAATTAATTGAAAAAATAGTTGACATCATGAAAAAGAATTGTGTGATTTTAATGTCGTTGGCTCTTGCTAGCGGATTCGCTAGTTGTAGTCAAAGTGGAGAAAATGCTCAACAAAATGGCGTCTGCTCAAAATCGTCTAGTGACCCGGAAATGATTAGTATGAAGTGTGAGTTTGTTCCCGATGGAGGAGAGGCTATCATTTATGGACATAACTTAAAGAATTGTGATGTTTGGTTTCCTGGTGCAGAATCTGAAGCTAAGGTCGTTTCATCTTCCAATGATATGATTAAGGTGATTGTCCCTGAAGGATCTGAGGATGGACAACTGAAGATAAAACAAGGAGAAAAGACAATTCTTTCTAAATTCTTCTTCCGAGATAATCGTAATATTATAATCAATTTTGATTATAGATTGGCTACGTGGGGCGGATATAATCCTAAAGATGAAAATGATGAGTTGATTACTGGCACATTAGAGATGGGAACCGAGATTACTCCATTCTGCAATGGCGCAAAATTGCCTCAGCCATGTAGCGGTAATTATGGTTTGCTATATGGTAAATATGATCATCCTTGGATGATGAACCAATGTATGTATCTTCAATATGTAGCTAATCCGTTGGAGGGAGGAAGAGGTCCTATATCTGTCGCTTCTAAGGCTTTCGAGTCGTATGATATTAGCGCTTTGGCTTTGAAATTTGAAGTGTTTGTGCCTAAGGAGGTGCCTTACAAGGATATTAAGACGGAGATCTTCTTCGGCCCGATTGATTCTCCTGACAAGCATGGTCGTGATGTTTCCCCAATTTGTTTTTGGGAGCCATATAAAGAAAATGGTGGTTTCTTCACGGATCAGTGGACGACTGTTTCGATTCCTTTGACTGAATTTTGGCATGGCACTAAGAGCGATACTGATCCATTTGATGGATCTTTCGATTTGAAGAAAGCAACTAACTTGAGTTTCCTTCAATTCGGACAGCCGGAAGGAGAACCCCAAATTATGATGTGTGTGGATAACTTCCGTATCGTTCCTATTGAATAATACTTTTCTTAGATAATCGAAAAGGACTGGCGTTTCGTCAGTCCTTTTTTTATGCTTTGAGAAATCCGAAGAAATTTATAAGGTTCTAGTGTCGGTCGATGGAGTCTTTTACTATTATGTATCCGATTCTTTCTCTTCCTTTCGCATCCTTTTTCAGGTGACATCGAATAGCTATGGAATCTATAATGCCGTAGTCCAAATTGTAATTTCCACTATTGAAGTAGATTGTGTCGTTACTTATTTGGTATCTCCCTTCTATTTCTTGAATTCCAAAACAAACACTCCGGTCTAAGAATGTGCCGTCTTCTCTCAGATAGAGTGTGTTCCCACAACCGCCTGCTCCTTCTTTGAATGCCTTTATTTTTGTTGGCGCATATTGTTTTTCTACTATTCCGCCTGGGAATGCGATTATAGATGCCAATAATAGGATTGATAAAATCCATTGGATAATCGCTCCTGTAGACTTCTTGTCTGAGTGAAGAATTTTGAATGCGGATTTGACTAAAATGAGAAAGAGAACTATACACCCGATGAGAAGAATTAGGAAAATTGGGAACAGAAGAAGTCCTATCTCGGCTATCCAATAATTTTGCGTGTTAATTATAACGAATATGAGGATGGTGGCGATAAGTGTTTTCGATATTCTCATCTGCAAAAATAGATTCAAAAATTTCTGAAATGTTCTTCCGCCTCTTTCAGGCTGTCGAGTTTGCCTACGTCAATCATCTTGAGTTCATTGTTGAGGCTGTAGCCGATGGATGCTTTTGCCGCATTCCCTACGTAGAAATCCATAATAGGGAATTTCTGTGGGTATCCTTCCATCAAATCGAAAAGTCTCGGAGAAATGATGTGTATGCCTGAAAACGCATATTTGCTGTAGTCTTCCGGTTTGAAATCGGCGTAGGGTGATTTTATCTCTCCAGTATTTAAATTCATCCATCCTTTTAGATGCTTGTCTTCTCCGAAATAGAGGTATCGGGAGGTCTCTCGCTCTTTCACAAGTAGGGTGGCGTCCATGTCGCTTTCTTTATGGATGCGGTATAATTCCGAAAGGTTCGCGTCGGAAAGAATATCGACATTGTGCACAAGAAAAGGCTCTCCGTCGTCAAAGAAGTGGGAAGCTTTCTTTATGCCTCCTCCTGTATCGAGTAACATTTCTCTTTCGTCTGAAATCTCTATCCTTAATCCGAAGTTCCTTTTCTCTTTAAGAAATTCTATTATCTTGTCCGCATGGTGGTGCACATTGATGATTTGTTGGTCGAATCCTTGTTCGGCTAGTTTGGTGACAACATGTTCCAATAATGTCATTCCTCCGACAGGAACAAGAGCTTTGGGAATATTGTCGGTGATTGGTCTTAATCTTGTTCCTAATCCGGCAGCGAAAATCATTGCTTTCATTTGTTATTTTCTCCTTCCTTCTTCTCTTTATTCCCTTTATTGTCTGTATTTGTCAGTATTTCATGATAGCGGTTCGGATCGTTCAGAATTTCAATGGCTTTGTCTTTGCATTTGTCGAAGTTTAGTGATTCTTGAACCATGCCGATTTGATAGAAATACCTCTTGGCTATCTCCAATCTTATATTTTTGATTATCTCCTCTTTGAACAAATCCAAGTCAGTGTCGATGTCGTGTTTTATTTTGTTCTCTAATGCTTTGATTTCTTCTTCAGCGTATCCCGCATATCCCTCTTCCTTCAAAGTCTCTTTTAGCGAGTTGATAATCTCTTCGGAAATAAGTTTGTATGTGAATTTTTTGCCTTTTACGAACTCTTTGAATTCTTGATAGTCCTTGTCGGAGAAGTTGATGTCCTTGACAGAGGTCAAAGTAGTGTGTTTTTTCTCATATTCTGTGACGAAATCAAAAATTATATTTTTTTCGTATAAGTAGTATGCGGCAGTTGACGATACGGTATCCGCTTCAAAGATGTCCGGATTGATGCCTCCTCCATCACGCACACTCCTTCCGTGCAATGTTTTGAATTCATGGGTGAGGCTATCTGGTATTCGTTGAGAATATCCTTTCCCATTGGTCTTGGAATAATCGATGGCCTGAATGCATCTCCCGCTAGGAACATAATATTTAGAAATAGTGACTTTTAAACTACCTCCGTGAGGTAAATCTCTTGTGGTTTGAACCAATCCTTTCCCGAATGTGCGTTCTCCTACGATTACCGCTCTGTCCATGTCTTGTAGGGAGCCTGCTAATATCTCTGAAGCTGAAGCTGAGTTGCGGTTTACAAGGACTACGATTGGAATATCTTTGTCTATCGGGTCTCTTTGCGCTTTGTAGGTCTTGTTCAAAGCGGCGTTCTTTCCTTTGGTGTATACCACTGTCGATTTGCGGTCGATGAAGAGGTTGACGATGTCAACCGCCTCGTCGAGTATGCCGCCCGGGTTTTCTCTTACGTCGATGATTAGTTTGTTTATTTTTTTGTTCTCCTTAAGATCTAAAAATGCCTCTTTGAATTGAGCGGCGGCTTTTTCAGTGAATCCGTTAATGAAGATATAACCGATACCATCCTCGATTTCGGTTGCGTAGGAGATGGCGGGTATGACTATTTTTTCTCTTGTGATAGTGATATTCGTTTCTTTCCCGTCCGGTCGTTTGATAGTGACTTCCGCTTGTGTCTTCGCTTCTCCTCTTAGTTGTTCGCTAGCTTCTGTCACGTTGATTCCCGATACGCTTTCCCCGTTTATTTTTGTGATGACATCACCTACGTGTATTCCTGCTTTATAGGCAGGCATTCCTTCGTAGACTTCGGTGATGAGTATGCCGTCTTTGTGTTTGCCGATAATGCAACCTACTCCTGCGTATTCACCCGTGGTCATTAATTTAAGTTTATCCATTTCCTCGTCTGGAATGTAGTTCGTATAAGGATCAAGGGACATGAGCATTTCGTCAATGCCGGTTTTTATTGTCTTTTCCGGACGTATTGTGTCGACGTACAAAAGGTCGAGTTCTTTGTATATCGCATTGAAGATATCCATGTTTTTGGAAATCTCCATGTTCCTGTTAATAATCTCTCCTGCTGCCATTGCGCTGAATGCGTAGCAGATGGCTGCGATGGTGAATAGGGTATTCTTCATTGTTCCGTTTTTTATTACATGTCATATTTTTTCTTGTCGCCCCATTTCCGATTCATGTTTTCTGCCAATTTGGCTTCCGCCGCATTGTTCTGGGGCGTCCAGAATTGTGTTCCTGAAATGCTTTCGGGCAGGTATTCCTGTATTACGAAGTGACCTTCGTAATCGTGAGCGTATTTATACTCTTTCCCGTAATTCAGTTTTTCCATCAGTTTGGTAGGCGCGTTTCTTAGATGAAGCGGAACCGGCCTGTTCCCGTCTTGTTTCACGAACTCTAACGCTTGGTTGATGGAGAGATAGGCGGAGTTGCTTTTCGGGCTGGTGGCTAGATAGATGGTGGTTTCCGCCAATACGATTCTTCCTTCCGGCCATCCTATTTTTTGGATGGTGTCGAAACATGCGTTGGCGAGCAGAAGCGCGTTCGGATTGGCCAATCCGATGTCTTCCGACGCTGAGATGACAAGCCTTCTGGCGATGAATTTGGGGTCTTCGCCTCCGTCTACCATTCGCGCTAGCCAGTAAATGGCTGCGTCCGGATCACTTCCCCGTATGGATTTTATGAAAGCGGAAACGATGTCATAGTGCATCTCTCCATTCTTGTCGTATGCGTTCGGGTTTTCTTGTAGCCGTTCCGTGACTAATTTGTCTGTGAAATGGATTTCCGTGGCGTCGGGTTCGGCATTTACGACCAAGTCTATGATGTTGAGCAGTTTCCTCGCATCTCCTCCCGCAAAACGTAACAATGCGTTTGTCTCGTCGAATTTGATGCCTTTCTGTTTCAGCTCGGAATCTTTTTCGGCTACTCTTTGGGCTAGCGTCAGAAGATCTTCGTTCGTCTGGGGTTTGAGTACGTAGACTTGACATCTCGAAAGGAGTGGTGTGATGACCTCGAATGAGGGGTTTTCCGTTGTGGCTCCGATGAGTGTCACCACCCCTTGTTCTACCGCTCCCAAAAGCGAGTCTTGTTGTGATTTGGAAAATCTGTGTATCTCGTCGATGAAGAGGATGGGAGGTTCGGAGTTGAAGAATCTGGAGTTCTTCGCTTTGTCTATCACGTCTCTCACATCTTTTACGCCGGAACTGATGGCGCTTAATGTGAAGAATTGTCGCTCCATTTTATTGGCGATGATACGTGCCAACGTGGTTTTCCCCACTCCGGGAGGCCCCCAAAGAATAAACGAGGGAATGTGTCCGATTTCTATCATTTTACGGAGCACTCCATTCTCGCCGACCAAGTGTTTTTGGCCTACATATTCGTCCAATGTTTTCGGACGCATCCTTTCTGCCAATGGTTGTGACATTCCTTCTACTTTTACGTTATTATTTACGAAATTAATAAAATTCGTGGTATGTTTTTCCTGAGAGTGAGGTACTTCCGATTCTTATTTTATTGTTTTTTAGAAATATTAATTCTTGATGGAGGTCCTATCCGTTGTATCTTTTCAGTTCAAACTGCTCTCCGTCCCATACAGCATATGTGAATTTCGTAATCCAGTCGCCGAGTATGACGACTCTTTTCTTTTCTTCTATGGTGAGGTCTAATTCGATATGACGATGCCCGAAAATATAATAGTCCACGTCGTTTGCTTTCGCATGCTCTTTGGAGAACTGGACGAGAAATTCGTTTTCTTCCCCTAGATATTGTTCCGCTTTGTTCCCTTGCTTTTTTTGGCGGTTGGATCTTGACCAAGCATGTCCGAAAGGCATGGTGACGTCCGGATGAATCCATTTGTATAGCGCTTGACAAATCTTATTGCGGAAGAAACATCTCATGAACCTGAAGGTTAGGCTAGGGTCTCCAAGTCCGTCGCCATGGGCTATGTAGAATTTTTTGCCGTCGATTTCCGTTATGGTTTCCTGCGAGCAAACGGTGGCGCCTATCTCTTTCTGAAAGTAGTCGAACATCCAGACGTCATGGTTACCTGTGTAGAGATATACCGGAATGCCCTCGTCTATGAATTCAGCCATTTTGCCTATGAATCGTACGAAACCTTTGGGAATGACGTATTTGTATTCGAACCAATAGTCGAACATATCCCCTACGAAATAGAGTGCTTTGCAGTCTGGCTTGATGCTATCCATCCATCTCACGAGTCTCTTTTCTGCGGTGATTCGGTCTTCGTAGATGTTTAATCCGAGATGGGCGTCTGATGCGAAGTATGTTTTCTTTTGATTCCCCATTATCTGTAATAGTTTCTTATAGATACCCTAATTCCAATAATGCCTCTTCCGACATGCGGTCTTTGGTCCATTCCGGTTCGAATACGATGTTGATGTTCGCTTGTTTGACGCCCTCAATCCCTTCTACTTTCTGACGTATGTCTTCCACGAGAAATTCTCCC
>CALCUH010000066.1 GCA_937907165.1 uncultured Bacteroidales bacterium | reverse complement strand
CTTGGTGAAGAAATGAAGCTTAGAGGATTTCGATAATGTCTAATTTTAATATTTTTACCTTTCTAATTTCGGGCGGCAAAGATACATTTTTTTCTTATTCGTTTTCTACATTGCAAAAAAAAACTATCTTTGCACGGATTTATAGGAATTTCACAAAACAGGAAATGTCTTCAGAGAATAACGATCGTTGCATTGTACTTATACCAACTTACAACGAAAAAGAAAATGTAGAGAATATTATCCGTGCGGTTTTTGAGCTGCCGAAGATGTTTCATGTATTAATTATAGACGATAATTCTCCGGATGGAACCGCCGCGATTGTGAAGCGGGTGATGACGGAATTCCCTGAAAGGTTGCATATCCTAGAAAGATCCGGTAAGTTAGGCTTGGGCACGGCATATATCACCGGATTCAAATGGGCATTGGAACAAGGATATGACTATATTTTCGAGATGGATGCGGATTTCTCCCACAATCCGAAAGATTTGATGAATTTGCATAAGGCATGTTCTGAGGAGGGTGCGGATGTGGCGATTGGCTCACGATACATTTCGGGTGTGAACGTGGTCAATTGGCCGATGGGACGTGTCTTGATGTCTTATTTCGCATCCAAGTATGTCAGAATAGTGACGGGTTTGAAGGTGGCCGATACGACTGCGGGCTTCAAATGTTATCGTAGAGAAGTCTTGGAGACGATTGAGTTGGATAAGATTAAATTCAAAGGCTATGCTTTCCAAATCGAAATGAAATATACTGCATATAAGTGTGGATTTACCATAAAAGAGGTCCCTATTATATTTGTAAATAGGGTGTTGGGTAATTCTAAAATGTGTGGAGGAATCTTCGGAGAAGCTGTGTTGGGTGTGATTAGATTAAAAATAAATAGCTTGTTTAGGAAATATCCTCAAAAAAAATAGTATATTTGGTAAAAAGAAATTTCAAAATAGTTTTATGCGATGAGTAGTATATTGATTCATAAAGCCAAAATCATTAACGAAGGGAATTCCTTCAGAGGCTCTGTGTTGATAGACGGGAATAAAATTTCTAAGATCTTTAAGGATGAGGTTCCCGAATCAGTGATGAAAAGTGCGGAGGTGATCGATGCGGAGGATAAATGGCTTCTTCCTGGTGTGATTGATTCCCATGTGCATTTCCGTGAGCCCGGTTTGACGCAGAAGGGCGATTTCCAATCGGAGTCGAGAGCTGCGGTGGCGGGTGGTGTGACTTCCATCATGGACATGCCTAATTGCCAGCCTCCTACAACAAATATGGAGGAGTTGGACAAGAAAATCGCATTGGCTAAACAAAAATGTCTGACGAATTTCGCCTTTTATTTAGGCGCCACAAACGATAACATAGAGGATGTGGTGAATGCTGATAAAAATAAGGTGTGTGGTATCAAGGTCTTTGTTGGGGCCTCTACGGGAAACATGCGCGTCACCGATCCCAAAATTTTGGAGCGTATTTTCGCTGAGTCTAAGTTGTTGGTGGCTACGCACAATGAGGACGAGGAGATGATTCAAGCGAATCTTGCCAAGGTAAAGGAGGAATTGGGTGACCAGCCTATCCCGATTTCATACCACGAAGTCATACGAAATTCGGACGCATGCTATAAATCAACTTCAAAAGTGATTGATTTGGCGAAAAAATATGGTACCAAGTTGCATGTTCTGCATTTGACGACAGCCAAAGAGATGGCGCTTTTTAATAACAAGCCGTTGTCCGAAAAGAATATTACGGCGGAGACTTGCGTTGGCTATTTGTGGTTTGATGATACTGATTACGAGCGCCTCGGCGCAAAGATTAAATGTAATCCATCCATCAAGAAGGAGAAGAGCCGTCTCAATTTGTTGAAGGCTGTTGAGTCTGGTATCATTGATACCATAGCGACTGACCATGCGCCTCACGCTTGGAGCGAGAAGGAGGGTGACTGCTTGCAAAGCGCGTCAGGTTATCCTTCCATCCAACACTCTTTGCCGATGATGTTGGAATTGGCGAAAAGAGGAAACTTCACCCGTGAACAGGTCGTGGAGAAAATGTGCCACAACCCGGCGAGAATCTTCAATGTGGAGAAGCGCGGATTCATCCGCAAGGGATATTATGCTGACTTGGTGCTTGTTGAGCCTAATGTGCCTTATGAAGTGAAAAAAGAGGATATCCTATACAAGTGCGGATGGTCTCCGATGGAGGGCGAAACATTGAAATACAAGGTTTCGCAGACATTTGTGAACGGAGTGCTTGTGTATGATGAAGGGAAAATCAATGACGCTCAAAAAGGAGAGCTATTGACATTCGCAAGATAATATAACGGCGGTTCGTCGAATTTATTTGACGAATCGCCGATTTTTATTGGCTAATATTCTTTTTTTTTGTTCCGAATTTAAAAAATTATTATATATTTGTATTAGCAAATTTTTGTTGATTACAAATTTGTAAGGTACATGTGTGTAAGAAAGAATATAGCGTTGTTATTTGCGGTGTGTGCGACGTCTCTCTCTTTCGGTCAATCTGAGGAGTGGACGTTGAGTAAGTGTTTTGACTATGCTTTGCAACAAAACATCAGTGTGCAGAAAAGTAAGATCACTTTGGAACAGTGCCGCATTTCGACCGAACAGGCTAGGGGGCAATGGCAACCGAGCGTTTCTTTCTCCACGAGTCATAATTTAAGTAATAGTCCATTCGCTGAAGTCGGCTATGCAAATAACTACAGCGGAAACTATAATTTAGGGGCTTCGTGGACGGTATTTAATGGATTCAGAAGAAAGTACAATATCGAGCAACAGGAATTGCAGGAAACAATCCAGGAAACCTCTCTTAAATCGACTGAAGAGGATATAAAAATTGCTGTCTTGACGGGATATCTGCAAATTTTGTATGCGAAGGAAAATGTGAAAATCCGTAAGAATTCGCTTGAAACATCCAACGAACAGTTGAATCGTTACAAGCAATTGTATGAGGCGGGTTCTGTTTCGATGAGCGATTTGTCGCAAATCGAATCGCAGCATGTTTCTGAATTGTACCAACTGACGGTGGCGGAAAACCAATTGGCGGAAAACCTGTTGCAACTAAAGCAATTGCTGAGGTTGGATTTGAGTGAGGATGTCGATGTGTATGTGCCGGAGTTTACTCAAGAGGAGGTAATGGTTGATTTAGGGAATAAGGATTCTATATATGAAGCTGCCCTTTTGTCGAGACCTGAAATTGCAAATGCGAAGCTGAATGAACAGATGGCTGATCTTCAGATTAAAAGCGCGAAATCCGGTTATTACCCTTCCGTGAATTTGAGTGCGGGTGTTGGAACAGGACATCGTAATCATGTTGATTTGAGTGGAGGAGACCAATTGAAGGAGAATTTCAGTGAGAATGTGGGACTTTCTTTAAATTACGCTATTGCGGATAATCGGGAAAGAAAATCCACTTTGAAAAAGGCGAAATTGAACCGTAACCTTGTCGGTTGGGAGACTGAAAACCTGAAGGATGATTTGAAGAAAACTATTGAGAATGCGTATTTGGATGCGAAAGCGGCTCAGTTGAATTACATGGCTTCGAAGAGCAATGAACAAGCTGCGGAATCGACCTACGAGCTGACGAAGGAGAAGTTTTCACTGGGTATGAAAAGCCCTTTTGAAATGTTGAGCGAGCGTAATGATTTGTTGAATGCGCAACAACAAACTTTGCAGTCCAAATATACGGCGATACTGAATATTCAAGTGCTGAATATTTATCAAGGGTTGCCTGTCGATTTTTGATAGTTGAATAAAATAGAAGAAACTTTTTCATAATAGTGTTTGTTTTCATTTTTTAGAGTGAAAAACTCGAGATGTCGCCAAACTGGGAAGTTTGGCGACGTTTTTTTTTTGTCTTTGAAACTGTTTGCAAAATCACGAAAGTTTCTTGTCGGACTCTTTAAGGATGCTTTTTGTCTGTTTGATTATTTCCTTAGTCATACTGCAATCCATTTGTTCCTGCCGGAAATAATCATAATTAAAATATCCTAAAATGACTCTTATAAATTCTCCCCAATACGCTTTTGGACAGCTTCTTATTCTTTCCCTTCTTCTCCCATGTTTTCTAATTACTACTGTCCGCTAAATAATTCAAGTTCCGCAAGTTCCAATTTGCCTGAAAGTAATATCTCAGTAACCAGTTGCATCGACGAAGGAGATGCTGCAGGATAGATGGAATGCAAGAAAATAGTGACTGGAAGTCACTACCTTGAGAGGTTTGGTATTGGAAGGAAGCGCTTCCCTCCAGTCAGATCGGGTGCGTATATGCCTTATTCTGAGGACGTTGCCATCGGTTATTCCAATGCCGGCTTCCAGCCAGAACACTTGCGAAACTTGAATAAAAGAAAAAAATCAGGGCTTGTCTCGTGTTTTCGAACTCATTTTCATTGTGTTTCAATATATTATGAGTTGTTTAAATTTTTTTTATTGGAGATTTTGATGAGAGACTTTTAGGATATTTTGATTATTCCCGATAGGAGCAATGGGGTTCCATTGTGACTGAGGAAATGATTAAAATAGACAAAAGGTATCCATAAAAAGCCCGATAAGAAACTTTTTCGTAAATTTTAAACAGCTTCTTAATTATCATTGGCACTTTTATCGGACAATAATGTTTTCTAATTATGTGTTTGTCAGTTTGTTTGTATAATAATTTAAAAAATCATTGCATATTCTTGATATTTCCATAATGTTTTCTTAAGTTTGTTTTGATAAATTTATGGAAATAATTCTTAAAAAAATGGTTTTTTGTTTTCGCCTTATTGGGGGGCTTGGAGTGTTTTATTAAACTATCAGATAGTAAGCATTTTTGTGAGTTTTGATAACGGTGGCGACAAAGACAATCCAACCATTATTATTAATTTAAAAATCTGTTTAGGGTTGTGGCAGACATTTATTAGTATGGAAAAATTAATTTATTCTTTGGGCATACTAGCGTTATCCGCTTGTATGTTTTCATCTTGTGGTGATGATGAAGACGAAAGCCAAAACCAAAACAACAGTGTTTCTTATTCTTATTTTACTGCAGATCAGAAACGTTTGGTAGAAACCAAAGTGTCAAGTGAAAATGTAAGTAGTTTTTTTGAATATGATTCATTTGGTAGAGTTACCAAAATGACACATGGAGAAAACGTTCGTGTCTATCATTATAATGGAAGTTCTTATTCAATAGAGTATTTGAATGATGATGGAGTTAAGGTTGAGGGCACTTTGAATTCCAAGGGGTTTGTCGCATCTGAAGTCCAAGTCGTAGACACCAGTACGTTTGATTTTAAATACTCATATGACTCAGATGGACATCCAATCGCAAGTTATACTTACCCTGCTTATGAGTGGAAAGATGGTAACTTGGTTTCTCTCTCGTTATCTACTTTCCAGAATGTTTTCCAATATACCAATGATGAGGTGACCTCTCCGATAGAGAATAAAGCGTTAATTCCTTTCTATTATGGGTCAGTCCTTCAATTAGATGTGGAAATCGCTACCAGATCGATTTATGGCGTGGGAAGTAAGTATTTACCTGTGTCTATGTCTAATGCTGATGGTGTGATTGAGGCATATTTCAACTGGACTTTGGATGAGGATGGATATCCAATCAAGCTTGATGTTACTAACCTTATTGATTCGGAATACAATAATAGTATGACTTTGGTTTGGAAGTGATTCCGGGTAAAATGTAATATCTTATCAAACAAAAAAACCGCAATGCCATTATTGGGTGTTGCGGTTTTTTTTATTGTTTTCTAAATAAATGAATCAAGTTTCGCAAATGATTTGGCTGGAAGCCGATATCTGGGTGACAGGGGAAATACCCACGGAATAGGACATACATGTATCCCGTCCGCTAGAGCAGTCAATGCTAAACTTAATGTCGTAACGTTTGGCTGCCTGAACTATATCCCATTCAGTGCGTTCAACAAAGCATCCTTATAGTTCTTGCCGATGGATAATTTTTGTCCGTTGATAGTTACCATATTCCCTTCCACTGATTCTATGTTCGAAAGTGAAACAATATAAGATTTGTGAATGCGCATAAATTCGTTGCTAGGAAGTTCTTCCTCCAACTTTTTCAGCGAATAATAGGCGGTGATACGCCTCTTGTCTTTCATGTGGAAAGTGACGTATTCGCTTTGCCCCTCGATGTAGACGAGACTCGCGTAATCGATTTTGTATAGTTTGTAGTCCGCTTTCACCATGAAGAAATCACGGTCTGATTTGACCGCTGTTTGCTCCGCTGGCGTTTGGTCCTTTCTTCTCGCTTTTATCCTGTCGGCTACTTTGTTGATCGCTTGCAAAAATCTCGGGAAGGAGATAGGCTTTAGAAGGTAGTCTACAGCCTCCAATTCGTAGCTGTCTATGGCATATTCTGTGTATGCGGTTGTGAAAATTACCAAAGGTCTTTCTGCCATCGATTTGATCAATTCCAATCCCGACAAGTCAGGCATTTGTATGTCGGTCAGGATGAGGTCGATGGATTCGTTCTTCAATACTTCCATTGCCTTGATGGCATTTTCGCACGTCCCGCAAAGTTGCAGACTCGGAACTTTCGATACATATTCCGAGAGTAGCTTTCTTGCGGGAAATTCATCGTCAATGATGAGTGTCCGTATTAATTCGTTCTCCATATTAAGATAATTTAATGGTTAAATTCAAGTTATAGATGTTGTCCGTTTCTTCGATGTCCAATGTGTACTTTCCGGAATACATGAGGTCGAGGCGTTTGCGTACGTTCTCGATTCCGATTCCTTTGATATGTTTCTGCTCCCTCTTTATCGCCCTAATGCTATTCTCCGCATGGAAGTTCAGCATTTGGGAGTTCGCTTTAAGCAGGAATTTCACGTATGCGTTTTCCTCGATTCCGACACCGCTATATTTGAAGGCGTTTTCCACGAAGGGTTGGAGCAGCATGGGAGCGATGAATATCTCTTCTTGGGAGATTTCCTTCTCGAAAGTTACATTGATGTCGTTCTCATGACTATATCGTTGAAATTCTATATAGTTCTCTAAATAGTTGATCTCTCCGGAAATAGGAATCTGTTTCTCTTTCGAACCGTAAGTGACGTATCGAAGCATTTCCGAGAGAGTCAGCACGCTGTCCGCCGCATTTTTATCACCCGTGTATACCATAGAATAGATGTTGTTTAGGGCGTTGAAGAGAAAGTGCGGGTTGATCTGAGACCGCAGGAAGTTCAGCTCAAGTTGGACTTTCTCTTGGAGTATGGAACTTCTCTGCTCTTCTATTTCGGCTGTTCTTTTCCTATATTGGAGCAATACGGATACCATCATAGCGCTGGAGAGCAAAATCAGCGCTTTCCATTTGGAGGAGAGGAAAAGTCTGTCCTCCGACGACTCGGATTCTTCCTCGAAAAAAGATCTGTTTTCGGAGGGAAGACGTATGTCAAGTAACGCGTTATCGTCGAATACTGTTTCCGCATAATGGGTAGAGACGGTTGAGTCCTCCAAATTATAGACAAGAAAGGTGAACACCGCAACGACAAAAGATGCCAATAACGTGAAAAGCACCAGCCTATTCTTCATTAGAAGATAGGGGAAAAGGAACAACCTATTCACCAATGTGGTCACGAACATGCCGGCTGTCAGCACCGCGGCCAATTCGAGGGAAAGGAATAGGTCGAAAGATATGTTGCTGAACGTGAGGAGCGTAAAGACCGCAATCCAGACGGACAACTCGATAATGTTCCGTTTGCAAAAACCGATGATGCTCATATCTCGTGAAATTTATCAAATTTGCGAAAGAATTTTCAATTGGGAAAATAAAATCAACGAAAAAGGAATGGTGAGGGCTATTTTGCGGGAATAATTAAAGTGAAGTTTTTTTTCTTAAGGTCGAACCTTCTTTTTTGGGGTATTTTAACAATGTAATAGACAAAAAAACACTAACTTTGCGAAATTAAAGGATTTTTATATAGAGATGAAAGAGAGAATTAAAGAACTTTTGGATGAAATCAAGGAATTGCATGCTTCCAACAAGGAAGATTTGGAGTCCTTACGTATCAAATATTTGAGCAAAAAGGGTGAGATATCCTCGTTGTTCAATGACTTCAGAAATGTGTCGAGTGAACAGAAGAAGGAGATGGGGCAGTTGCTCAACGACTTGAAGAATTCGGCGCAGGATAAGATTAATGAGTTGAAGGCTGCGTTGGACAACAGTTCCGAAAAAGACGAAAGTTTGGATTTGACCAGAACTCCTGATCCTGTGGAGTTGGGTACTCGTCATCCTATATCCATTGTGAAGAATGAGATTGCGGACATCTTCTCTCGTCTTGGTTTCGTTGTGGCTGAAGGTCCTGAAATCGAAGATGATTGGCATGTGTTCTCCGCTTTGAATTTCCCGCCGGAGCATCCTGCGAGGGATATGCAGGACACGTTCTTCATTACCAGAAATCCGGACGTTTTGTTGCGTACGCACACTTCTTCCGTACAGTCTAGGATTATGACGAATCAGAAACCTCCGATTCGTGTGCTTTGTCCTGGAAGGGTTTATAGAAACGAGGCTATTTCGGCGCGCGCCCATTGTTTTTTCCATCAGGTGGAAGGCCTTTACATCGATAAGAACGTTTCGTTCGCGGATTTGAAGCAGGCTTTGCTCTATTTCGCTAAAGAGATGTTCGGAGAAGGTACAAAGATTCGTTTGCGTCCTTCTTACTTCCCGTTCACTGAACCTTCCGCAGAAATGGATATCTCTTGTAATCTTTGTGGCGGAGAGGGTTGCGCTTTCTGTAAGGGAAGCGGATGGGTTGAGATTCTCGGTTGCGGTATGGTCGACCCTAACGTCTTGGAAAATTGTGGCATAGATAGTAAAGTGTATACTGGTTATGCGTTCGGTATGGGTATCGAACGTATTACAAACTTGAAATATCAGGTGAAGGATTTGCGTATGTTCTCGGAAAATGACGTGAGATTCCTGAATCAATTTAAATCAGCTTATTAACAATTAAATCTAATATCATGGGAATTGGAAAAGATGTAATGCCTACAGGAACTGAACACAACACTTTGGCTTTCGGCACAAAGGTTGTGGGAGATATTCAGGCTGAAAACGATTTCAGATTGGATGGTTCCGTCGAAGGTACGATTGTTTGCAAAGGAAAGATCATCGTTGGCACCAAGGGAGTTATGAAGGGCACGATGACTTGCGCAAACGCAGATGTTATGGGTAAAGTAACGGGGAAGGTAATTATTTCCGACACATTGTCTCTGAAAGCTGGCGCTGTTGTTGAGGGTGAAATCACTACGAAGACACTTTCCATCGAACCGCAAGCTGTGTTCTCCGGAACATGCGACATGTCAGGTGGTAAACCTGTTAATGTGCAGAGCAACAACAACGCTCAGCCTCAGCAGAAAGCCTAATCCTAGTTTTATAAAAGGAGCCATTCGCCTTGTGGAGAATGGCTCCTTTTTTTTATGCCGTAGATAAAAAAAAGACGCAACTTACGATGCGTCTTTGTCTGTTTCCTTCTTTATGGAGTTATCCGAAATCGATCTCAAAACGGCTTGGAACAGGATCGTTCCCGCTATCGCTTTGCTCCGAACTCTTTCCGATGTAATCCATCACATCATTCAGTCCAGTCATGAACTTCTCGAAATCTTCTCTATACAAAAAGATTTTGTGCTTTTCGAATGATACTTGGGCCTCATCACCGGTCACTTTCTTCTTACTCTCCGTAATGGCGAGGAATAATTCATCTTTGCGGTTGCGTTTTACGTCAAGGTAGTAAATCCTTTTTCCTGCCTTGATCGCTTTCGAATAAACAATCTCCTGATCCCGCTTATCCGCATCAAACCTCAATTTCTCATCTTCCATATACAATCCTCCTATTTTTAATTGTCTTTTCTGAAAACGAAATCTCCCAAATTTATGGATAAAATATCATATTCACAACATTTTATTAATAAATTTTAAAAAAATAAATAACACTTTTGTGTTTCCCATCCCTTCGTTAGCTTAGTAAGCGTCACGAAAAGCAAAGGGAATTCCCTCTTTGCTCCTCCTGGATTTTTAAGAAAATTTTACTATAAATATTTCGGAGAGTATAAGGAAATATATATATTTGCATTGTGCAAATGCACATATTTATTAACTAAAAAAGAAAAATACTATGGCTTACGTAATTGGTGAAGATTGTGTTGCTTGTGGTACTTGCATTAGCGAATGTCCTGTAGGAGCAATCTCTGAGGGTGACATCTATTCAATAAACGCTGATGCTTGCACTGAGTGTGGAACTTGTGCGGACGTTTGTCCTGCAGGTGCTCCTAAGAAAGCGGAGTAATCAGTCTCAACAACGAACAGAAAAAGGCGTCTCTCGGGACGCCTTTTTTATTTAATGGCTTTTACCCCAAACGCCTTTCCTATTTGCGCTCAGAAGCTATCTGGCGTTCATAATTCATTATTAAAGACCTGAACCAAACGATTTGTGCGGTATTGACGACAAAACTGACGCAAGATAATCCTAAGATCGCAATGCCCATGCCGTTCATTTTAATGCCTATCGCAAGGCTTATGCCTTTTGCGGCAAGCGAAACCAATTCAAATAGGAGTAACCCTTTTTGTTTCATAAATATGTCCGTCACAAAGCATGTGGAACCCGCAATGAGGGATGTGAGCAGCCATGGAAGCATATATTGGATGTAGACGCCTGTTGTTTCCCATCCGTCACCTAAAATGAGTTTCGTGAGGGAAGGAAGAAAGAAGTATAGAATAATGAAAAGAGGTGGAACGATTGAGAGTGTCTTCCCCACGAATTGCCTGAACACATGAATGATGGAAACTTTTTGATTCACTTTCTCCGACATCTCTTGGAAGAGAACTTGGTAGATGGAATTATAGATGATATTGATGGGCATGAACGACAATGTCAGCGCCATCCCGAAGAATCCGATCTCCTTCAGACCGAAAAAAGGTGTTAGTAGAAGAAAGGGAAGGTTGGAACTGAGATAATTGGCGAGTGATTTCGGAAGGGAGAAGAACGGAAAGTTTTTGTATTCGACTGCGGTATTTTTGTTGGCTTTTCTGAAAAACCCAACACCCCAGTTGTATTGTTTGATGGACCTCGCCACATTGAAAAATAGTGAGAGTAGTGCCGAGGCGACGGTGGCTACAATTAGTCCGCCTTTCACAAAACCGATTAATCCTGCTCCCCATTTCATCCCTGCGTTCAGAATGCTTTTGCTTACTTGGTAGGTGCTGGCTAACGTGTAGTTCTTATGTCTCGTGTGCCAATAATTAAGTATGGACCATGCTCCGGTGGCAAAGACGAAGAGTGTTAGCATCCAATACCACTCCGCCAATTCGGGCGTGTGGAAGATGCTTGCGATGCCGCGGGCGAAGGGGATGGTCAGACAACAGATGGTGAATATGACGAGGAGGATGGTCAGCCCGATGAAGAGGCAATCTTCCGCTTTCCTCTCTTCCTTGGGAAGAAGTATGGCGAATTGGTATTCTCCCGTGGCGATGAGCGCTAACACGCCTCCGATGCTTTGAAAGAGGTTGAGCAGCCCGAAGTCCTCGGGCGCGTAAAGACGGGTCAGAATAGGGTAGATGAGGATTCCGATGGCTTGCGCGATGATGCCTGCCGATAATAGTTTGACCGTGTTTTTGATCACCTTGTTGCCGGACATTTTGCTGAATGATTATTTGCTTGTTACCTCATTTATTCTTTATAGGCAAAGTTATAAAAAGATTGTGTTTTTCTTCTATTCTTTATAATTTTACGTCATTAAATGTTTGGTAATATTTTTGTGTCATGAGTAATAAAGTTGTGCCTATTACCCTTTTGACGGGTTATTTAGGAAGTGGAAAGACTACGTTGGTGAACAATATCCTAACGAACAAGAAGGGGTTGAAAATCGCTGTCATCGTGAACGATATCGGTGAGGTGAATGTGGATGCCTCCCTGATTCAGCAGGGTGGTGTGGTGACCCAAAAGGACGACAGCTTGGTCGCATTGAGCAATGGCTGCATCTGTTGTACGCTGAAGGCGGATTTGATGCAACAAATCACTGACATCACTGATACGAACCGTTTCGACTACATCGTTATCGAGGCGAGCGGAATCTGCGAGCCGTTGCCTATCGCACAGACCATCGTGACGATGTCTGCCATGGCGAAGAAATATGGCATGCCTGAGGTGTGCCGCTTGGATTGCGTCACGACTGTGGTGGACGCTCTCCGTCTTTATGACGAGTTTAACAGCGGAGACGCTTTGGTACGCAAGGATTTGGAGGAGGACGATATCGAGAACCTTATCATCCAACAGATTGAGTTCTGCGACGTGATCGTGCTGAACAAGGTTGACGAGGTGAGCAAGGAGGCGCTCGATCAGGTGCGCGCCGTTATCCGCACGTTGCAGCCGCGCGCTGAAATCATCGAGGCGAACTACGCAAATATTGATTTGGACCGTATCATCAACTCTAACCGTTTCGATTTTCAGGCTGTCAGTATGTCTGCCGGATGGATTCAGGCTTTGGAGGCTGACGAACAGCAGGTGGAGGAAAAGGAACGCAAGAACCATGAACATCACCACCACCACGATGATGATGATGACGACGAGCATGAGCATCACTGTCACCACCATCATGAGGAGGGCGAGGTGTGCCATTGCCATGAGCATGACGATGACGACGACGATGACCACGATCATGAAGGCCATTGCCACCATCACCACCATCATCATCATGGGGAGGGCGAGACGGAGGAGTACGGAATCTCCACGTTTGTTTATTACCGCCGTAAAGGTTTCACGTTGTCCAAGTTCGATCGTTTCATAGACAAATCATGGCCGAAAGGTGTGATTCGGTGCAAAGGTATTTTGTACTTCGTGGAGAGCCCGGATATGTCTTACCTTTTCGAACAAGCGGGAAGACAGAAGACCGTTCAGGAGGCTGGACAATGGATCTGCACCGCTCCGAAGGCCGACCAGAAGCGTCTCCTTGAAGAGAGTGAGGAGCTCCGCAAGGATTGGGATGAGGTCTATGGTGACCGTCTTGTGAAGTTGGTCTTTATTGGTAAAGACATGGACAAGGCTGCGATTTACGAGGCGTTGGATCAACTATGATACTCCCCATCGCTTATTTTTTATCTACAAATTCGGAGCCAATATTTTGTAAATAGTAAATCACAAAATTGTTATATATAGTAATTTATTATTACATTTGCCGTCGGGTTGCCGAAAACGGTAGAGTAGGCGAAATTTTAAAGGAAATGATAATGAAAAGATTATTGTTGATATTAGGCTTAGCCGGACTTTTTGCGGGCTTTTATTCTTGTACGAAGAAAGATTGTGACTGCACCTTTTATGACGAAAAAGGCGAGGTCGTTCCTAGTTACAGCGGAATAAAGGAGGAAATGAAGGTGAATGATTGTTCCGTATTAGACACTTATGCGGATAGTTTAGGCGGTTTTATCTGCAAGTAGATCTTTCCCGATTTGATACAGTAGGTCGCCTTTTTCGGAGGGCGACCTTTTTTATTTTCTTTGAGTGCGCTTCTCGTATCGCTTTTTTTACAAAGTGCTTCGAATCTAACGCCCGCTTTATTGCGTGTTATGCATAATGTGTGTATTTTTGCGTGAATTTTTAGGTAAATTTGAATTATAATATATAATTCTGAATATTAACGATTTAAATAATATTTTATAGATGGAAAAGAAAAAAGGATTAGGAACCATTTGTGTTCAAGAGGGCTGGAAGCCTAAAAAGGGTGAGCCAAGAGTACTTCCAATATATCAGTCGACAACATTCAAGTATGATACGAGCGCCGAGATGGGCGACCTTTTCGATTTGAAGGCATCAGGATATTTCTACACTCGTTTGCAGAATCCTACGAATGACGCTGTAGCCGCTAAGATCTGCGCTTTGGAGGGTGGTGTGGCTGCGATGTTGACATCATCCGGGCAGGCTGCCAGCTTCTATGCTATCTTCAACGTGTGCGAGGCTGGTGACCATTTCGTCTCATCTTCCTGCATCTATGGCGGAACTTATAACTTGTTCGCTGTGACGATGAAGAAGTTGGGCATCGAATGCACATTCGTTGATCCGGACGCTTCCGAGGAGGAGATCGCTAAGGCGTTCCGTCCAAACACAAAGGCTTTGTTCGGTGAGACAATCGCCAACCCTGTGTTGAGCGTGCTCGATATCGAGAAATTCGCCCGCATCGCACATTCTCATGGTGTTCCATTGATTATCGATAATACTTTCCCTACGCCTATCAACTGCCGTCCTTTCGAGTTCGGCTGCGATATCGTGACGCACGCTACCACGAAGTACATGGACGGACACGCTACTAACGTGGGCGGTTGTATCGTCGATAGCGGTAATTTCGATTGGGAGGCTCACAAGGACAAGTTCCCTGGCTTGACTCAACCAGACGAGTCTTACCACGGCTTGGCTTATAGCAAGGCTTTCGGCAAGGGTGCTTATATCACAAAGGCTACCGCTCAATTGATGCGTGACCTTGGTTCAATCCAAGCTCCTCAAAACGCGTTTTTGTTGAACCTTGGTTTGGAGACGCTCCACGTTCGTATGCCTAAGCATTGCGAGAATGCGCAGAAGGTGGCTGAATATTTGGAGAAGCATCCTAAGGTGGCTTGGGTGAACTACCCTGGTTTGAAGTCAAATCCTTACCACGAGTTGGCTGAGAAACAATTCAGAAATGGTCAGTCTTGCGGTGTCGTTACCTTCGGTGTGAAGGGCGGACGCGAGACTTCCATCAAATTCATGGATAGTTTGCAGTTGGCTTGCATCGTGACTCATGTGGCTGACGCACGTACTTGTGTGCTTCACCCGGCTTCCCATACGCATCGTCAATTGTCCGACGAGCAATTGTTGGCTGCTGGTGTGCGTCCTGACTTGATCCGTTTCTCTGTCGGCATCGAGGAGCCAGAGGATATCATCGCAGATTTGGAGCAAGCGTTGGCTAAGTGCTAATTTTCGGTCGATGAGTATTGTAACGATCATACTGCTCGCCGTCGCTTTGGCGATGGATTGTTTCGCAGTCTCTATAACAAATGGAATTGCCCTTCGGCAGTTCCATTTTGTTCCTATTATGAAGATGGCTCTCCTTTTCGGACTTTTCCAGGCTGCTATGCCTTTTTTCGGCTGGTTGGCTGGCGTGGGTTTTAAAGAGTATATCGAGGCCTTCGACCATTGGATCGCTTTGGCTGTTCTTCTCTTTCTTGGTTCGAAAATGATTTACGAGAGTTTGTCTGAAAAGGAAGACGAAGATTCGCAACCTGCTTTGGACTGGAAAAAATTGGTTTTCTTGGCCATCGCCACGAGTATCGACGCTTTGGCTACTGGTCTTGTCTTTATCACGGAATCTCTCTCCTGTTTCCTTTTCGCCTTGCTGATGATAGGTCTCTTTAGTTTCGGTTTCTCCGTGCTAGGTAATGCGATAGGCGTTTTTGCGGGCAAACACTTGCCTTTGAACATGGAACTGGTAGGGGGACTTGTCTTAATCGGTATTGGTGTGAAGATTTTTTGTGAGCACACGGGTGTGCTTTCATCCTTATTTTGAAAACAATAAATTGAATGTGAAATGTTTGGATTGAAGAAGAAATGGCACGATTTTATGCACAACGAGGAGTTGAAGCATAAGATTTATATGGTAATTTACGATACGGATACTCCGATGGGTAAAATGTTTGACGTATTGCTCATCATTTTTATCCTTGTCAGTGTCTTGGTCGTCATTTTAGAAAGTCTTTCCTTCTTTCCTCCGACCTTCAAGTTCTTTCTGAATATATTGGAATGGGTCTTCACCGTTTTCTTCACGGTGGAGTATCTGTTGAGGCTCTATAGTGCGCCTAAGCCTGCGGCGTACGCTTTCAGTTTCTTCGGAATCGTCGATTTGTTGGCTACTGTTCCTACTTATTTGGGCTTCGTATTCCCGAATGCGCATGGCTTGCTGACCATTCGTATTTTAAGGCTGATCCGTGTGTTTAGGATCTTCAAACTCTTCTCTTATTGGCGGGAGGGTGAAATCCTTTTGAATTCGTTGAAGGCTAGTTCCCGCAAGATCATCGTCTTTTTCGTCTTCGTGCTTTTGTTGGTTGTCTGCATTGGCACGGTGATGTACATGGTGGAAGGCGGTATTGAGGGTAGCAGTTTCCATGATATTCCGAGCAGTATCTATTGGGCGATTGTGACGACCACGACGGTAGGTTACGGCGACATCACCCCGATGACGAGTTTCGGACGGTTCCTTTCCGCTTTTGTGATGTTGTTGGGTTATACGGTATTGGCGGTTCCTACGGGTATCGTTTCCGCCCAGATGATTTCCGATAAGAAGAAACTTTCCATGAGACCTTGTCCGCACTGTCATAAGACGGGGCACGACGAGGACGCTGTGTTCTGCCGTTATTGCGGCAAACGCCTCTATGAAGACGATTCTGACGGGTTCGACGAGAAGGATATCATTACCCAAGAGGGGGAGATTAAATAGTAAGTAACAATTAAAGATTTTAATTATGAGTAAAACCCAGACATTCGTAATTTGTGCGATTTGTGCGATTTTGAGTAGCTGTGATGCGGGAAATAATAATCGTCAGGATGTATCGTCTAGTATTCCTGTTATCCCTTCTGTTGAGAATACGGAATCGAATGTGACGGCTTCCCGGAACACGGAGATTTCATCCGCTTTGCCAGCTGCGCAAGTGACTGAAAATAAGAACGCTTGCGCTTCGCCTATCACATTTGATATAAAAGGTGGAATTGATCCGTCCAAATATGTGGCTGGTCAACCTTCTTCCGTCACCTTCTCTGGTTTCCCTCAGACGCTCGAAGCGTTTAAGGCTGCCCAAGAGAAGTTGGGTACCACTCCCGAGGGCGCTGTCGTGTTGGAGTTGATGGCTTTCGAAATTTTTTGCCATGACCAGAATGTGGGAAAGCAATGCTTGGAGTTGTGTAATGTGGAACTTAACATTGATCGTGTCTACCGTATCCTAAAAGATCGTTACGACCCTAAATACGGCAGTTACTATAATCCGTTTTTGGTGGCTACCTTCTTGGAGGGCGCTACGCCGATGAACGGTTACAAGGCGAACAAACCTTTCAAGGTGAATGTGCGGACGCACACTGCCCAACCTTACGAAGATGCTGAGTCTTATCGAGGTACCATCATTTCCCTTCAGGTGCAGAGTAAGGGATATGATACCGAATGGAGAGGTGTGAGTGTTGTGAAATCCAAGGGTTGCCCGTACTACAAGGTGGTGAACAATCCCTCTATGTATACGCAGTGCAAGCCTGTCTCGTTTAAGAGTGACGACGAATACGTGGATGTATGCCAACAATAATCGTATATTAGAATCTATAAGTAAATTATAGAACCAATCATAAACGAAGCGAGAACCCATCCCGATGAGTTCTCGCTTCGTTATTATGGAATTATTACTGTCCGCTAAACTTTTTATGGGTTTAAACTTTTTGCGAAAAATGTATTA
>CALCUH010000065.1 GCA_937907165.1 uncultured Bacteroidales bacterium | reverse complement strand
CATCTTGTCTCGCAGCGTCACGCTGAGCTTGGGGTGGAAAACCTTGATCGCGTCGAACGAGCTCATGTGGGAGACTTGAATCGGTTGGGTGAATTCCTCGCCCCTGTATTCGTTGTTGGAAACGACGGCGATTCTACCCAACGGGGAATTGAGCGTGTCGCCCAGTTTCACGGTATACTCTTGGGGATTGTTCTCCAACGTGCCCACTGCGAAGCCGGAGAGCCTCAACTGCCCATTTTCCTGACGTTGGATGACGAAGGAGCCGCTGCCCACGAAGGGGTTGTCGATGAAGTTGACAGTGTACGGCAGGGTGCTTCCGTAGAGGATCTCTTTGCGGAAGGTTCTTTGGATGGTATAGGTGTCGTTCAGGTGCAGACGTTGGATCACCGTGTGGGTGATGTCAGGCGTCTGGAACGTCATGATGACGTTGGAGGTGTTGATGTTGATTTGGGACAATCCGATGTCGGTCATAGACATCGCCACATTGCCCAAGAGCGCCTGACCGTCTTTGTCCTGTTTGAGGAGGATGGAGGCGGTGGACTTATAGAGTGGTTCTGTGGTCAGCAGATGGTAGGTGCCTGCGGCGAGACAGACGAGAAGAGAAAGCAACACCCATTTCCACTTAGCTATGTAGAGGAAGAAGACGTCCAGCAGTTGGACATCGTTGGAAGGTTGTCTCTTGGTATTGTTGATAGGTTGAGCCATGATTATTTGTCGTTAACAAGGTTATTAATCAATACGGCGGCCGAGATGGCGAAAGAGCCAACCGACACCCAGAACGATGCGGACTTGAGGGTGTTGCCGTTCACGGAGGAGTCGCCCACCTTCTTTCTGTTCGGGGAGACGTAGATGACGTCGCCTTGTCTCACGAAGAAAGCGGGAGAGGTATAGAGGTTGTCCGCGTTGGTGAAATCGAGTTTGTAGAATTCGTCGCCCTTCTCTCCTTTACGGATGAGGGTGACCTTCTTTCTGTTTCCGTAGATGGTCATATCGCCCACGGCGCTGATGGCGTCGAGGATGGAGAAGCGTTCCCCGTCGATTTTGATTCTTCCCGGGTTCTTCACCTCACCCAAGACGGAGATGCCGAGGTTGGTGTACTCCACGTAGACCACGGGGTCCTTGGCTTGGTTGCTCTTTTCTATCAAGGAGGTGATTTTCTCAGCCACCTCGTGACGTCTCAATCCCGCAATGTTGACCTTTCCCAAGAAGGGGAAGTTGATGTTTCCTTCGGGGTCCAAGGTGTAACCGATGATGGATTGAGATGCGCTATGCGAAACCGGCAGATAAGAGGAGCTCATCGTCTCCACGCCGCCGATTTGGTTGCTGAAGTAGGGTTGGTTGAACATGGCGCTGATCTGCGGGTCTTGACAGGTCACAACGATGATGACGCGGTCGCCCGGCTGCAGCGTGATGTCGTTCTCGAATTGAGCTTTTTTGACGCTCACCTTCTCGATCTCCTGCATATCTTGCATATAGACGATTTTCTTCGTGGAGCAAGAAGAGAGGAACGAAAGGGCTAATAGACAAAGGAAAAAGAATTGCAGTTTAGTTGTTAGTTTCATTTTATACTTTTAAAAGTTAAACGTCGCAAATTTAGCAAAAAAAATATTATGGGTGGATAATTACTCAATAGCATATTCATTATCAATGAGAAGGAAGTCGCCCACCAGCGGATAGTGGTCGGACAACTCGGTAGGAACGGGTTGGATGGCTACGAGTCCTAAGGAATCGTTGTGGAGGATATGGTCGAGGCGGAAGCGCATCCATCCTTCGTGGAAAGTGGCGCCGAGGCCATGACCGCCCTCCCACCATGTGTCGCGCAGACCAGCGTCGGTCAGG
>CALCUH010000064.1 GCA_937907165.1 uncultured Bacteroidales bacterium | reverse complement strand
TTTTGAAAAGGTGAAAAAATGATTTCTGTTCGGTACTGATCTATTTTATGGGGAAAAAATCTAAAATGTGGATTATTATTGGGGTGACGGCACTTGTTTTGGGTGGCGGTCTCTCTCTCTTTTTCTTTATGGTTTATGACGGCAAGATTGTCCTCAATAATCCATCCCTTCAAAAGTACCCTGTTCGTGGTGTGGATGTGTCTTCCTACCAAGGTGTGATAGATTGGAAAGTGTTAGCATCGCAAAATCTTTCTTTCGCTTTTATTAAGGCGACGGAAGGTAGTTCGCATGTCGATCCCTATTTCTCCCGCAATTTTGAGGCCGCCGTCAAACAAGGTCTGCGTGTCAGCGCTTACCATTTTTTTAGTTTCCAAAGTATGGGTAAGACACAGGCGGATAATTACATACGGACAGTAGCGAAAAAAGACAATATGTTGCCTCCTGTCGTTGATTTCGAATTTTACTCAGGGATGCCAAATCCTCTTCCGCCTATCGAGGAGACAAGGAAACAATTATCAGACTTATTATCTTTTTTGGAGAATTACTATGGCATGAAACCTATCATCTATGCCACAAAACGATCGTATAAAAAGTATCTGAAGGGATATTTCGACGAATATGACTTTTGGATGCGCGATATCTATTTCGAGCCTTCTGCGGAATGGAAATTTTGGCAATATTCTAACCGAGGCTTGTTGAATGGCTATAAAGGCAGTGAAAAGTATATCGATTTGGATGTTTTTAATGGCACCATGGATGATTTCCGGTGTTATCCTTAAACCACGCTTGCCATATGGATTTCTCCATTATGAATGGATTGTTTCGAAAATTTTCTCTGCGCAAAGGATTCCGTCCATGGCGGATGATGTGATTCCTCCCGCATAACCTGCACCTTCGCCGCAAGGATATAAGCCTTTAATTTGCACATGTTGCATCGTCTCGGGATCTCGTGGTATACGTACTGGTGAGGAGGTGCGAGACTCCACGCCGACAATGATGGCGTCGTTGGTGAGATATCCTTTCATCTTTTTGTCGAAATCCCTAAAACCTAATTGTAATCTTTCTCGAATGAACGCAGGCATCCATTCATGCATGTCAGATGGTATGATACCGGGAAGATAAGAGGTTTTCGGTAGGTCTCTTGAACTTTTCCCGTTGACGAAGTCTGTCAGCCTCTGTGCTGGCGCTACAGCGTTTCCGCCTCCGTTTTGGAAGGATAGCCGTTCGTATTCCTCTTGGAACTTCAATCCTGCCAATGCGCCATATTGTTTGTAGTCTTCCAAATCTTCTGGTCTGATTTCCACCACAATAGCTGCGTTCGCTAACGGCGAATTTCGTTGCGAAGGGGACATCCCGTTGACCACACATTCGTCTTCGCCGGTTGATGCGGGTACAATGAATCCGCCTGGACACATGCAAAATGAATAAACACCTCGTCCGTTGACTTGCGTCACTACGTTATAGGCAGCTGCGGGCAGATATTTTCCTCTGTTGGGACAATGATATTGAATGGTATCTATGAGGGATTGTTTATGTTCCACACGAACACCCATGGCGAATCCTTTACACTCAAGTTGGATGCCGTTTTTATGCAACATAGTATATATGTCACGGGAAGAGTGTCCCGTCGCCAAAATAACATTATTGGCGAGAAAATCCTTGCCATTTTCTGTTTTTACACCTCGTATCTGATTATTATCGATAATCAAATCGGTCATTTTTGTTTCGAAATGAATCTCTCCGCCATGGTTAAGTATCGTCTCTCTCATGTTTTTTATGATGACGGGTAACCGGTCGGTGCCGATGTGAGGGTGTGATTCGTACAAAATTTCGTCTTGGGCGCCATGTTGGTGAAATAATAGTAGAATTCTACTACAATCGCCTCTCTTTTTGGAACGGGTGAAGAGTTTTCCGTCGGAGAAAGTGCCGGCTCCTCCTTCTCCGAAACAATAGTTGGATTCGATATCTAAGCCGTTGTTGCGGTTCAGTTGCGCAATGTCTTTCTTTCTGTCGCTGACATTTTTCCCACGCTCAATGATGATTGGTTTCAACCCGAATTCAAGAAGTCTGAGTGCGGCGAAAAGTCCCGCAGGGCCGGAACCGATAATTAGCACTGGTTCTCCCTTCTCTACGTTTTGGTAATGGAAAGGGTAGGCGGTAGGCTTTGGTTTCGTCTCCAGTGTGAATATGTTTACACAAAGGTTCACTTTTACCTGATGGCGGGATCGAGCGTCTATTGATTTACGAACGATTTGGATGTCGTTAATGTCTGATGGGGAAATCCTTAATTTCCTTGACGTCTCTTCTATAAGTCTAACCTTTTCACCAGCTTGTTCGGGCAGTAATGTCAGTTGTATATTTTGTAAAAAAGCCATTTCTTTTTATTTAGTTAGTCAGATAGCATTCTTTTGTCTATGAATTCTTGGAATATATCTTTGTATGAATCCGAGACGGGAATGTAAGTCTTTCCGAAAATAATTCTATTGCGTTCTACTTCTTTTATTTTGTTCGCTTGAACAATGTATGAACGATGAACGCGCATGAATTGCGAAGCTGGAAGCGTATTTTCTAGCGATTTCATACTCATAAGGGAAAGGATCGGAAATTGTTCTCCCTCAATGAATATTTTCACATAATCCTTCATTCCTTCTATATAAAGGATTTTATCCAGTTCGACCTGAATTAATTTATATTCTGTTTTTACGAAAATAGTTTTTTTCTCCTCTTTCTCTGACGTAGTTTCTGGTCTACCTGCATTGCTTGTCATTTCAAACCAATTTAGAGCCTTTTGTGCGGCTTGAAGGAAATCTGTATAACTAATTGGTTTGAGAAGATAATCAAGCGCATTCACTTTGAATCCTTCAATGGCGTACTGTTGAAAAGCGGTGGTGAAAATCACCTTTGTCTTGTCTCCAATCAGTTTAGAGAATTCCAGCCCATTCATTTCCGGCATTTGGATGTCAAGAAATATAAGGTCTGGTTTCTGATTATCAAATGATTTCGCCGCATCCATCGCATTGGAATAACTACCGATAAGATTCAAGAATGGTGTTTTCTTGACGTATGATACGATGAGTCCCAATGCTAGTGGCTCGTCGTCTACAACTATGCAATTCAGTGTCATATTCTAGCCCTTTTTTACGTTGATGATTAATAATGAATGATAAATACCGCCTTCTTCTCCATATTCGAATGTGTGGGAATTAGGATAGATGAGTTCCAACCTTTTCTTAGTATTCTCCATTCCGATGCCTGATCCGCTTTTGTCATGATCCTCTGTCTTAGGGAAATAACTGTTTTTCAATTCGCATCGGATCGTGTTTTCGTCGCTTGTGACGATGGAGAAGTCAATAAAAGAGGGCTGGCTGTTAGAAGTTCCATGCTTGAATGCGTTTTCAATCAAAGAGATGAAAAGTAGCGGGGCGATTGGCATTTCCGGATTGGCGGAAATATCCGTTGTCACATCGACTTTCACCGAATCTGTAAGTCTGAGACGCATCAATTTGACATAATTATTAATGAAGTCTATCTCTTTTTGGAGAGGTACGAATTCTTGATTGTCATCGTACAAGACATATCTAAGCATTTTACTGAGTTCCATAACCGCTTCTTGCGATTTTTCAGGACTTATAGCAATTAATGCGTAGATGTTGTTTAACGTATTAAAGAGGAAATGCGGATTGATTTGGTTTTTTAGATTTTTCAATTCAGCTTCCACTTTTTGTTTTTCTTCCTCTTGTCTCATCTCTTCCGTTTTGAGCCAACGTGATGTTGTTTTAATAGCCGCTGCTATACCGGCCACGCAAAGCAAAGAGAAAAAATCTGTTAAACGGTGCCACCATTTGAAGCGTTGGTAAGTACGCTTGTTGGGAGCGGTTACTTTTGTAGTAGTAACAACTTCTTCTTGTTTGAATACAGGTATATTTTTCGAATCCTTGCTTTTAAGTTTTTGAATCTCATTTTCTAAACGTTCTACTTTTTCCAATAGTTGTACACTGCGTGGGGGTAAATCAGGGGTGATGTAATAAAGCCAGCAATAATTTATACCACAAAGTAAAACGATAAGCAAAAGATTGTTTATGATATATTTCTTGAGCCGATGGACAAACAGATATTTTTCTGTAAAGTAATAATAATTCACATAGAATACGATAATGAACGATATTGGTGTTATGATATATTTTAAATAATGGATGGTCAAGTTATCGTCATCCCTACCAAAGAAGAAAATTGGTATAATGAAGATTAATAACCAGGCTATGACATGGAGAGAGACGAGAACCTTTTTCTTAAAGATATTTGAGAAACTTATGTTATTCATTTTTGTTAAGCTTTATGTCGATGTAAATTGGTAAATGATCGCTATAGCCGTAAGCGTAAAATGAGCCCATGAAAGATCGTTTGGGAGCTTCGCCTGTTTTATCTTCCTTCAATAGAAATTTTTCCCGACAAATTTTCACATCTGACGCAGAAGTATATGTGTTGGATTTCTTATCTAGCATAGCTCCAGAAACGATGAATTGGTCCAACATGCCCCATTGGCCATCAAATTTATGGCTTCCGATATCACCTTTTTCAGAAAATTGTTCACACAGATTGTAAAGTGCGTCATGAAGTGAATTTTTTACAGGCTTTTCGGCACAGAGATGTTGCTTGATGCTGGCATTATATGGATAGTCGTTGAAGTCACCCATAATAACGATATTAGAAGATTCGTTGGCGATTAGCAAACTGTCTGTGACGGAGCGCAGGACATCCGCTGCTGAAAATCGTTTAGATTCAGACTCCAGCTCTCCTCCGTATCGGGATGGCCAGTGGTTCACAAAAACATGTAGCGTATCTCCGTTTGTTAGGATGCCGGTGGCATGGAGAATGTCTCGTGTCGGTCTACCATCGATTATCTTCACATAATAAAATTCTTCTTTGATGAGTCTGAAATGGTCGGGCAAATAGGCGAGTGCCACATCGACTCCACGTTGGTCAGGCGAGTCTTTGTGTACAAATTTGTATCCATGTGTTTTTAATTGCGTATGTTGGAATAAATCAGTCAAAACCTTATCATTCTCAACCTCACATAATCCGATGATGGCAGGTATTTTCCAATCGCCCGCAGCAGTAATGGCTCTCGATAAATTGTTAATTTTGTTTTTATACTTTCCCTGGGTCCAATTATGGTCTCCTTCTGGTGTGAACGAATCGTCATCCGTATTAGGATCATTCTCATAATCAAACAGGTTTTCAATGTTGTAGCTGACAATACGAATCGATTCTTGCGGTTGACCATTGACGGTTACGCACGACCCCAGTAGTATTGCGGATAAGACGCATTTGATAAATATGTCAGGAAATCCAATCGACATTGCTACTGCTTGTTATTCGCCAACGAATCCGCAGATTCTTCTGTTTTAACAACGATTTGGTAAGCTCCCAAATCCGGAGCGGCTTCCACGTTTCTTTCAAATCCGTCTTTGTCGGTTTTATAAAGGTCATTTTTTAGTATAATTCCTAAATCACCTCTCTCCTTACATGGAGAATTATCTGACAAATGGAAGTCATACAAAGATAGTTTGTTATCTAATAGGACATATCTTGGCGCTTTATTCGCAATGATGCTTATATAATGATTAACATCCTCTTCAATCTCTTTGTCAGAAAGATTTGTCTGTATCAGACAATGGTCGAATTGGTAATTTAGGGTGTCGGTTAACGATGATTGTAAAATCAATATTTCAGGGCGTGGCTTAGCTCCGATTGTTGAATCTCCCGCGATGATACAATTCTTAAATCTGGCCTTGAAAGGGAGTGGGATAATAACCGGATGCTCGTAATAGCCGGAATCTGAAAGCGTAAGCGCATATTTATAATAACCTAATCCTTTTTGGTGTGATGAAATTGTACAATGATCAAATTGGTACGCACCTCCGGCCAATATTACACATCCATTGTTTCCGTTGGTAAACAATGAATTATAAGCCCAAACATTAGCATGGAAAGATTTTAGACATGCGCTTTGGACATTGTGGATTTGGCTATTGGATATTGTTAATCTATATTCATCTTCTGAAATTTCCGCAGAATCTATTTCTATACCAAACGCACCACTTTTAATAAAAGCATGATTTATAATGTTACCAGAACTAGACGAAGTCAAACGGATTCCTCCCCATTGGTTATTCAACTGATCGTAAGAAATTTTAGAGGTGATATTATCTTTTCGGTCTGTACGGAAAACAACTTCACTTTCTTGAGTGCCGTTAATTATTATCTTTCCTTTTACTAAAATGGAAGCGTTCTTTTTCATGTAGAGAGTTACACCCTCTTGAATAGTCCACGTGGCGGACGAATCCACAATGATGGAATCGTATACAATATATGGTTTGTCATTATACCATATAACATTCCCGGATAAATGGGTCACATCTTTTATATGATGCGCATCTTGGCCATATGCAGACAAAACAATACTTTGAATATTACCATTATATATAAATTTGATTTCATCCTCTATTAAAAGAGGCAATGTGTCTCCGATTTCTCCGGCCGCAAATTCGACGAAAATGAAAAGACTATCACCAGACAGAATTTTCATGTCGGTAAATTGAGTGCCAGTTTTCCCATTCACGTTAATTTTAAAATAGTTTTTTTCGGATTTTAATATTAATGAGGATATATTTATATCTTCTTTGTTGTTGTTGTAAACTTTCAATACAGCTGTCGGACTAAGCGTTTGGGTAAATATTGTATCGAATTCTAACGTGTCCGCTGATAATGTAAGTTTGTAAGAAGAATCTGATGTGAAATCATCTTTACAGCTTATAGTGTTGCATATATTAATGATGGACAATAAGCAAATTATCCACCCCAAACATGTATGTCTCTTTATTACCATTACCAATTTTTATATTTTCCCCAAAAATAATACAAAAACATTTCATATTCTAAAAAAATGATGGTTACTATTTTCGAAAAATAAACACAACTTTTCAACCTATGAATTTTTTTTAATATTCTAAAAATCATCATATTAAAAACCTCGATATTTGATTAATGGCAAACATTTCTTTATTTTTGAGAATAGTTGCTTAGTTTTTGAAAAATTTTGCCTAATTTTGTATTGAATTATAAGTGTATGTTTGTTGTCACAAACTCAAGGTTACGGATTTTCTGATATGCGTTGTCGTGTATCTACCGAGTTCCGAAGTCTTTATCTATTGGATAAATATTAGCGGACAACCTTGGATTACCCGTATAGATATATATACCGGGGAGAGATAATTATATACTTTTTCAAAACATCTTTTCATACGATTTACAACAAAAATTCTGATATTAATTTCTTCATTATTTGTTTAGAAACATTATTCTATTTGTTTTTACGATACTGAAAATTAACACATTGAAGACATGGGAGATTTTTTAGTCACATTGCCGGATATGTCCTTATGGATATTATACATAACGGCAGCATTGGTAATGTCAGTTGTATTTGCGGGAGTTTTGATTCCACAAATTTTGCTGATAGCTTTTCGCAAGCAGTTATTTGACGAACCTGACGAGCGAAAGATACACCATAGTACGGTTCCCCGTTTAGGAGGATTGGCGTTCGAACCCGTGATAATGTTCACGATATTCATCCTCTTAGTATTTGACGTCCACTCCGGTCGCCATTTGCTGATGAGCGAGTTGGGGGACAATGTCCTAAGCTTGTCGATATGCATATGTTCGCTCATCTTGCTGTATTTGGTCGGCATAGCCGATGATCTGATCGGTGTTAAATACAGCGCAAAGTTTCTGATCCAAATCGCCTGCGGTCTATTGTTCCTGTTCGGTGGGCTCTATTTGTCCGATCTCAACGGATTATTCCTTTTGCATAGGATTCCGCAAGTGGTCTTTTGGCCGCTGACCATATTGTTGGTGGTGTTCATCATCAACGCGATGAACCTTATTGACGGAATCGACGGATTGGCTTCGGGACTCAGCGGCGTTGCGTTGGGGTATTACGGAGGAGTTTTCTTCGAAGTGGGGGAGTATGCATTCGCTTTGCTCGCATTTGCGACTTTGGGGACGGTCATCCCATTTTTCTACTACAATGTGTTCGGGAAAGCGGAGAAACAGAAAAAAATCTTCATGGGAGACACCGGTTCATTGACAATCGGAGTGATTCTATGTGTGTTGAGTTTCAGGATGGCAGAAGTTGACATCGCGTCCTCGCACACCTGTCTCTCCCGTGTCCATCCTTTCTTCTTGGCGTTCTGCCCGTTGATGGTTCCTTGCATGGACGTCGTGCGTGTGTTCATCCATAGGATTAAGAACGGTAAGAGTCCGTTCCTTCCCGACAAAAGCCATATCCATCACAAACTGCTCAGTTTGGGTATGTCTCAGCATGCGGCGATGATCACTATATTGCTGTTCGCCGCATTCTTTATTACGATGTGCCTCATATTATCAAAAATCGTAGAACCGACCTTACTCTTATTGGGTTGCATCGGATTATACACTGTTATAAATATCTGGCTTACAAAAAAAATTGAAAAGAAAGAAAATAGAAAATAATTAAAAAAGGTATAAAAATGAAAGTAAAGACATTTGTGATGACGGCTTTTGCCTGTGTATTGCTGACTTCCTGTCAGTCATACAAGAAAATACCGTATTTCCAGGATGCGGACCGCATCCAAGGCATAAATACGTCGACAGTCCAAGAGATTACGCTCCGTCCGAAAGATAGGGTGTCGATCGTCGTGAATTGTAAGGACCCGCAACTTTCAGCGTTATTCAACCTTCCTTATGTCACACAACGTGTGGTGAGCACAGGAGCGAGAAACACGCTTTATGGAGAAGAGTCGAGCGCAGTGTCGGGTTATACGGTGGATAGCGAAGGCAATATCGATTTCCCTACAATCGGAAAGATAAATGTGGCGGGGTTGACGAGAAGCGAGTTGGCCACTTTGATCAAGGACGAGATTGAGACACGTAACCAAGCGAAAGATCCTGTCATTTCGGTTGACTTCCTCAACTTGAGTGTGACGGTAATGGGCGAAGTCGCTAATCCTGGAATCTATAGAATTTATAAGGACAACATGACGATCATGGAGGCTATCGGAGGCGCAGGCGACTTGACGGTGCAAGGAAAGCGCGAGAATGTGCTTGTACTTCGCATGGAAGAGGGGAAACAGAAAAGCTACAGAGTCAATCTGAATTCCTTGCAGAATGTTGTTCAATCACCGGTTTATTACCTTCAACAGGACGACATCGTCTATGTGGAACCAAACAAGATGAAAGCCAAACAATCAACAGTTAACGGTAATGAGGTAAGGTCCACGTCATTCTGGATATCATTGTCTTCATTGGCAACAACGATTGTAGCGCTCGTTATTAATAATAATAAATAATAAAAACATATACAGTCAGTTTATGGAAGAAACTAAGAAAAAAACAGGTAGTCAAGAAGACTTCATCGAATTAGGTGAATTGATTTTGCTATGTGTGAAGAAATGGCATTGGTTCGCCATCTCATTCACCATTGTTTTGGCATTGGCCATTCTTTATATTTTAAAGACACCAGAATCGTACACTCGTACGGCGGAAGTTCAAATCAAATCCGAAGCAAAAGGTGGTCCCGGAATGAATCTACAAAACGCATTCAACGACATGGGTGGCATGTTCGCCACGAATACCAATGTTAATAATGAATTGAGGGCTTTACTATCATCTGACGTAATGTTTGAAGTAGTTAAACGTCTACATTTGGATGTGAATTATACGATAGACGGAAGTCTTCATGATTTTGTCCTTTATGGATCTAACCTTCCAGTAATTGTTTCATTCTTGGATTTGACGGATAATGATAATGTATATTGTGATGTGTCTTTAGGAGACTCTGTCGCATCAAAAAATTATGTCAAAATCGACCATTTCGCCTATACGGTCAATAAAGAAGTGATGAAAGTTGATGAACCTGTCATGTGTTCATTAGGAGATACTGTAAACACTCCTCTTGGCCGTATGTTGGTAGAACGTTGTCCTAAATATATAGGAAGTCAAGTATCTAGTATGCATGTGACCCGTTTAAACATGTTCTCATCTCAAGAAAATTGGTCAGGCGCATTGAATGTAACTCAAGATGATGATAAAGCCGACATCATTACTTTAGAAGTTAAAGATGTCTCCATCCAACGTGCGGATGATATTTTGGAGATGTTGATAAAGGTATATAACGAGAATTGGATCAAGGATAAAAACCAAATAGCCGATGGTACATCAATGTTCATCAATGAACGTTTAAATATCATCGAAAATGAACTTTCATCCGTTGATAACGACATATCTTCTTATAAAAGTAAAAACCTTTTGCCGGATGTAAAAGCTGTGGCAGAGATGTATATGCAAGAAAACGCGAACATTTCAAATCAAATACGTGATTTGAACTCACAACTGTATATGACCAACTATATTCGCGACTATCTTTCTATTCAAAAAAATCAGACCAAAGTGTTGCCTGTAAGTTCCAATTTGCAGAACGCTAATATCGAGACCCAGATTTCCGAGTATAACGAACAATTGTTGAAAAGAAACAGGTTGGAATCTAATAGTAGTTCCGAAAATGACCTTGTCAAGCAAATGGATATTGATTTGGCATCAATGCGAAGTGCGATATTAGTTTCTATCGATAACCAAATCGCTGCGATTGACAACCAAATTAGAAACTTGAAACATAGTGAGCAACAAGCTTTGTCTCGTATTTCCTCAAATCCTAAACAAGCTGAGATGTTGCTTTCCGCAGAACGACAGCAAGCGGTTAAAGAGCAATTGTATTTGTTCCTACTACAGAAACGTGAGGAAAATGAGCTTTCTCAATCCTTTACAGCATACAATACACGTATTATTAAACGACCAGGAGGTAGTATGCGTCCTGATGCTCCTAAAAAACGTAATATATTATTAGTGGCTCTGGCAATCGGTTTAATAGTACCTTTAGCTCTAATTTATATTAAAGAGACTTTGAACACGACGTTACGAGGCAAAAAAGATTTAGAGCAAGTACCTATTCCTTTATTGGGAGAAATTCCGTTGGCAAAACAACCAAAGCAATGGTGGCAGTTCTGGAGAAGGAAAGACAAAGGAAACGATGCTGTTGTCGAACATGGCAACAGGAATGCTATCAATGAAGCATTCCGCGTGTTACGTACTAATTTGGAATTTATGGTTAAGAAAGATAGCAATGTCATTCTATTCACCTCCTATAACGCAGGTAGCGGAAAAACTTTCCTTTGCATGAACACCGCCTTGAGTTTGGCTATTAAGGACAAAAAAGTCTTGATGATCGATGGAGATATGCGACACGCCTCTCTCTCTCAATGGGCCAAAAGTCCAGACGTCGGACTTAGTACATTCTTGAGTGGAAAGGTAAATAGCGTAGAGGAAATATTGGTAAAAGCTACTGATGGCAATGTGGGATTGGATATGATTCCTGTTGGAACCATTCCTCCAAACCCATCAGAGCTCATCGGTAACGGTTTGCTGGGAGAAGCTATTAATAAGTTAAAAGCCGAGTATGACTATGTCTTTGTCGATTGTCCTCCTATTGATATTGTAGCTGACGCACAAATAGTAGAAAACTACGCAGATCGTACTTTATTTGTTGTCCGTACCGGACTTTTGGAGCGTACAATGCTTGATGATTTATCACAACTTTATAACGATAACCGCTTTAAGAACATGACATTAATCCTTAATGGGACTGCCATGGAAAAAGGTAAATACTCATATCACAACGGTTATTATAGTAGTGATTATTATTCATATAGTTGATAATATAAAAGGATTGTTCCATCTTTATTATTTGGAACAATCCTCTTAATTATATGTTGTTTAATAATGTCTTTTTTTGATTTCTTTAACAAACTCTCAACATTACAAACTTCTGGCCTTTGCTCAGGTATGGTCGACTGCCATACACATTTATTACCGGGCGTTGATGATGGTATTCAAACCTTAGAGGATGCTCTTTCTGTTTTATCCATGTATGAGAACCTCGGAATGAAAGAAATATATTGCACATCTCATATTATGGAAGACTTTCCCAATTCGACTGAAAAACTAAAAGAAAAGTTTTCTGTTTTATGTGAGGCATACAAGGGGAGTATGAAACTGCATTTAGCGGCTGAATATATGGTAGACAATCTTTTGATTCGTCGTTTGAAAGAAAACGATTTGTTGGTTCATGGTTACAATGGAGATCATTTGTTGATTGAGACTTCATATTATTCTTCTCCTAGCTATTTCGAAGATGTCACGCAAAAAATCCGTTCATTGGGATTATGGCCAATGTTAGCACATCCTGAGCGTTACAATTACATGCAAAAAGAAAAGTTTGAAGATTTAAAGAATAAAGGCGTTAAATTTCAACTTAATTTACCAGCTTTAGCAGGACGCTACGGCGATGACGTTAAGAAGAAAGCTTGTTACCTGTTAGAAAAAGGGTTATACGATTTTGTTGGTACTGACGTACATCGTTTTGAGGCTGATTTCGCAAATAGGAAACTTAGGAAAGTAGATATTGAGCGTCTTCTTTCAATAAGATGACATTGGGTTATTTATATATAAAACATTAGGATTTTCAACCCCAATTTATATATCGTTACAATACTGATGGGTTCGAATATATATAATGCTAGCAGTGATTTTATAAAATAATTATGAATAATGATTTAATTACAGTAACATCACCGTTGCTGCCGGATTTGGAAGAGTTTCAAAATTTATTAAAAGAAATATGGAACTCTAAATACATAACTAATAATGGTGTGTTCCACAAACAATTGGAAAAAGAATTAGCTGACTATCTTAAAGTTCCTTTTGTTAGTCTTTTTACAAATGGCACATTACCGTTGATTACAGCACTCCAAGCTTTACGTATTACAGGTGAAGTGATTACTACTCCATATAGTTTTGTCGCGACTACTCACGCCTTATGGTGGAACGGCATAAAGCCGGTTTTCGTAGACATTGATACCCAAACCGGTAATTTGGATCCGGAAAAAATCGAAGCCGCAATCACTCCTAAAACGACAGCAATTATGCCAGTACATGTTTATGGGAAACCTTGTGATACGCAACGCATCCAAGAAATAGCAGACCGATATGGACTAAAAGTCATATATGATGCCGCCCACGCTTTCGGTGTTGAAGTCAACGGGGAAAGCGTGCTTAATGCAGGAGATATGTCAACTCTTTCCTTTCATGCGACGAAAGTATTTAATACCATCGAAGGCGGTGCAATGGTAATGCATGATGAGATGACAAAACGTCGGATTGATTATCTAAAAAATTTCGGATTCGCTGGCGAAACTGTTGTTGTCGGACCTGGCATCAATTCTAAGATGGATGAGCTTCGTTCAGCTTATGGAATATTGAATCTCAGACAAGTAGACGCTGCGATTGAAGCCCGTCACCAAGTTGCCATTGCATACCGAGAAGCGTTGAGAGATGTGGAAGGTATATCGTTCTTTGACGACATGCCGGGAGTTAAACATAATTACTCTTACTTCCCGATTTTTATCGACGAATTAAAATATGGCATGTCCCGAGACGATTTATATATGAAAATGAAAGCAGCTAATGTTTTGGGACGTCGTTATTTCTTCCCTCTTATCTCTGAATTCTCCACATATAGGGGGTTGGAATCAGCAAACCCACAAAATTTACCCAATGCACATAAAATGGCAAACTCTGTCATTTGTCTTCCGATGCACCACGCCTTATCAAAGGATGATATAGGAAGAATTATTGAACTGGTAAAAAAATAAATTAATAATTATATCTATCAGATGATACTCGCATTAAACCAACCATATTTTATACCCTATATTGGATTTTGGCAATTAATTAATTGCGCTGATGTTTTTATTATTGGAGACGATTACGCTTATATTAATAGAGGATGGGTCAATAGAAACCGCATTCTGAACCATAATGAACCGATGTATTATGGTTTGGCATTAGCTAAAGCTAGCCAAAATAAAAACATCAACGAAACTTATATTTTGGATATGAACTTTGAAAAAATGAAAAAGACCATTATCCATTGTTATAATAAAAGTCCAAATTTTCAAGAAGGTTATAATTTGTTGGAAAAAATATTTGAATGTAAAAACAATAATCTGGCCTATTTCTTAGCAAATTCGATGGAAATAATCGCAGATTATTTAGATATAAAAACCAAATTCATGTTTTCTTCGTCTTTCCCAGACAATCATCTGCTCAAAAGAGAGTACCGAATCTATGATATTTGTGAGAAATTAGGAGCCGATACGTATATCAATGCGATTGGAGGAACAAGTCTTTATGATTTTGACGAGTTCACCAAAAGAAATATGACCTTGAAATTTATTAAAACGAACCCGATATATTACACGCAGTTCAATAATACTTTTGTCGAGTATTTGTCTATTATCGACGTTATCATGTTTAATTCGAGAGAAGAAACTAAAAAACTATTGAGCGAATATCGATTATATGACAATAAAAAAGACATAATGCAATTACATTAAATGTTTTGTATATAGTCTGAAAACAAAAATGGTAAACAACAAGGATATATATTTTGCGCCAGTCGTTATTCCTACTTTATGTAGGTCAACACATTTCATTCGTCTTATCGAGAGTCTAAAAAAAAACGGATGGGCTAAATATACAGACATATATGTTGGATTAGATTATCCACCAGCTGAAAAATATAAAAAAGGATGGCAGGAAATATGTGATTATCTGGATGGTGATGATTTCTCCAAATATTTCTCCAAATTTACTGTTTTCAAGAGAAATGAGAATTGGGGAAGTTTCAAGAACACCAAGGATTTAATCCATTATGTTTGGGAACGTTATGAATGTTGGATCCGTACAGATGATGATGCAGAATTCTCTCCTAATTTCTTGGAATATGAAGATAAATGTCTTTGGGAATATCGAAATGATCCGGATGTGATATTTGTTTCCGGTTATTCATATCCAATAGAATGGCGACATGAAGATGGAGCAACTTGCTTCAAACAGAATTTCAGCGTTTCTTCTTGGGGGTTAGGTTTTTGGAGATCCAAAAAAGAAGGCTACGCAAAATATATAGAATCAGGACAAATGTTGAAAGATGCGGGTGTAGTCGTGAAGAATAGATATTATGAGCGAATGATAGACTCCTGTTTCAGAGACTATTTTTCCGCAGCGCTATCATTCGGCAGCCAAGTTCCCTTACTGAAGATGTGTTCGGACATCTCACTCCGCGCATACATCGCTTGTCAAGGTAAATATTGCATATCCCCCATTATTTCCAAGGTAAGGAATCATGGATTTGACGGTACAGGTGAATATTGTGTCGCAGTTGAGAAAAAAGGCAACCATGCTTTGGATTATGATTATGCCTCACAGATAATTGACGAGCAACCAGAATTCAACTATATTCCAGATAATTCATTGAAATTCAATGATGAAAACAGAAAGATGTTGAGCGATTTCGACTATAGATCCGAAAACGATATGGCTTTGGCAAGACACAATTTTCACTTGATAGAAAAATACGGATTGTGTGTTGCTAAGATTATACACGCCTTTGAAGTTCTTTCAGGTAAAAATAAGAAAGTATAATACATTATGATACCTCATATAATCCATTATTGTTGGTTTGGACATAATCCTTTATCTGAATTGGCCCAAAAATGTATCGCATCATGGCGTCAATACTTTCCAGATTATGTTATAAAAGAATGGAATGAAAATAATTTCGATATTAACGCTGTACAATATGTTAAGGACGCATATTCTGCAAAGAAATATGCATTTGTAAGTGATTATGCGAGATTTTGGATTCTATACCATTATGGAGGTATATATTTCGATACTGATGTAGAGGTCATCCGCCCACTTGATCAAGTGATTTCCCAAGGACCTTTCATGGGTTTTGAACAAGATTACATGCGTTTGCCTAATGGTTCTATGGTGGCAGGAAAGGGCAATGCGGTCAATCCCGGATTAGGTGTGGGTGCAGAACCTAATATGAATCTGTTCAAGGAAATGCTTGACATGTATTCTTCACTAAATTTTATTAATGCGGATGGAAGTCTAAATGAAAAAACGGTTGTCGCTTACATATCCGAATTACTAATCACTAAAGGAATGAGCGAACAACCGTCAATCCAAACGATTGAAGGTTTTACAATATATCCTAAAGAGTATTTTGCGCCGAAAGACTATTTGACAAATAAGATTAAGATCGAAGATGTTACGTTGACAATCCATCATTATGATGCGAGTTGGCGAAATAAAAAGTGGTGGGTGAAATTAATATCTTTTGTGAAAAATGATATTATTATCAGGTTTTTACCACAAGGCATAGTCAATGCGATTTTAGCTTTGAAAAAGAAAAAAAGAAATTCAGGATCGTTTTTTTAAAAAGGACGTCTATGTTTTTAGCATATTATGTCTATATAATGTTGATGATCGTATTGATATTCTTGTCATATCAATACAGCATGACCAATAAAAGGGTGTTCGCTTATATGATTATCGGAATCTTCACATTGGTGATAGGTCTCCGTTATCATGTGGGTGATGACTATATGTCTTATAGAGGATTCTTTTTTAATCCGAAACTCTTCCCGAAAATGGAATATGGATTTACATTTATCTCCAAATTTTTCCACGATATGGAATTCCATTTTTCCACGCTTTTCTTGTTTGGAGCTTTTGTGCAAATTCTATTCTTTGTTAGAGCATTCCAAAACTTTAAATTCATTCTGCCTTGGAGTTTCTTCTTTCTATTCACAACTTTAGCATTGTTTGGTTGGGATAATGTTCTTCGCCAGAATATGGCGTTTTGTATATTTTTGTATTCTGTTCGATTCATTCATGAAAGGAGAATAATACCATACGCATTTTTTATAATTTTAGCAGGATCCATTCATAAATCGGCATATCCTTTGGGTGTTTTTTATTTCTTGTTACCCCTGAAAGTGAAAGACGATAAGTGGATCCAATATGTGATATTTTTCGCCTCAGTGGCAGCTGGAGCATTCTTGAAAGAGTTCATATTCTCCAATTTGGGAGGAATTGCATCGGTTACAGGATTTGGTGACTCAGCAGACGAAATGGAATATTTAAAAACATTGGATTGGACCAATCAAAAGAACTCAATGGGTATTGCTACTTTCATTTGGATGTTCATGGATATTTCCTGCATTTGGCTATATGACAAGCTAAAGAAACTTTACAATGACGTCGGATTCGAGTTGTATTATAAATTGTTTTTCATAGGCAGTATCCTCCAGAATTGTATCGGAGGAACTTATTTGGATCGATTGAATCTTTATTTTCTTCCATTCAGAATCGTGATATATGCATTTTTCATGTATGTATTCTGTCAAAAGAAAGATGTTATATATAAAGTCCCAGTCATCGGCTTTTGTTGTTTAACATTCGCGCTATGTATGTGGGCGATTTACAATGGCGCAGCGACATGCGCGCCATATGAGTTCGTGGATTTGGGATTTTTCCCATCTACTGATAATGTGTTTGAATAATTAAATTATTCATATAATATGTTCCTCAGCATTATTATACCGGCATACAATGTGGAATCGTATGTGAAGGATTGTTTGGATAGTTGTCTCAATCAAAAGTTTGAAAAAAATGACTTTGAGATAATTGTCATCAATGACGGCTCTACTGATTCTACATTGAAAGTTGTGAACGATTATATATCTAATGCTCAATTCCCCAACATCCATGTCATAAACCAAACCAACAAAGGATTAAGTGAAACCAGAAATGTTGGACTCTCCATGGCACAAGGTGAATATGTTTGGTTTGTAGATAGCGATGATTGGATTGCGGAAGGAGCTGTAGAAGGAATTTATCAGCTTATTTCACAATTTCCCAATACGGAAGTAATCGCTTTGAATACATTATTAACAAAGGAAGGTGAAAAATCATTAATAGATAGAAAGCTTTCTTCTGTTACCGGTGATGGGAAATACATATATGACAACTCCTATATTTACCCATATAGTGGTGCGCAATTTTACGTGTTTAAAAAGGCGTTTCTAATAGGAAACAACATAACGTTCAAAAAGGGTATCTATTTCGAAGATTGTTTATTCACTCCATTAGTGTTAAGCCGGAGCAAACAATGCGCATTCTTTAATACCACGGCATATATCTATAGGTTGAGAGGTAATTCTATAACTACATCATCCATTTCAGAGAAGAAACTATCGGATTCGATTATAGTGGCAGAAGAACTTATCTCCTCATTAGAGAAAGGAAACATCCTATTCCCTGATGTTATTAAAGATGCGGCATGCAAAACATACGAAGTGTTATTCAGATATTATATTCTCAAAACAGATTCTGACATGCAGCGCAAATATTTACGAATCATAAATTCGAACAATAATTGGAAGTCGGTTTTGCGCGACATGAATTTCAAACACAAATTTTATTATTTAATAATGAGAGTTTACTCTCTTTTCCGTGGATAAATGTAATTGGCTTGGATAATGAAAATTGTCGTTTTTCATTTGTTTAATGATTATTCGGGGAGTCCGAAAGTTTTGAAAATGGTGGTTGAGAAGCTTCTGAAAGACGGGAAAGATGTCGATCTCATTTCTTCAAGGGGAGGTGTATTGGATGAGTTGGAAGCACCTAATTTACACCGGCATAGTTATTCATATCAGTTTTCTATGAATCCTATCGTAACTTTGCTACGATATGTATATGCTCAATTGTACACATTCTTTTTTGCCTTCCGCTATATATTTAAGAAAGATGTTGTGTTTTATATCAATACTATCCTTCCTGTTGGACCTGCTTTAGTTGGTAAAATAACAGGTAAAAAGGTAGTATATCATTATCATGAGAACGCATTTGCCAAAAGTATCTACTATAGGACATTGGCTTGGATAATGCAACGATGCGCATCTTCCATCATTTGCGTATCAGAATACCAACGCTCTTTTTTGAAACGGAAAGATAACGTTTATGTCGTTCCCAATGCGTTAGCTCCTTCTTTTACTGAAGGATTTGTTTATGATCCGAAAAAATCATTTGATTCTCAAACGGTATTGATGGTAGCGTCATTAAAAAAATATAAAGGCGTTGTTCAATTCTTCGATATAGCATGTAGTTTGTCTCAATATAAATTCGTTATTGTGTTGAATGACACACAAGAGACTATTGATGACTTTATAAACAAAGAGAAGATTGAATTAAATGAGAATCTCTCTGTTTTTCCAAGACAGGAAAATGTTGAATTGTTTTATAGAAACGCATCTATGGTCCTTAATTTGTCAGATATCCGAATGGTTGTGGAAACTTTTGGGTTGACCGCACTAGAGGCAATGTCAGCCGGTCTTCCAGTTATTGTTCCATCTATAGGAGGCATGTCAGATTTAGTTTGTGACGGGCAGAATGGTTACAAAATAGATGTTAGTGATTTAGATAAGATAAAAAGTACGATAAATAAAATTTTGACAAATTATGATTTGTATAGAAGTCTCTCTCTAGAGGCATACCAAATGTCAAAAGCTTATGTATCAGACAAGATTTTAAACAAAATCTCTTTGATTGTTGAAACAGAAATTAAAAATTAATAATAGAATGAAACGAATCGCAGTAGTGGGATGTCAAGGAATACCTGCCAATTATGGCGGATTTGAATCTTTGGTTGAGAACATTGTTGGCGAAAATGCGTCCAAGGACGTACACTATACAGTTTTTTGTAGTAGTGTGGATATGCCTGGGAAAAATGAAGAATATAAAGGTTGTACGCTAAAGTATGTTCATGTGAAGGCGAATGGCATGCAAAGTGTTCTTTATGATATACTCAGTATGTTACATACATTTTCCGGATACGACACAATTTTAATTTTGGGAGTGTCGGGATGTATGTTCCTACCGGTTTTGAAATTTTTCAGTAAGGCACGTATAATTGTGAACATTGATGGATTGGAATATCGACGAGCCAAATGGGGACGATTGGCGCGCTGGATATTGCGTTTGTCTGAGAAAGCGGCTGTCAAAAATGCTGATGTTGTCATTGCCGATAATAAAGGAATTCAAGACTATGTAACGGAAACTTATCATAAAAAATCATCATTGATCGCTTATGGTGGTGACCACGTGATTAGAGAGATACCGGAAGAACAAATCAATAAAATCTTATCCGAATATGGTCTGAGAAAGAATGATTATGCGGTTTGTGTCTGCCGTATTGAACCAGAAAACAATTGCCACATTTCATTGGAAGCATTTTCTAAAAGCGAAAAAGATTTGGTATTCATCGGAAATTGGAATCATAGTGATTACGGAAAGGAATTAAGGAGAAACTATTCCAAATATCCGAATATTCATATGTTGGATGCAGTTTATGACTTGGATATCTTATATACAATTCGCTCAAATGCATCTATATATGTCCATGGACATAGTGCAGGAGGAACTAATCCATCTCTAGTAGAAGCCATGTTCTTTGGTATTCCTATTTTAGCATATGACTGTGTATATAACCGTGCGACCACACACAATCAAGCATACTATTTTGCTGATAGTGAAAGTATGATGGCATTATTGAGCGATAATTTGGAAGGAGAAAAGATGAAGATTATCGCTCAAGAGAATTACACATGGAAGAAAATCGCAGAGCAATATGAGTCTCTTTATTGAGAAATCCGTTTTTGATTTGCATATATTCAATTCATTACAATTAATTTAGTACAGGTACACAAGCGCATATGGATTCGTCCGATAAATTTGGTTGGTATGCGATCAACGTATTCTTTAATCGAGTGACAAAAATGACCTCATTTTTAGACGAGGAAGGAATCGATTATTATGTGCCAATGAAAACGGTCGAATCGTTCAAAGAAGGGGAAAAGGTATACGAAAAAAAACAATTGGTAGCTTCCTTATTGTTTCTAAAATGCGCACAACAATATTTCTCGACATTAAAAGTTCGATATGGTGACTCTTTTTATGTCTATTCGGATTTTGAGACGAAACAACCTAAAATGATTCCGGAAAGAGAGATGAATTCCTTTATTTTGGTTACTTCTGTTCCTGATTTAGGTATGGAACTTCTCCCAAACGATTCTGTAGACTACAAAGTTGGCGACCATGTAAAAGTAATTGATGGAGTTTTTAAAGGAGCTGAAGGATATATAAAAAGAATACAAGGACGTAAGCGTCTTATTGTATCTATAGAAGGTATTGCCGTCGTTGCGACATCATATATACCTCGTTCTTTTTTGACGTTTTTGAGCGATTAATTTATATTAATTTGTTTAAATTGACATGGGAGATTTTTTAGTCACATTGCCGGATATGTCCTTATGGATATTATACATAACGGCAGCATTGGTAATGTCAGTTGTATTTGCGGGAGTTTTGATTCCACAAATTTTGCTGATAGCTTTTCGCAAGCAGTTATTTGACGAACCTGACGAGCGAAAGATACACCATAGTACGGTTCCCCGTTTAGGAGGATTGGCGTTCGAACCCGTGATAATGTTCACGATATTCATCCTCTTAGTATTTGACGTCCACTCCGGTCGCCATTTGCTGATGAGCGAGTTGGGGGACAATGTCCTAAGCTTGTCGATATGCATATGTTCGCTCATCTTGCTGTATTTGGTCGGCATAGCCGATGATCTGATCGGTGTTAAATACAGCGCAAAGTTTCTGATCCAAATCGCCTGCGGTCTATTGTTCCTGTTCGGTGGGCTCTATTTGTCCGATCTCAACGGATTATTCCTTTTGCATAGGATTCCGCAAGTGGTCTTTTGGCCGCTGACCATATTGTTGGTGGTGTTCATCATCAACGCGATGAACCTTATTGACGGAATCGACGGATTGGCTTCGGGACTCAGCGGCGTTGCGTTGGGGTATTACGGAGGAGTTTTCTTCGAAGTGGGGGAGTATGCATTCGCTTTGCTCGCATTTGCGACTTTGGGGACGGTCATCCCATTTTTCTACTACAATGTGTTCGGGAAAGCGGAGAAACAGAAAAAAATCTTCATGGGAGACACCGGTTCATTGACAATCGGAGTGATTCTATGTGTGTTGAGTTTCAGGATGGCAGAAGTTGACATCGCGTCCTCGCACACCTGTCTCTCCCGTGTCCATCCTTTCTTCTTGGCGTTCTGCCCGTTGATGGTTCCTTGCATGGACGTCGTGCGTGTGTTCATCCATAGGATTAAGAACGGTAAGAGTCCGTTCCTTCCCGACAAAAGCCATATCCATCACAAACTGCTCAGTTTGGGTATGTCTCAGCATGCGGCGATGATCACTATATTGCTGTTCGCCGCATTCTTTATTACGATGTGCCTCATATTATCAAAAATCGTAGAACCGACCTTACTCTTATTGGGTTGCATCGGATTATACACTGTTATAAATATCTGGCTTACAAAAAAAATTGAAAAGAAAGAAAATAGAAAATAATTAAAAAAGGTATAAAAATGAAAGTAAAGACATTTGTGATGACGGCTTTTGCCTGTGTATTGCTGACTTCCTGTCAGTCATACAAGAAAATACCGTATTTCCAGGATGCGGACCGCATCCAAGGCATAAATACGTCGACAGTCCAAGAGATTACGCTCCGTCCGAAAGATAGGGTGTCGATCGTCGTGAATTGTAAGGACCCGCAACTTTCAGCGTTATTCAACCTTCCTTATGTCACACAACGTGTGGTGAGCACAGGAGCGAGAAACACGCTTTATGGAGAAGAGTCGAGCGCAGTGTCGGGTTATACGGTGGATAGCGAAGGCAATATCGATTTCCCTACAATCGGAAAGATAAATGTGGCGGGGTTGACGAGAAGCGAGTTGGCCACTTTGATCAAGGACGAGATTGAGACACGTAACCAAGCGAAAGATCCTGTCATTTCGGTTGACTTCCTCAACTTGAGTGTGACGGTAATGGGCGAAGTCGCTAATCCTGGAATCTATAGAATTTATAAGGACAACATGACGATCATGGAGGCTATCGGAGGCGCAGGCGACTTGACGGTGCAAGGAAAGCGCGAGAATGTGCTTGTACTTCGCATGGAAGAGGGGAAACAGAAAAGCTACAGAGTCAATCTGAATTCCTTGCAGAATGTTGTTCAATCACCGGTTTATTACCTTCAACAGGACGACATCGTCTATGTGGAACCAAACAAGATGAAAGCCAAACAGTCTACAGTCAACGGAAATACAGTAAGGTCCACGTCATTCTGGATATCATTGTCTTCATTGGCTACAACGATTGTAGCGCTCGTTATTAATAACAATAATAAATAGAAATCATTTTCTAAATATTTTTGGACAACAAGAAAGTAAAGTCATTCTATGGAACAGAAGTGGAATGTGGATGGGGTCATCATTGTAGAAGATTCCTTTGATTATAAGGAATTGCTTTTACTATGTAAAAAATATTGGTATTGGTTCGCCATCTCAATGATAACAATTATGGCTATCGCTGTGTCATATATAATTATGACCCCATCTTCCTATACACGCACGGCAGAGGTACAAATTAAATCTCAATCCGTCGGAAGAAACGGAGCAAAAATGCAGAATTCGTTTAATGAAATGGGGTTTACCACTTCTAACACAAATTTGTATAACGAATTAAGAGCAATGGTATCTGCCGATGTGATGTTTGAAGTGGTGAAAAGATTACATTTGGACATTCAATACGAAGCGGAAGGGAAATTACGTAATGAGGTGTTATTTGGTCCGAAGTTACCAGTAAGTATAAATTTCTTGGACCTAACTGATTATGATAACGTCACATGTTGTATGGAAGTGGAAGTGGAACGAAAAGATTTTGTTGTACTTACAGATTTCACATATCACGATTTGGACGAAGACATCAAAATGGAAAGTAAGGATAGATGCAGAATACATATAGGAGACACATCCAACACCCCAATCGGAAGAGTTGTGATTTCACGTGTGCCGGAATTTTCTAGCCATAAAAACCCGAAAAGGATTTTGGTCGAAAGGACGAATATGTTCACATCACAAGAATTATGGTCGTCTAAATTCTCAGTAACACAAGATGACGTGAAATCAGATGTCGTTACACTCTCATTAAAAGATATCTCCACACAACGTTCCGATGCTACTTTAAAAGAAATCATCAATGTGTATAATGAAAATTGGGCAAGCGATAAGAATCAGGTAGCAATAGGAACTTCTCGGTTCATCAGTGAGCGTTTAAAGATTATTGAATCGGAATTATCCATGGTTGATAGTGATATTTCATCCTATAAAAGTAAAAATATGCTGCCTGATGTAAAGACCGCAGCAGATTTATACATGCAGGAAAACGCAAATATATCTAATCAATTGCGTGATTTGAATTCACAAATGTATATGACGCAATATATCAGAGATTATTTGTCCAAACCTGATAATTTAAATAAAGTATTACCGGTAAGTTCCGGAATACAGAATTCTAACATCGAATCTCAGATTTCCGAATATAACGAGAAACTATTGAAAAGAAATCGATTGGAAACAGCTAGTAGTTCGGAAAATGAACTAGTAAAGGGAATGGATGTCGATTTAGCATCATTGCGCAACGCCATATTGGTGTCAATAGACAATCAATTGACAGCTATCGATAATAAAATACGAAACTTAAAGAATAGCGAAAGAAGCGCATTGTCCCGCATTTCGTCAAACCCAATCCAAGCGGAAATGTTACTTTCCGCAGAAAGACAACAAGCTGTAAAGGAAGCTTTGTACCTATTCCTATTGCAAAAGAGGGAGGAGACAGAATTGTCGCAAGCATACACTGCACATAATACTCGTATAATAAAACGTCCTGGCGGTCATTTTTTTCCAAACGCCCCTAAAAAAAAGAACATCCTATTTGTTGCTTTGATGATGGGTATTTTGATACCATTAGGCGTATGTTATTTAAAAATGAGTATGGATACTACAATACGAGGGAAAAGAGATTTAGATCAAGTTCCTGTTCCATTGCTCGGTGAAATTCCATTAGTTCAGCGTACAAGAAAATGGTGGAAATTCTGGGGTAAATCTCGACGCATCCATACGGCAGTTGTTCAACCGGGTAATAGAAATGCTGTAAATGAAGCGTTTCGCGTATTACGTACAAACTTGGAATTTTTATCTAATAAACAGTCCCAAATTATAATGTTGACATCATTTAACAAGGGAAGTGGTAAAAGTTTTATTTGTGTGAATTTAGCAATAAGTCTCGCCATCAATAATAAAAAAGTTCTCTTAATCGATGGTGATATGAGACATGGATCGTTGTCAAGATGGGTGAGAAATCCGAATATGGGTCTCAGCACATATTTAAATGGTAAAATCGAAAATGTGGAGGACGTTCTAGTTAAATCCGTAAATGGATATATAGGTATGGATGTTTTACCGATTGGAGGTATACCACCGAACCCATCAGAACTCATTGGAAACGGTTTGTTTAAATCCCTAGTCGAGGATATGAAGATGAAATACGACTATGTTTTTATCGATTGTCCACCAGTTGATATAGTTGCTGAGACGCAAATTATCTCAAATTATGTGGATAGGACTTTATTTATTGTTCGTTCTGGCTTACTAGAACGTTCTATGCTAGATCATATAACGGACATGTATAGTGAAAAGCGATTTAGAAACATGTCGCTAATCATGAATGGAACAGCATTGGAAGGAGGAAAGTATTCCTATCGTTATGGTTATCATTCAGACTATTACAACGCATAATAGATTTAGGAAGATAGTGGTTGTTCATTAATATGTGAATGTGTAAATGAAGAATTTAATTATTATTGGAGCAAGCGGCTTTGGTCGAGAAGTTGCATGGCTTGTTGAACGGATTAATAAAGTTGATCCGACTTGGAATCTTATCGGTTTTATTGATGACGCTGATGAAATTCA
>CALCUH010000063.1 GCA_937907165.1 uncultured Bacteroidales bacterium | reverse complement strand
CCTCCTTACCAGCCGCATCATAAAGACCCAATTCCAAACTATAACCAGAGGCCGCCTCGCTTGTAAAGTTATCGACCCAAACATGCGTTGTGAAATCACCATCGATATAATTATCCTTTAAAGAGGCGATGATTTGGAAATCCTGAATCTGCACCTTCGGCGTCGCATAAAGGTAGACATCGCGGAAGATACCCGAGAGACGGATGAAGTCTTGGTCTTCCAACCAGCTACCGTCGCTCCATCGGAATACTTGCACGGAGACGTTATTCTCTCCGTTACGCAACTTATCCGTCACATCAAACTCATGGTCTGTGTAGGAGTTCTCGCTATAACCTACGTATTCTCCATTAATCCAGACATAATAGGCGGATTCGACACCCTCAAAATGCAAGCGCACACGTTTCCCGTCCCAGTTCTCCGGCACGGTGAATGTACGTCTGTAATGTCCGACAGGATTATACTTTGTCGGAGCCGCCGGCGCACTGATCCAGTCTGTTCCGGACCATGGATAAGTCATATTCGTATAAATTGGCTTGTCGTAGCCTTGCACCTGCCAGTTGCCCGGCACCGTTATCTCCTTCCAAGCGGAGACATCGTAATTGTCTTGGAAGAACGTGTTATTTCGGCTTTCGGGCTTATCGACCCAATAGAATCGCCAAGTACCTGAAAGAGTCTTATACCACTCGGAAGAGCGGCGGTCCATTACAAGTGCCTCCTCCAAAGAGCTATAAGGAATAGACGTGACGTGCGGTTTCAGCGTGTTGACACCATAGACCGTCGGTTTACCATTCCACTCATTGTTTTGAGCATTCAGGTTCATCGCCGCCGAACTTGCAACAGCGGCAAGGAACGTTGCCATTTTTAATCCAATCGTTTTCATGATTACTTTATAGATTTACGGTTTTCGATGATAATACAATAATCTTCTTCTATTTCTATATAAGGGTTCCATAATCGCCTTATTTTCAAGGAAATTATAGAACCCTCACTCATTTATTTCACTAAACATTTCACGAATTTCCCGTCCGGATAGCGGACGAAATACAAGCCTGGCACCACACCCTTCTCTTCGAGGGCTTGACTGATGGCAGCCATCGACAATCTTCCGTCCAGAACAATCTGACCTAATGACGCACCGCCCACATGATAAACGGAAAGCGTCCAAGGTCCAGCGTCAGCCACAACTGTAGGAATGGAGGTGAAATCAGCCGCATTCTTGGCGAAACCGATCCAATCAACATTCGCATAAGGTCCGGTAATGGTCATCCTCAAAACGTGTTCGCCCTCCTCGATGAAGGAGGTCTCTCCGTCCAAGACAACATAATCATCCCAGCTCTCCCCTTGCGGGATCTCTATCGTATCCGTAATCGCCTTGCCATCGATGGAGAGACGGAATCCGGAGTGTTCCAGACCGGAGGCCACCCTCGCACGGAATTTATAAGCCGAAGACTCATTGACCGTTAGCGTATCCTCCACCCACTCTCCAGAAGCGGTGTAACCGATGGCGTAGCCGTCAGGATTGATGGAATCACCTATGTTGACGATATCCACACCATCCTCTCTATAATAACCACCCTCGTTGATAAAATCCTTGTCGTAGAAAGAGATGCTTTGACCGCCCAAATCATAATCCTCCATCTGAATGGTTCCCGGGATCGTCAAGCCCACCTTGAAAGGAGATTGAGGCACTATTTCGGAGAAATCAGGTAAGATAGTGACATCCTTGGTCAAGATGCTCTTATAATTGGATTCGATGCCCGCATTTTGGATGACCGTTTGGGAATGTCCGTTATTATCGTGGCAATTATTATACCCAGCTTGATTTGCCGCATTACCGTCAGGAGCGCGGTCATAGACGTTGTCGCACACCTCAAAACCGCTCGAACCCTCGTCCAAGTAAATCGGAAGCACCCAATAATCCGCAAAAGAGGAAGCGGAGATATCGGAGATATAATTGTGTTGGATTTCTCCGCCCGTACCTTGGTTGGATAAGGTGTAGATAGGTCCGCAGTCCGCCAAGAGTTGTGAGACATGATGGATACGATTCCAATTGATATGGTTCTTATTCATGGCAGTCTCCTCCTTCGTCCAGCCGAAGCCTACGGAGATGCCGGAGTAATTCATATAAGCCAACTCATTGTGTTCGATTACGATCTCTTTCGGATAGCCCGCACCGATACCCACCGAACCTTGCGACTCGGTCGTCACATGATGGATATAATTGTTTTTAATCGTATCACGCGTGCAAATCTCCGCCTTATCGGACGGATTGTAAGGAATATGGATCTCCGTCTCATCGCTTGCGGAGAACTTACCGATCATGATGCCCGCCGCACCCAAATCAGTGAATACGTTCCCCTGAATCATATCGTCGTTCGTGCCGGAAACGAGGTCCAAGCCCGTCATAGCCATTTGGGCGAATACGTTGTTCTCCACACGGATATGATGCGCATTCTCAACGCTAAATCCGGCAGCAGGCTTTTTCAAGAGGAACTTGTTGCTGCTCAACGGTTGTCCCGGATGTTCGTCCAAGACGTCCAAATGGTACAAGCCCGCCTGCAGATCCATATATCCCTTTTCGCTTGGCAATGTGAAGTTGGTGTGTGCGAAAGTGATTCCTTCGAAGGCGAGGTAGCCCACCTTATTCTTCGTGCTTTCGCCTTTGATGGCCACCAGCGTCTCCAAACGAGGAGCCACAGCCAAAGACTTTGTCATATCCTCACCCTGATGAGCCTTGTAATAGAGGACGTTCTCATATTCGTCCAAATACCATTCGCCCTCTTGGTCGATGAATTCGTAAGCGTTCTCGAAATAGAAACATTGCTGTTTAGGCGGATTGCTCATAAAAGCGGTACCCAACATCGGATATTTACGTCTCCATATCATCGTGTGCTCAGGTTCCTGCACCTCTATCTTGGAGACATTCCCCTTGTTCGTCACCTTGCTCAGACGGAGAATGGACTCAGCCCAAGCGATCATCAGGTGCATCTCCACCTTATCGAGATGGTTCCAATTACCGATTTGGTCGCTATAGACCTCGAAACCTTTACCGAAAGTATCCACTTTCGCCAAACGGAAGAAATTATGTCCGCCGTCATCCTTCAAGTTAGGATAACGGGCGCGTATCGCCTTCTTTCCGTTCACGTAGAGCTGACGGAAACGTGCTTCCACGTTAGATGTAGCCCAAATATTGTTCTTCTCGTCGTGTAACGTCCAATCCGAGATAGGCATACCGCCCGTCACGAGAGGCGTCTCCCCCGGATAACTGATGTAACGCACATAGTGGCCATCTTTGCCGCCATCCGTATTGTCCAGCGTCAAAGTGTTGGTCAGTTGGTAAGTTCCGCCACGCATGCAGACCACCACATCTTTAGACATAGATCCGTTCACTTCCCGCACCGCCTTTTGTGCGCGGGCAAGCGTTTTGAAAGGAGTGGCGAATGAACCGTCATTCGTGTCGTTACCTGTCGGTGAGACATAGAAGGTCGCTTGATTGCGCGACTCGTCATACACATTCTTCTCATCCTGCGAAAAAGCGAGCGAAGAATGGAACAACGCCGAAATCAGCATGGCGCAAGAAATTAGTCTTCCAGCATAGAAAGACCTTGATTTTGAAGGTTTTGGTTTTAGTGTTTTCATATATGCAATAAATAAAAGCAATACTACCCCCATAAAGTCTGTCAAAGTAACACGCAAGCCGCATCAAGGGCATCAAAATCCTTTCAGATTCCGATCCGCGCATAACTTTATCAACCTATTGTTTTCCTACAATAATACAATAATTCAGTACAAATCGCGAAGCCTATTCGCTACAATAAATTAACCCCACATACCTGATAGTCGAATGCAAATATAATATTTTTTTCAAAACAATAGAGTAAACGTTCAAAATCATTCAACGAAAGGACGAATCTAAACCAATTATGGTTTTTAGAAGACATATATTGTAATATACAGATAGACAATATAAAAAGCGGGGAAACATCTTTCGTGACGCTTCCCCGCTCTATTGCTTCATTGAAAAACACTATTTTTTCAGCAAGTCTGGACGTAGCGCTTTAGTGCGCTCCACCGCTTGTTCATACTCCCACTCCTTAATCTTCGCCTCATTGCCGGATAACAGGATCTCAGGAACTTTCCAGCCTTTATATTCAGCGGGACGAGAATAGACGGGAGGCGCCAAGAGGTCATCTTGAAAGCAGTCGGACAAAGCGGACTGCTCGTCGGTCATCGCCCCCGGAATCAGACGGACGATAGCATCAGACATGATGCAAGCCGCCAGTTCACCGCCAGTGAGAACGAAATCGCCCACGGAGATCTCCTTGGTAATCAAGTGTTCACGGATACGATGGTCGATGCCCTTGTAATG
>CALCUH010000062.1 GCA_937907165.1 uncultured Bacteroidales bacterium | reverse complement strand
TTACAGCACCCATATTGTAAGCATTTACTATGGTTCCAGCTTCGTTATAACCAGCAATGCCACCGACATAATCGCCTCCTTCCACCGTACTCGTGCTAAAAACATTGCTGACTGTGCAATTACCATTATATCCGACAATGCCTCCAACATAATCCTTACCCTTGATATAGGAGTCCACCACGCCGACATTCTTGATAGAACTCTTGATAGAATTGATAGAATTATTTTTCGTACTTCTCCCAAAAAGCCCTGCATAACTTGCTTTACCATCATTGAAATAAAGCCCGCTGATGGTATGGCCTGCGCCATCGAAAGTTCCATTAAACATTTTATTTTTACCTGTAGTTCCAATCGGAGTCCACTGTTTAAAACTTTCTGGCAAGAGTTTTCCCTTCGCTTCAAGTTCGGCAACCTGCTCTAACAAAGACTTTTCGCCTTCACCACAAGCGTTCACGCAGATATCAGCAGTCAACTTGCCGTTGATGTCGGTAGCGCCACCGTTCACGAGTTGAGCGAACTTGTAAAGGTCCGCAGCCGTAGCGATTTCGTACACGCCCTCTTCACTCACCTTCATCCACTGCGCATAGAACGTTTTTGCGCCTGTTGCGCCCTTCGCGATGGAAGTCACGATATCGGCCATGGAGGTCGAGACCTGCTTCGTGGACCAGCCCGCGAAAACATAGCCTTCGCGTACAAGGTCCGTAGGAAGTTCAAGCCCAATTTCGCTCACATATTCCGTCGGGTACTTGCGTACGTCTTCATCGAATGTGCGCAATGTCAAAGAATACGGAGTGCCAACTTTGCTGCTGAAGTCCGGCAAGGAATTCGCATTTGTCAAGTCCTGACCCCAGACGGTGCCGTCAATGCAGTTTTCTTCGCAGTCAGTCTGGACGTAATAGTGCAAAAGCATCGCAACCGTGCCATCGTGGAATTCGTCCGCAGATTTTTGGGTGCCGCCAACGTTGGAACCGCCATTAAGGAAAAAGCTGTTTGCGACGTTTGCAAAAGCACCACTCCCAATAAAACTGCCAGTATAATCTTCTCCATTTACAATACTTACGCTGTAGCTATTCGCGATGCTCAAACCGCCTTTTGACTGCCCGACAAAGCCAGCAACATAACCATTCCCTTTCACGTAACCAGCGCCGAAGCAATTCGCAATCGTCAAGCTGGAGTTGTCGTTTACTCCGACAAAGACTCCTACATTATCTTTCCCTTCAATATAGGAATCCTCGATGCCCAAGTTGCTGATGGAGACTGTTCCTTGCAGACTGCCGAAAAAGCCGACACTGTCCTTGTCTGCGTTGCGGAAATAAAGTCCGCTGATGGTATGGCCGTTGCCGTCAAGCGACATATTCGTATTCATAGAAGCGATGTTGATTGGAGTCCACTGTTCAAAATTTGCGCCGTCACCATTCAACGTGCCATTGGCATCAAGTACAGATTCGCCCGCTCCGCAGGCATTCAGGCAGATATCCGCAGTCAGCTTGGCGTTGATTGAAATTTCGCCACTGCCCGCGTACTCCGCAAACCCCTTGAGTTCCTGGGCAGAGCCGATTTCAAACACATTCTGGTCGTTCGCTTGCATCAAGACTATTTCCGGCTGCGTACTGAATCCTTTTAAGCCAGGGAGTTTGTACACCAACTTATTATCGCTCATGACAACCCTGCCGGAACCAACCACCCAGGCCGACGACCCCACATGATCTTTGTCGGAAACCAGGTCCACAATTTCAAGGGACGAAAGTTCCACAGCCGTCTTACCAGCGGCTGGATTAGGCAGATTTCCGGAACCAACGGCATTCCCCGTAAAGATTTCTGTGTTGTAGTAGGCTTTAGAAATCATACTGCTGTTACTCCCAGCGACTCCGCCCACGTTAGCGCCACCACTTACCGCACCGATATTATAGACATAAAAGACAAAACCCGCATTAAGGCCGACCACTCCACCCGTCGAGCAATCGTTCACGGAGGATTTCACAGCTCCCGCATTATAAGCATCACTGACCAGGCCAACGTTATATCCGACCACGCCACCAGTAGCGCAACCAGAGCCAGAACCGGTAACATTTCCCGCATTGTAGACGCTTAAAGTGCGTCCCTCGTTATACGCGACCACGCCGCCGACATATTTTGTTCCGCTGATGTAGGAATCCTCGATACCTACATTTTTTACAACGCCTTTTTCATCTTCACCATTAATATTATCAACAAAGACATATCCGAAAAGCCCCGCATATTCGGCGCCATCAACATACAATCCGCTGATGGTATGGCCTGCGCCATCAAACACGCCGGTAAACGGTTGTTCCAATGTCCCAATTGGAGTCCATGTTTTAAAATCGGAACTGTCACCGTTTAATTCACCATTCTTTTTCAACACGTTAGCATTAACAACTATGTCGGTTGTAAGAATTGCGCAGGAACTATCATTACCACTTTGGCTTACATGTTCGGCGAACCAATAAAGATCGTCGGCATTTTTGATTTGATATGGGTTCTCGGTGGAGCCATCACCCACTAGTTGGGGGATACCTTCCTCATCTACTGCCCCACATACACTTGTCGCCATTATCAGGCAACATATAAAAGCCCAAATTCTACAAATAACGGTTTTCATATTTCCTTTTTTTAGAATTATTCATTTAACATCTCGGACAAAAGTGTTTTTGCACGCAATCCCGTCATGGAATCGTGACGCATTTCGCCACATCACCATACCTGATGACATAGACACCAACGTGCGGGACCGAATCATCCACAAAGTCATGTTTTGCCGCATCATAATGAGCGACAAGACGCCCTATCACATCGTAAGCCAAGATTTCAGCACCCGCATCTTTCACCACTATCACCCGCTTCCTTACATAAATTAGTAACATTCTTCATTGAGTCATCACGTTCGACGGCTCCAGTTTAGTTCTTTTCCAGCCCCAATCCCTAAGCAAATAAATAGCCATCATCATCCGATAATCCGGCAAAGATTTCTCATCATCGAGCTCCGAGCCTTTACAATAGAGACGCACGGCTGGCGACAAAAACAGAATTATTTTCTTAAATATAGTGATAATAAAGCAAAAACACAAACTTTCATCGAATATAATAAAAGGCACGCCATAACTCGTCAAAAATCAGCAAGCGGAAACATCACAGGAACAATCTTTTGTCTAATGTCGGAATATGCCTCATGTTCCAAGCCTCTAAGTTCAGATGCTTATCAACGACGCAGCGTCTCAGCCGACGCTATCCTAAAAAACTTCAGAAGAAAAATATCAGAGGGAGGAGGAGAGATGTCCCGCAACAGGGACTTTCTCCTCTCCTTCTATTTCAGCGCTTCTAAATGTTCATACGTCCTATCAATGTTTTCACCAACCAAAACAGGCCTACAACCACAATGAATCCCGCCGAGGAAATTAGGTTCACCCTACGCTTCGCCTTTCTGTCATCCTCCACAAAGCCCTTAATCATCATGCGGTTGATGTAGCTACCGCAGAAGAAGATGTCGACCACCGTTCCCGCCACGGGTATCAGTCCGATCAACAAATCGGTCAAAGAGACGCACAGCACCGCCATCGTCAGCCTCAACGACCTCACCACGCATAAACTCAGGTAGACGTAGGCGACACCTACGGCGCCAGACAACAAATCCCCCACTCCCTCGATGAAACCAACAACCGCATCTAAGATGTCAAAGCCAATCGCCCCGCCGATTAATACACGATAGAGCGAGTTTGATTCAATTCTTTCACGACGCATCGCCTTCCGTTTGCGTTCCTGCTCAGCCGTACATTTTGCAGCTTTAGCCTTAGCGACCTCCTTCTCAGAATCGAAGCCAAACTTCTCCCTTGTCTTTTCCCTTCTGTAATTAGACATACTAAATTTCCAATATCTTCTTTCCGGACAATATATCGTTCCAATCCTCTTCCGTCAGTTCACCACATGGCAAGCCAGCCAAATCAGCCAACGCCTTGCGCAATTCATCCTTGTCCGCCGCCGTATTCGCCCTTTTCATGACCTCCACGAGCACTTTGTTCCTTTGATCGATATCCGACATGGCGGAACGGAAATCCTTCTTCAGACGATCCATTTCCTCATTGAAAACCGCTTCAGACAATTGGGTCTTCATTTGCTCCGTCTGGAGGTAACTCCAGTTCTTCAACAAATCGGAAGTTTTCTCCACCGCGGAGAGGGCGGACTGGCTCAACTCAACGGTTATCTCAGCCTCAGATAGACCAAAGTCATGCAAGACGGAGCGAGAAATGTCGACGCCCGAATCCTTAATCTCCGAGCAGACCTTAGCGACAAAGCCATGCAAATTACGCTCCACATCGTCAGGCAGCGACAAGACCTCATCCACTTGCGAAGGCACATAAACATCCAACAGACTATCGTCCAATTTACTCTCCACAATCGTCTTACCCGCATGCAACAGCGGCAACAGATTCCTCAAATACTTCAACGCCTCCGCCTTCTGTTGCGGAGAAGAGTTCAACCGTTGGGCAATCAGTTTGTTCAACTCCTCCACCCTCGCCTTGCAAGCCTCATATTCTCGCTTGTCCTTCTCCAGTTGAGCGATGTGAGTCGCGCGGTCCTCCGACCCCTCCTCGACATCCATCAGCGCATCTTGATAGGCGGAAACCAATTGGCCGTCATGCTCGTCCCACGCCAAGAGACGTCTGCCATATTCACGTTGCGCGACACCAAACGTAAGAAAACGTTTCATCAATCCCGGACGAGCAGGCTTACGCTCCAAAGCTTGGTCATAGTTATCCTTTTGGGAATCCAACATTCCCTTCATCTCCACCAATTGCGCATCAAAGAGAGAAATGTTTTCGTTATGATCATTGATACTACGTTCCAACGCCTTGCAACGCGCCAACGCCTCGTCGCGTTCCTTCTTCAGCGGGGCAAGGTCACCTTGGTATAAGCTATCCAGCAATCCTTTCAAATCATCGGACAGGACAGTGTCCGCATGCCGCATAAAGAGAGAGGCGGAAGGAATATACAAATCGTTCATCACCTTATGAATCTTAGCGAGACGGAGCAAATCACCGCTCATCTGCTGGCGATCCTTCAGCACACCCTGCTCCAGCTTAACATACTCGTTACGCACACGCACAGACTTCTCCTGCGCATCGAGCCAATGGTTGAGGTAAGAGACTGCACCCATCGCGAGAGAGCCATACAAGCTAGCCTTAGGGCCAACGGAACGGTTCATTTTCAGCCACATAGGCATTTGATTGACCGTCTGACTGAAATGCGAAGCGATTTCCCCTAAAAGCATCGTACAATTCTCATCCAGCTTATCGAACTCAAACTGCGTCCGTTTCTGCATGGCGGAGACATCCAGATACCCAACCTTGTCGAAATCGAAAAGTTGCGGCGCCACCACCTTGATGGAATCGCCAAAGATATCCACCAACGCATTCGCATATTGCAAGAAAATGGAATTGACGACGGCGCGCAGCTCCACAAAGTCATGGATATCATTTCTCACGCCACACTCGGCCGCCTTGTAGCCATCCACCATCTTTCCATAGTTTCGCATCAAAGAAAAGCTCTTCTCCCGCACCTCATCAATCGCCGAGGTGCCTTGCAGCCATTTGTGCAGAGAAGCGACATCCTTAGCAAGCTCGATTTTCAAAAGATCTTCGGCGGAAGACTTCGCTTCGGAAAGCAAATCACGCGACACGCCAAGGCTCTTCTCCACAACAGGCAAAGCGGATGACGCGTTTCCCTCGTCCAAGCGGGCATTCAACTCATATTGATCCACCACACTCATGCTTCCGTCGTTAGAGACAATCGCCCAACGGATAGATTCAAGGTTACCGAAGCTGAGATAGGCGCAATAAACCATGCGGCTCACTTCGGCGCCGTCCGAGCAATCCACTCGATACTTCTCCTTGAGAATGGACGCCACATCCGCACGGGTGATTTTTTCCTTCTTCTCAAACTGTTTATCGGCGATATCCCTGATAAATCCATATAATCTATTTTCTTCCTCCATATTCAAATCATTTACGTTAGTTTCTATCTTGCTATAACAAAGATAAAAAAAGATAGGAAAAACACATAAAAAAAGCGAGGCACCTAAAATGCCCCGCTTGTCCTATCATATCAACGGACTCATGCGTCCTTGCGATTTTCGTACAAATAACGTTTAATATTTTTCTTAGGCGTCTTCTCGAACTCATTCGGATAAAGGCGTATCTCGGAGATCTGCTCGTAATTAGCGACCAGTTTGTTGAACTTATTTTTGTTCTCCTCCATGATACGATTCAACTCCTTAGGATCCATATTGATTTCATCCATCGCCTTGAAATCAGGGTATACAAGCGCAACTAATTTTTCGTCGCTCTGAATCACAAGACACTCGGAAACGAAAGGTAAGTTGTTCAATTTAGCCTCCAATGCCTCCGGGTAGATGTTTTGTCCGGAAGGTCCCAAAATCATGGTCTTGCAACGTCCCTTGATGAAAAGGTAATTATCTTTCGACAAAGTACCGATATCACCCGTATGCATCCATCCGTCCGAATTGATGGTTGCGGCGGTATTTTCAGGATCCTTGTAATATCCAGCCATGACATTCTGACCTCTGACGAGGATTTCGCCAGCCACATTCTCCTGATCCGGGGAATCGACTTTCACCTCCATATTCTGCAAAACGACACCCACGGATTTCGTGACAAAGCGGTCGAGATTCACGAAGCTGATCAACGGAGCGCACTCCGTCATGCCATAACCGACGGCGAACGGGAACTTCAGTTTAGCCAGATATTGTTCGATATCGGCGTTCAAAGGAGCGCCACCGATGATCACCTGTTTGAATTCCCCGCCAAACAACTGCACCAACATCTCCCTGACATTCGGATAGATGGCCTTTTCCATCTGCTCTTCGGAAAATTCAGCCGCATGTCTCATCAAGATAGGCTCTGCCACGGAACGATATATCTTCTCCACCACCAACGGAACCGTAAAGATCATATTCGGTCGGACGTCACCGAACGCCTTGATCAACACCTTTGGAGCCGGCAATTTGATCAAGAATGTGATATGCGCGCCATGGGTGATTTGCGACAAGAAATCGAGTGTACAGCCGTAAGCGTGCGCAAGCGGCAGGAAGGTGAGGATTCTCATACCTTTGCCAGTCAATCCAGTTTCCCTGACAAAACCTATATTTCCGGTAATATTATCATGCGTTTGAACCACACCCTTGCTGAATCCAGTCGTGCCGGAAGTGTAATTGATGGCAAAGACGTCATCCGGTTTTCTCTCCACATACTTCACGTCGTCCGGAGTCATACCGTTCGGGTATTTCTGTTTCAGCGCCTCACGCAGTTCCTGAATCTTCTGAGGAATCAATGACTTGATGCTCATATGGATGCAATACTTTTCCGTGTAACAGTAAATACACTTCACCCGTTTGATATGATCCTCTTGAATCTGATCCTTCAAGTTATCGCTCACGAAAAGGAGTTTCGACTCCGAGTGGTTCACAATATGATGGATGTCATCCAACGGGAAGTTATGCAAGATAGGCACAATAATGGCGCCATAAGTAACCGCAGCCGCAAAAACGATAGCCCATTCAGGCGTGTTTTTGCCCACCAAAGCAATTTTATCGTTCGGGAGCACACCCAATTCCCTAAAAAGAATGTGCACCTCTTCGATGGCAGAAGCGACATCCTTATAGAGATAAGTCTCACCCGTGACATAATTGGTGAGGGCCGGCAATTCCCAATTCTCCCGAATTGATTTTTCCAATAATTGATTAAAAGATCCTTCGTAATACTGCATTTTTTTATGTGTTTAGGTTAATAAAAGTTCGAAGAATAAGAGCAATTACAGATTCTCGTAAAGATATCTTTTAATGGACTTTTTAGGAGTCTTTTCGAATTCCGTCGGATGGATGATGATGGCAGACAAGCCCTCATAAGCGGCGAGCTGCTCGTTCAGTTTCTTACGTTGTTCATCCATGATAGTATCCAAATCCGCACGTTGGATGCCCATCTCGTCCATCGCCGCATAATCAGGATAGACGAGCGCCACCAACTTCTCGTTACGCTGTGTAACGATGCTCTCCGTCACGAAAGGCAAGTTATTTATTTTCGACTCGATCTCTTCCGGATAGATATTTTGGCCATTCGGACCAAGAATCATCGTCTTACAACGTCCTTTGATGAAGAGGAACCCGTTCTTGTCTATGATACCGATATCGCCCGTACGCATCCAACCATCTTTAGAGAATGTATTGGCGGTAGCCTCCTCGTTCTTGAAATAACCCATCATCACATTTCTTCCCTTCACCTGGATTTCCCCCGGAATATGTTGAGGGTCAGACGAGTTGATACGGATTTCCATTCCTACGACAGCGCGACCGGCGGAATGCGGAGCATAATCCTTACACTCGTCAAAACTGATGATCGGGCCGCACTCGGTCATGCCATAGCCGACAGAAAACGGGAAATTTATCTTGAGCAAGAAATCCTCCACCTCTTTGTTGATTGGCGCACCTCCAATGATTAATTGCCTAAATTCACCACCGAACGTCTTCACCAATGTATTACGGATTTCAGAATAGATCTTGCTGGACAAGATAGGAATGCTCGTAGCCAACTTCATGGAAGTCTTATTCAACTTCGGCACGATATTATTCTTATATATTTTCTCAATGATAAGCGGCACAGTGAATATGGCGGTAGGCTTCACCTCCTCCATAGCCTTCAACAAAATCTTAGGGCTAGGAATTCTATTGAGGAATGTGATGTGCGCACCGTGCACGAATTGAGCCAAGAAATCGAACGCACATCCATAGGCATGCGCCAATGGCAAGAATGTAAGAATTTCATACCCCTTTCCGACAAGGTTAGTCGTGCTTGAGAAATCAAGATTACCGCATAGATTCTCACCCGTAAGCATCACGCCCTTACTATAACCCGTCGTTCCCGAAGTGTAATTGATGATGGAAAGTTCCTCGTCATCCTTCGTGCTATATTTGACATCCTCCTTGCGCAAACCATTCGGATACTTCTCTTTATACTTGGCGTCCAATTGCTTCATGGCGATCTGGATAGTCTCTCCAGGAGCCTGGTAAATACAACGGAAGTCAGAAATGGAGAAAACACCACGTATGAACTGGAATTTATTTTCATCCAAATTTTCCCATTGGTTATCGCTTAAAAACAAAAGTTTCGATTCGGAGTGGTTGATGATGTGCTGCACATCATTCGGATGGAAATCTTGAAGAATAGGCACGACAACGGCGCCATATGTAACCGCAGCAATAAATGAGATAGCCCACTGCGGCGTGTTTTTTCCAACAACCGCAATCTTATCATCTTTCTGAATACTCAACTCATCAAAAAGAATGTGAAGCTTCGCAACTTCTTCTCCCACTTGGCGATAGGTGAAATTGGTTTTCGTGACATAATCAGTCATCGCATTCAATTCCCAAAACTCTGTTATCGCTCTCTCAAAGTACTGAACAAAACCATTTGCCATAATACTCATTTTAATTAAAACTGTGCAAATTTACTTCTATTTTGCACACCCGAAAAATTTTTGTGCCAAAATGTTCATCATGGGAAGATAACTAACTGATTTGTCAACAATTAAAATTATACGCCAGCAAGCAAGAAAGGAATTATCGCCACAAACCAACTAAAAGCAAATCAACAAATCAACATTAAATTATTAATTATCAAACATATTAATATCAATGAAAGAGCTCATAGAGGTTGTCAAACAAAAAGAAAGGCTATGGACACGCAAATCCATAGCCTTTCAAAAACGTAGAAAATAAACAGTTGTATCTTTTCGAAAGTCTCCAGCCCCCAATCATCTTGTGATCGGAGCGGCTGAAAAAAAATCAATAGTGACGCTCGCCGAAAATATAGGTTCCTATACGGACGAGAGTGCTTCCTTCCTCTATGGCGATGTGGTAGTCGCCGGACATTCCCATAGAGAGTTCTCTGAACCAAGGGGCGTAATTTTTCTTCACATCTTCGAACAAATCATGCAAAGTGCGGAATTCGTCACGGATTTCGTCTTCATCGTCCACATGCGAAGCCATACCCATGATCCCAACGATACGCACATGGGCATAATGTTCGGAAGCGCCGGAAGCGAATAATTCAATCACCTCTTGAGGATTGAATCCGAACTTAGTTTCTTCCTTAGCCACATGCACTTCCAAAAGGCAGTCGACAGAATTGCGGCCACAAGCGGCCGTCTGTTTGTCTATCTCCTTCAGAAGATGTTCCGTATCAACGCTATGGATCAGGGAGACGAATGGTACAATCTGCTTCACCTTATTGGTCTGCAGATGACCAATGAAATGCCAATCGATGTCGGCAGGCAGTTGTTCCCTCTTCTCCACGACCTCCTGCACCTTGTTTTCTCCGAAGATGCGTTGTCCCGCCTCATAGGCTGACATAATCGCCTCGACGGGGTGATATTTGGAGACCGCGACTAATCGTGTACCTTGCGGCAAGGATCCATTGATTTCCTTTATTCTATCTGAAATGGATGACATGATGCCCTCCTCGCTAATAAAATTACGCAGGTACGTTATAGTGGAAGATATCCGCAATGGAAGTCTCGGTCATGCTCACGACGTCGCTGTCGGAAATCGTGTCCTTCAGACCCTCCTTCAAGTTTTTGAAAGCCTCCTGCATATCGTCGGCATGCACCAACATCACGCTGGAAACCTTTCTCTCTTTAGCGGAAACCTCATCGATGGTCACGAAGTTCACCTTGCATCTGAACCACTTCTCGCATTCGATGTCCTCACCAAATATCTCGCCGATCTTCACATGCTTGATACCCTCAATGGTGAAGCCGTTCTCGTAAGCGCTGGCGAAAAGGGAAACCTCCTCAGTCACGCGTTTTTCCGCCTCGGTAAATGAGAGGGCGTCGACCAAATAGATATCGGACATCTTCTTATTCTTTCCGGAATCGTCCAACTTTGTGTAAGAGACCTTACATTCGAACCAATAATTCATATTCTTCAGTTTCTTATATTTTACAAAAAGCGCCCATACCTGTCAAGACACGTATGGGACGCACTATATCTAAAGGGAATGATTAGGCAATAATGCCCAATTTCTTTCCGACCTTACCGATTTTATCCAATGCGATAGCGACCTGCTCCTCCGTATGGGTAGCCATAAGAGAGAAACGCACCAACGTATCTGTAGAAGGAACGGCAGGGCTTACAACAGGGTTGACGAAGATACCCTCCTCGAAAAGGAGTTTCGTGAAGAGGAACGTCTTCTCGTTGTCGCGGATAAAGAGCGGGATGATAGGAGTCTCGGTATGTCCGATCTCGAATCCCAAGTTTCTGAATCCGTCCAAAGCCATCTTTGTAATTTTCCAAAGGTGGTCCATACGCTCTGGCTCGCTCTTCATGATTTCAAGGGCGGCGAGTACAGAAGCGGTAGCGGCAGGTGTGATGCTGGCGCTAAATATATAAGGTCTCGCATTGTGGCGGAGATAATTAATCACGCTGGAATCAGCGGCGCAGAAGCCTCCGATGGAAGCGAGCGACTTACTGAACGTGCCCATGATGACGTCCACATCCTTGGTCAAGCCGAAGTGGTCGCAGATACCGCGTCCCTGTTTACCGAACACGCCCAAACTATGCGCCTCGTCAACATAGACATTCGCATTATATTTTTTGCAGAGAGATACGATTTCAGGCAACTTTGCGACATCACCTTCCATACTGAAAACGCCATCCACAACAATCAGTTTCACCTTATCAGGTTCGCACATTTGGAGTTTCTTTTCCAAGGACTCCATGTCGTTGTGTTTAAACTTCAACGTCTTGGAAAAAGACATTTGCTTACCCGCCATGATGGAGGCATGGTCCAACTCGTCGAATATCAGATAATCCTCACGTCCGGTCAACATGGAGACGACACCCATATTAACATTAAAACCAGCGGAGAATATCAAAGCCTCCTCTTTCCCGACAAACTCAGCCAATTTGTTTTCCAACTCGACATGGATATCGAGCGTACCGTTCAAAAAGCGAGAACCAGCACAGCCGGAACCATATTTTTTCGTGGCCTCTATAGCGGCCTCTTTAATTTTAGGATGATTTGTTAATCCAAGATAGCTATTAGAACCGAACATCAGCACCTTTTTACCATTCATGGTGACCTCTGTATCTTGTTCACTCTCTATCACTCTGAAATAAGGGTATACACCCAACGCCTTCACCTTCTGCGGCTCGGTGTATTTTGATAATTTCTCTTGTAATAAACCCATTTTATTATTCTATCTTTTACGGAGCAAATATATAACCATTTTTTCACAAATTTTAAAGAATTGCGAAAATTCGTCCATAAAAAAAAGGAAAACACACAAAAAAAAGGAGACCCACATTGAGGTCTCCTTCTTCCAAACGTCACAAAGACGATTATTCGTTTTTCAACATCACATTCGTATATGTCTTGTCACCCACTTGGATGCGCAATGCATATTGACCAGGAGTCAAGAATGAAGCGTTGAAATTATAAGTGTATTGACCAGCGGTCAATTGCTCGCTCATAAACGTACTCAAGAGACGGCCGTTGATATCCAAGATATCTACAGTAACTTTAGCCTCGTCACCCAAAGTGAACGCCAAGTTGATGGTCTCGCCGAATGGGTTTGGAGAAGCCAAGTAATTGAAGTCAGCGCTATACTCGAATCCGTTCTTAGGAGCAGACTTGATGGCATCGTTCTCGTAAACGGCAGGAGTCTCCATGAACATCTCAGCGTATTTACCGCCACACTTACAACCCGTATCAGACTTAGTCTCACTCTCCACGACGATAAGGATCGGATAACGAGCGCCCTCAGCGAAGTATTGGTAACGAGTAGTGTTGATCGTGTATTCAGCCTTTCCGAATTTTTGTTTGTATTCCTTCGTCACCTTCACACGCAACACGTTGCGATAAGTGTTTCCGTCCGGTAACACGAGTGTTCCCCATGCATCAGCCGTAGTAACATAGTTACCTGAGATGAGAGACGGTGTTCCATTATTAGGAATGTAAGCGCCATCCATGATACCAGCCTTGGTGTCTTGATAAGAGAGCGGGAACATCAAATCCACGATCGGTTGATTGAACTCGATTTTAGCACCAGGGGTGATCATACCGAAATATCTCTTTTCGGACTTAGTGATCTCGAATAATGTATGCTTGGTTCCGCCCTCGTCGCAACTAAGTCTGTAACCCTCCTCGGCAATCGCGTTGAGGTCTTCTTGTTGATCGATGTACATATCCTTAAGCACCTTTGCCTTGGAGAAATCCCAATATTGGTTGGCACCGGCAGGACCTTGCTCCTGATATTCGATTTGCTTCATATTGCGGTAATCGCCGATACGAAGCTGATTTGCCTTGTACGACAAGCTGTATTGCGCAAAACAACCAGCCGCAAGTAGCATAGCTGCAGTTAGTGTAAATAGTTTTCTCATTTCCGTAATAATTTATGCGTTAAAAAACGTGGTAAATATAATGTTTTTTTTCGGATTACCCACATATTAAACATTAAAAAAATCATAAAATCAGACAAACAAATTCATAGCGACGAAATCCATAACACAATCATCCGATTTCGTTTTCCAATATAGTAGCGAAGATAGGAAAGCTATACCACAAAAGAACTCTTAATTCTTAATTCTTAACTCTTAACTTTCACTCCGTTTCCCCCTTAATATGCGGCAAACCGATTTTAAATTTCACAGCGATGATTCGGGTCAGCGCGACGCTAAGGGCACAAAGGATTTGTGTGACGGAGACATCCACACCCAACTTACACCCGACATAGTAAACGAAGCCGCCAATGATACAAGCGACCGCATAAATTTCCTTCCTAAATATGAGGGGAATCTCGTTGATAAAGATATCACGGAACACACCACCCGCGGCGCCCGTAATACAGCCCATCATAATGGCCACCCAGAAATCATAACCCGCCGCCAATGTTTTTTCCATGCCAACCACAGTGAACAGGGCCAGACCGATCGTATCGAATATAAAGAATGTATTGTTTAGGCGAATGAGGTGTTTACGGAAAACGATGACGAAAATCAAAGCGACTCCCGACCAAATCAGGTAACTGGAATTCAACATCCAAAACGGAGGTTGACCGATGCACAAATCACGAATGGTTCCGCCTCCGATGGCCGTAACCAGTCCGACCACATATGCGCCAAACAAATCGAAATCCTTTTTCGCCGCCAAACGGATACCGCTGATGGCAAAAGCGAAAGTACCGATGATCTCCAATATCTCAGTTAGACCTATCATAACTCTTCTATTGAAATGGTTCTTTTCAGCAGCACTCCGAACTCGGATTTCAGCTGTCCGATCTCTTTCTTCAAGGCTTCCAATCTTTTTACCGCCTCGTAAGTACGTTCCACTTGACTTCGATCTTCCTCCAAGGCTTTTCTCGCTCCTTTAATGGTCAGATTTCTTTGTTTCAACAAGAACTTTATATGACTTTTTCACAGCTAAAGGCACAACATGTATTATGTATGCTACATGGGCTGTTCCGGATGGACATAGTCAATTATCTAGTTTAAGTTGTAAAGATAGTGAAGAAATGACTCAATTGTTAACTAGAGCTTATGAAGCAATAGCTATTGAATTAGGTATTACTACTTCACCAGTTGGTACTGCATTTAGATACATTTATGAAAATCATTTAGACAATAAAGCATTATTATATGCATCACTAAGTAATCAACATCCATCAGCAATAGGAACTTATGTTGCTGCACTATGTCATTATGGAAGACTATATGGTAGAAGTGTTAAAGGTGTTAATTATACATTCAATGATTACGCTGATGATACAAGTATTACATGGAATGCAGATACTCATGAACATATTACCGATGAAATGCAAAGAGAAATTGAAGAAGCAGTTGATAGAGCATTATTCGGTGGAAGTATTGTAAAAGAAGAATATGTAGTAGATTCTACAGAATATAAATAAAATATAAAGCTGTTAAGTTTTATAGTGATAATGACTTTTCACCATAATCCTTGACAGCTTTTTATCTATTACTTTTACAAGTGCTTTTAAAATTGAATTTAATTGCATCATATTATATAATGAATTATAATGTTATTAAGGAGTTTATATGAAAGAAATTAATATATTTGGTGATAATAGATATAAAGAATTCACTAAGATAAGAATAGCTTGTAGAGGAATATGTTTTTCAAATAATAAAATAGTATTGTCATTGTTAAAAAAATATAATATGTACATGATACCTGGTGGTGGATTAGAACAAAATGAAACATTAGAAGAATGTGTTGAGCGTGAAGTTGAAGAAGAGACTGGGTATATTGTAAAAGCAAAAGACTGTTTTCTTGTTATTAATGAATATTATGAAGAATATAAATATATTTCATATTA
>CALCUH010000061.1 GCA_937907165.1 uncultured Bacteroidales bacterium | reverse complement strand
AATTACTCTCTACAAAAACTGCTTTCATGACACTCATAAGCGAAACGTTGAAATAGATTAGGCGACCGCCTCTGTATAAATGAAATAGACAATGCTGAAAAAGGCGATGACCATCAGCAAAACACCTGTGCTTCTATTGATGACATACAATCCGCGCAAGTTGAATCTATCCCGAAAATGACTGACAACTCCAACAAGAATCGTCCACCAAAAGCAAGCACCTAACATAATGCAGAAGATACCCAAAATGACATCCACCAATTCAGTTTCGTCTGTAAGATAAGAATATTTGGCGAACAAAGCGATAAAAAGAAATACAACTAACGGATTTGTTACTGTCAACAAAAAAGAAGATATGAATTCCTGAATATAATTTTGATTTCCCCCACGCATCTTTTTCAATTTAGAGACCGGATTCGTCGCATAAGTGTAAAAACCGAAAACAAAGACGATGACCGACCCAATTATCTGAAGCATAAGACGATGAGAATCAATAAAATCGACAACCATCGACATACTAAAGGCCGCAATGATAGCGTACAACAAATCGGATGCCGTGGCTCCTAATGCAGTGGAAATGCCATGCGCCCTCCCGCCATTCAAAGTTCGCTGAATACATAATATACCCATTGGACCGACAGGTGCGGAAACGATGACACCTATTATCAAACCTTTAATTATCATCGGAATCATAAGTGCAAATATCGACATTTTTTAAAAATATACCAAAAGAATTCCGTTTCTTTAATTAAATTTGCGGACGTATCAGAAAAAAAGAATTGAATATGAAGAAAATTTTAATTGTGGAAGACGATCTGACCTTTTGCTTAATGCTCAGAACATGGCTCGGCAAGCAGGGGTTTACAGTAGAAAGTTCATCGACAGTCGGAGACGCGAAAGTAAAAATGACTTCAACAAAATATGATATCATATTATCCGATTTACGACTTCCCGACGACGACGGAATGAACTTGCTCAAATGGGCGAAAACTAGAAAAATAGGAACTCCATTCATTATTCTAACTGGGTATGCGGAAATTCAGAGCGCTGTAGAATGCATGAAAATCGGAGCGAAGGATTATATACCGAAACCTATCAAACCAGAAATGTTGTTCGAAAAAATGACTGAGGTCATGAAACAACAAGAAGCCGAAATGGATAAGAACGTCAAAAAAGGCGTGTTATACATCAACGGGAACAGTCTTGCCTCTAAACGTTTGGCAGAAATGATCAACCGTGTAGCCTCCACCGAAATGACAGTGCTCATCAGCGGAGAACCGGGAACCGGGAAAAGTCAAGTAGCCAAAATGATCCATCAAAAGAGTTCGAGGAAAGACAACGCCTACGTTAAAGTTAATTGTAAAGAGATTCCTGAAACGGACATAGCCACCAAATTATTCGGCTGTTCATCCGTCCAAAAGGATGAGCCCGGTATGTTATCCGATTCCGTAGGAGGTATACTTTATTTGGAAGATGTGGACGCACTTCCGATAAACATACAAGAACAATTGCTTTTAGAACTGAAAGCAAAGAGGATGAAACCACTAGGTGGCATCTCCGAGAAAGAAGTCAACATTAGAGTCATCGCATCTTCCAGCGAGAACTTATACAGACTAATCCGCGAGAACAAATTCAGCGAAAACCTCCACAGATTCCTCAACGAAGTGTCTTTACAAGTACCTAGCCTTAGGGAGAGAAACGAAGACATTCCTCTATTCGCCGAGAGTTTTCTCGAAGAGGCAAACGACGAATTGGGCAAAAAAATCATCGGTTTCGACGAAGAGAGCATGGAGATACTAAACAAATGCCAATGGACAGGCAATTTACGCCAAATGAAAAGCGTAATCAAAAGAGCCGCCATGCTTTGCGAAGACAAATACATCAAAGCCAACCAACTCCCTGACGAAATCATTGGAGAATCCGGCGATCTAAGCGACAATGCAGCGCTTCACAACGAGGAATACGAAAAACGTAAAATCATGAAGGCGCTCGAAGTGTGCAACAATAACAAGAGCAAGGCCGCAATCATGCTTAAAATCGACAGGAAAACGCTATACAATAAGATGAAACATTACAACATGGAATAATGGAGAAAGAGAAGGAAAAACGGACCATTATAAGGATAGTAGTCAGTTATTTAATCCTCATCGGCATTGGTGTCGGAAGTATCTATTTCGTATACCGCAACACCGAAGCGATTACCGACGAAATAGGGCAACAGAATGCTTACCAACAACAAGAGGAGTTGGTAAACACTATCCTAACAGACTTACTTAATGCGGAAAACCTTATCGGACCGATGATGGTAGACACCACAGATTTCATCCTTTACAAGGAAAAAGTCGCTGTGGCGCAAAGTCATATGGACACGCTTAAAAGCCTTCTGACCGACGCTTACCAAATCCAATCCATTGACAGTGTCTCCGGCTTGCTGAAAAAGAAAGAGGAGAACCTTAACGAACTTGTAAAGCTGACAAACAAGGATAATCTTGAAAAGCTCTACAAAGCGAACATCCGCACCATGCTCATGGAAGACTCACTGAAAAATTTCGGTTCTAAAAGCAAGAGTTCCTCCATCAAGCAAGACACCATTATTCAAAAAAGACATGGGAAAAAAGGCAACTTTTTTCAAAGATTGGCGGAGGCTTTTTCCAAAAACGGAGGTCCTTCTGACACAACAATCACGACAATGGGAACTGCCGAACAATGGATGGACTCCCTCTCGATGTATTACAACCCAGCCGATACGGCGCAAAGCATCCTCGACGATATTAAGCTGAAAATCCGCAATGAAAAGCTTAGGACAGACAGGGCTATCATGCAAAAAATCAGCACATTAAGAATCAACAACAACGAAATCACCAGGGAGACGAAATCCATTCTCGGGAAGATTGAATTCGACAATAGGCTCTCCATGCAACAAGCAAAAGCCAGACGAAACGTCACCCTATCACAAACAGCAGAGACACTCCGTTACATCACCATCCTTTCGATTGTCGTCATCCTCTTCTTCTGCTGGCTTCTCTTCAACGACGTTAGCAGAAGCAAAGCTTTGAGGAAAAAACTGGAGGAAAAGAATATCCAACAGGAAAAAATGATGATCAGCCTCACCCATGACATGAAAGCGCCTATGGGTTCCGCTATCGGCTACATGGAATTATTGGGTAATACTTCCCTGACAGAGAAACAACAATATTATCTTTCTAACATGAGGAAATCCTCTAATCAAACGCTTCAACTCATCACTAATATATTGGATTCCAATAAATTGGAGCATTGTAAAATAATTCTTCAACCAGAATTGTTTTCAGTGAACGAAATGATAGAGGAGATTTTCATCAGTTTCGAACCTATAGCCCAAAAGAAAAACATCGCATTGGAGAAGGAGGTGACCGGATACCCTGGGAAAGTGAGAGGTGACGTAGTCAGAATACAACAGATATGCAATAATCTAGTATCCAATGCGATAAAATTCACTGAAGAGGGAAAGGTTTGCATATCGGCAGATGTAGCTCAGGAGGAGGCGTTCGACGTGCTTACCATCAAAGTTTCAGACACAGGTATCGGAATCAGCAAGGAAAATCAAGAGAATATCTTTGAAGAATATGAGCGCGTCATCCGAGAAGACCACTCCCAACAAGAAGGTTCAGGTTTAGGCCTTAGCATCGTCAGCAGACTTGTGAACCTATTCGATGGTGATATTGACATAAAAAGCAAACTGAATGAAGGTTCCACCTTTACCATCACTCTCCGTCTAGACAGAAACGACGAAAAGGATGAAATCTTCGACGGAGAAGAGGATTCTCCAATCAACGTATTGGTATTAGATGATGACGAAATTCAACTCACACTCATATCCGAAGTGCTCGGACACAACAACGAGATGGTTGTCCATACCCAAAAAGATCCAACAGAGGCTCTGAAAATCATGGAGAACGAAACGATTGACATTGTGTTGACCGACATCCAAATGCCAAGCATCAACGGATTCGAATTCGTGAAACTCATCCGTCAATCTCCACAAATCACAAATTCAGACTCGTTGCCGATTATCGCACTCTCCGCAAGAGCCGACATATCAGAAGAGAGCATCAAGGAACAAGGTTTCAACGGATTCATATGCAAACCATTCACCGCACAACAATTAACCGAAACGATTAAAAAGCAAGTGAGGGGGAAAAACTTAGAATCAACGGATGAGAAAGATGAGAAAGAAGAATCTGCTAATCAAAACCAAACATCTCCGTTCAGCGGTTTACTCAATTATGCTTGCGGTGATAAGGAATCCGAAGTAATGATTCTCAAGTCTTTCATACAAGAAAGCCTTTCCAACTTGAACGAACTAAAGAAAGCTTGGGATGATAAGAGTAGTAAAGATGTGCATCATTTCGCTCATAAAATGTTACCGCTCTTCCGTACCATTCAAAAGAAAGAAATCGTAGAGACGCTAACCATTCTTGAGAGGAACGATAACTACGAGAAGGAAATTAGCAAGAAAAAATTCCACAAACTGACGGAATCCATACAAGACACTTTGGATGAAGCGGAAACTTTATTGGGAAAATACAACCAATAACTTAATATTAATCGCAAAAAAATGCGGAACTCCTATAAAGGATTCCGCATTTTTCATATTAAGGAACTAATTTTCACATCTTTTCAATCAAAACCGTAGCATAAGCCGCAATACCCTCTTTCCTTCCAACAAAACCTAAATGTTCTGTCGTTGTGGCTTTTACGGAGACACTATCCGAATCGACCCCCATCACACCCGCAAGACATTCAGACATCTGATCAATATAAGGACTCAATTTCGGCGCTTGTGCGCACACGATCGAATCCACATTCACGATGGCGAATTTGTTCTCCGCTAACATAGCGACAACCTTCTTCAAAAGTATCTTACTATCTATGTTCTCATACGAGGCGGACGTGTCCGGAAAATGATAACCGATATCACGCAAATGGGCGGCGCCCAACAACGCGTCACAAATCGCATGAATCAACACGTCGGCATCTGAATGACCCAACAAACCTTTCTCACTCGGAATACGGATTCCTCCAAGCCACAATTCGCGATTATCCGCAAACTGGTGCACATCATAACCTTGTCCTACTCGAATGTTCATAAATAATTTGTTTTATCGTTTTCACAAAATTAAAAAAATTTTAAATTTGCGAAAGAACATAAAGAAAAAACAATATGAAAAAAGTATTCTTATTTATGCTAATGGGTGCGATGCTAGGTTCTTGCGCATCGAAGAAGACACTCAACCAAGCTTTGTCCGATTTGACGAAATGTGAGCAAAGCAACAAACTATGCGGTGAAGAGTTGGAAAAAGCCAACAAATCCCTCGCCAGTCTGAAACACGATTCCACAGCGACCCATGACAAGTTAGGTATGTTGTTGGAAGACTCCATATCAAGATCTAAAGCCTTACACCAACTGCAAATGGAAAACGGAGACCTGAAAAAGCTTAACCAACAATTGTCCGACCGTCTCACCTCCACAAGCGCATCCAGCGACAAGGAAATAAAAAAACTTCTCGCTGACTTGCAAAAATCGCAGGAGAAACTCCAAGCAAGAGAGGATGCTTTAGATAAGTCTGAAAAAAGTCTGAAGGAGAAAGAAAAAAACTTGGCTGAACTTCAAAAAATCGTCAGCAAACAAGATAGCATGATGAAGAACCTGAAGAAGAAAGTTTCCGACGCTTTGAAAGGTTACGAAGGGAATGGTATTGAAGTGGTCAATAAAGACGGTAAAGTTTACGTCTCCCTCGACGAAAAACTTCTCTTCAAGTCAGGCAAATGGGATGTTGACCCTAAGGGTGTGAACGCATTGAACAAGCTTTCCAACTTCATCGCCGACAACAAAGACATCAATATCGTCATCGAAGGACATACCGACGACGTTCCTTACAAAGGGAACGGAAACGTGGAGGACAACTGGGATCTTAGCGTGAAACGCGCCACCGCAATCGTCCGCATCCTCATCAGCAACAAGAACGTGAATCCTTCACAAATCTCCGCCACCGGTCGTGCAGAATATGTTCCTGTCGACAAAGCCAACACACCAGAGGCTAGAGCGAAGAACCGACGTACGGAAATCATCCTCAGTCCTAAAGTAGAGGAATTGTTCAAAGCGATGTCCGGAGAATAACGGATATGCGTCTTAGCACAGAAATAAAAATCGAACGGGAGGCGGACATCTCTTACGAAAGTAAGATCATGATGTTCGGCTCCTGTTTTTCTGAGAACATAGGGGAAAAACTATCGCAGCTGAAATTCAACGTCTCGAACAATCCACTCGGCATTCTCTTCAACCCATGTTCCATCCTACAAACCATAGAAAGAATCGTCTCATATAATCCATTCGTCAAAGAAGATCTCTTTTGTAGGGACGACGTTTGGAACAGTTTTCACCTTCATAGCAAATTCGCAAGACTGGATGCGGAAACATACCTTGAGAACGCAAATCACCAATTGGCGCAAAGCCATGAATTCATGAAGGAAGCCACCCATCTCTTCATCACATTAGGGACAGCCTGGGTGTATGAATACGCAGCGAATGGACTCATCGTCGCGAATTGCCATAAAGAGCCAAGCGGAAGATTCGTTCGCAAGAGATTGAGCGAGGAAGAAGCGACCCAAACGCTTCAAAAAATCATAGAGACGGTACAGACTATCAACCCGAACATCTCAGTCACCTTCACCGTAAGCCCCATCCGCCATTGGAAAGACGGCGCACACGGCAACCAAATCAGCAAAGCGACATTACTATTAGCCGTCGACAATATTCTTCAGGAGAATCCGTCCACCCACTATTTCCCAGCCTACGAAATCATGATGGACGAACTGCGCGACTACAGGTTCTATGCGGAAGACCTGATACATCCGAACGAATTAGCCATAGAATACATATGGGAAAAATTCCGAGACTGCAGAATCTCAGACAAAACGACGGAAGAAATGAAAGAGGTGCGCAAAATCATAGATGCGATCAACCATCGTCCATATAATCCGCAAAGCAAAGTTTATCAAGAATTTAAAGCAAACACATTGACCAATCTGCAAGCATTAAAAGAGAAATTACCATTGCTCGATTGGAATGAAGAGTTGAAAAAATTACTTTCTGAATAAAAACTGGTAATTTTTAATCGGAGATTTTTCATAAGAGACTTTTTCGGATATTTTAAATACGCCCCCCATTTTGACTGATTTCCCACGATGTTGATTCCCTAATGGAAATCGAATCAAGGATGGTCTCGTAATTCCCCACCTACATTAAACGCCTAAAGGCGTAAGACAACAGCTGTCCCGCTATGAATAAGATGTGGGTAGAAATCATGAATAAGATTTCCCGTTAGGAAATAAAATCAGTCACAAAAGTGAAAAGAGCTATTAATTATTTCCGATAGAAACAATGGGGTTCCTTTGTGACTGAGAGAATGATTAAAACAGACAAAATGTATCCATAAAAAGACCAATAAGAAACTTTTTCGTGAAAATTTCAAGCAGTTTCCAAGTATCAGAGAAACTTCCTTTTTCCCAATATACTAACACGAATTATAAGAAAGGAAGAAACTATTTTTGCAGAATTATTCGACATATAAACTGCTATGAAATCAAAATGAACTATATTAGCGGTCAAAATGAGGTCACACCTCAAAACGTATATTTATATCAATAAAATCAGCTAATACTAACTAAATAACAATGGGGTATTGTGATAAACACTTGAAAAGATTCTTTTGGGGAATCTCTCTGCTTTTTTTTAATGGTATATCATCGCTAAACGCTCAGTGCGTTGTCGCCAGTACGGATTTTGAGACCAGTTCAGACCTATGCTGTCCAGTGTTGACATCCGACAAAGATGGATGGTATGACGAAGATCTTGACTGGACAAAACTCTGCAAATCAGATATGTTTATCGGTCCTGAATACGTGAGACAGGGTGGTATAGGCGGATTGTTCTTTAGTGAGTCCAGTAACGATCTGACTGGAATAGATAAGCTGTTTCATCAACATACCGAAGAAAAAAACGGAGGCTATCAATACGGCTACTCAATCGTCACTGCCCAACCCAAACTCATCCATTCTTTTTGTAAGGCGAATAAAGAGCCCAATAACATGTTTGTCAACATCGGTTCATCAAAAAATTGTCCGATTCTTACCTATTCGTTATATGGATTAAATCCAGGGACACAAATTGAGTTGTCTTTTACGCTATGCAATCTATTGGATCCTACCTATTTCGATCATCTTGCTACAAATGTGTGTGGAACTGGTGCGGGAGCCAAAACGATGGGAGATTTCATCACCAAATATAAATATGAAGCGGGGAAAATCACAGGTGATAATTTATTAACATTTGGTGTGGTTTCAAATACAAAGAATATAGAATTCAACACGGGATACAATAATGCTATTCAGGAAACTAGTTTGGAAAATGCCGTCACTAAAACGGTTGGTTTTGGAGAGTCAACGACAATTACCTATCCAACAACTGTTCCGGCATCTGGTAGCATCACCTTCTATTTCTATCGTGCGAGTGATTGTTTCCAAATCCCAATCGGTATTGATGACATAAAGGTGACTGGATCGTTGAAACCGCTGATTTCAACCACTGGTAACCCTTGTCCGGAACAACCATTGCGTATAACCACGAAACAAAGTTACCCTAAAGGCACAACATTTGAATGGAAGGAATCGATAACGGGTCAGGAATCCTCAGAAATGAGTTTCAACTTTGTACCTGATTCAGCAGAAACTGATTATTCTATCACGCTGGGGGTCACAATGCCAGGTTGTACTTCTGCTGGGTGGGACACACTATTGGTCCATTCCAAGACGTGCTGCGAAAACAACGGTAAGCCTATGGGTATGACCAACTTGTTCTATGACGATTTCGGCACCTTTACTTCGGATAATTCCTACGAGTGGACTGACAGGTATGGCATCACTCATACGGAGACAATCCCCGCTGGTCAAGTCCACACGGCTCGATCACATCCAACTCAGGAAAAAATTCCTTTCGTCAAGGCTTATAACATTATCGCTAATGGCGCACATTTGTCTGTACCCTTTGCCGGCGATGAAGGTAAAAGTGAATTATGGGACCATGAAGTATATTTCGTTTCCAAGGCTGCAGGTTACGAACAAGGCGTGCCTAATGATAATTCCGGAACTGAAACAGGAGGAATGCTTCAGTTTGACCTCAACGATGATGGTTCGCAAGATGACTTCTTCGAGATTGACATAGACCACATTTGTACAGGAAAGAAGATCACTTTCGGCGCAGACTTTGCCTCTATCTCAGAGTGGCCAGGTTCCATAGAGGTGCTTTTGGAACACAATGGGAAAACACTCCAAAGTGAATTTAAATATTTCGAGAATGGAGCAGAAGGATGGCAACATGCAGGTGGTAACTCATTTGAGATAAAGTCAGAAGATGTGAATGGCGCAAAAGAAGTCACAGTCAAAATGAAGGTGAGACACTATGGTTATAAAGCGGATAACACTCCTATTACTAGCCTCACTCGTGACTATGGAATAGACAATATTGTATTCCAAGTTTGTACACCTCCTGATGTGAACATGGAATCATCAGTCAGCACCGGAAAGGATCTCCTCGACCTATGTACAAAGGATGTATTAACACTTACCTCCATAACCTCCGATGCGGTTAAGAAATTCTATTTATATTCAAGTGACGGCACCATCGATCCAAATAAAAAGGTAGGTTACGTCTACCAATATACCTTCCAAGACCCATCTACGGAAAGTGACGCCAACCCTATCACATGGAATACACTTCATCAGGAAGAGGTAGTAGAAACGGACTCTTTCAATGTGTCGGTAGAAGAGTATTGGGACAAGATTTTCTCCCAATTGGACGATGATCCTAAACATGAGAAACGCATCTATTTCCGTGTGGTCGTCGGAGAATATTCAGATTTGATTGCCGACCAATCATGGAAAAAGGCATCCGCATTCTCCCCTTGTCGTAAGATCTCCATCTCCACCATACCTGTGATTGCAGGTTTGAACTGCGCAGCTTGTGAGAAAGTGAAGGAGGCTACGATTATCTCAGCTGACCCTTCGACAATTGTCAAAACCAATTCAACGAACGAAAAGGAGGTGACGCTATGTCCTGGTGAGATTGCCCAACTGACCACTAAGCCATTTGCGCCAACCGATTCCACAGTGATGGGTATCTCAGTTGGTCCGGATGATGAGCCTCGCAAGTATGTAGCTTCTTGGCATAAAGGTTCCAAAAACGCAGCAGGAAAGTCAGGAAGTGGCTATACCGCAGGTGATGAAACCACTTCCTACAATGTGACTTGGGAAGACGCTGATTGGTATTATCTGTTGGTGAAAGACATCGAGTTCCCTGGCGATGACGGTCAAAGTTGTTGGATTTGGGATAGTATCCATGTCATAGCATCTGAAAAGCCAACCGAGTCTTTAAAAAATCCGGAGCCATTCTGCGAAGGCGCACTCGAAAATGAGCCAGAGAAAGAGATTACCGATTACAATATTATTTGGTACACGGACGAGGATACGTTGACAACTTCAGCAGAACCCGTCATATCCACTTTGCCGGCAAATAATTCTACTCAAACATTCTATTATGTTTTGAAAGATAATACGACGCTGTGCCGCTCGGATGTGAAAAAGTATGTTGTCACCGTGAACGAAATTCCTTCTGTGCATTTGGACGGTACGGTAGCTGATTTCTGCGCAACAGTCTCTGATCCCACCCCAAAATCACCAGAGGCGACAACCATCCCTTCCCTACCGAATCCTGTGGATGACCAATTGTCGATTGACTGGTATACCGACAAGGCGATGAGCACACCAGCCACCACAGATTTATCCACTCTCACAGGTAACCTTGACCCATATACTTATTACTACAAAGTGACAAGCGCAGAGGGTTGTTTCGACACCTCCCATATCGTGTTCAAAGCCAAGCCAACGGCAGTAGTGAAACCATCGGCCGAGCCAATTTGCGACAAGACAACAATAAGCGTGGAAACGACCCCAGAAACAGCATCCGTGCAATGGGGAAACGCAAAAACAGACAAAACTTTCGACATCTCAACTGCAGCCGAAGCAGGTCTATTGACAGTTACCGCCACAGCCACCGATTATTGCTCCAGTGCAGAAGGAAGCATATCCGCTGATTTCTACGAGAGTCCTGCAAAACTGACCACCTCCACCGTGCAATATCTGAAAACAGAACCTATCACAGACATTCTAACACACAAGGCGGATGCCGTGACTGGAAAGACAACCGATGGAACAATCATGTGGTTGGGTCAGTTTAAAGACGAAACAGAACCTAACTCAACGGCAGGCGCTTCTTCGTCCACGCCGACGCCTAGTATGGAAAATCCGACATCCACGACGGATGAGACATATTATTATTGGGTATTCCAACAAATCAATAATCCTGACGGGACCACCTGTCAAAGCGAATTAACGAAATTGACAGTAATGATATTGGGCTCGCCTGCACCTTTCGTATCGGATACGGTTTATTGTTTGAACTCCACACCGGCGGATTTGACAAAGAATGTCATAATCAATCAAATGGATCCGAATAAGACTTACGAACTGGTTTGGTATGACGCACAGACAGGTGGAACGGGTAACACGACCCCACCTGCCATTTCGACTACCACAGCTGGTGACACTACCTACTATGTCTCTCAACGTGATGTGAACAGTACGAGTAACGAAAGTTCCCGTATGCCAATCAAAGTGACTATATATGATGTGCCAGCACCTGCGGTTGATCCGGTCTCAGATTACTGCGTGGGAGACATCGCATCTCCATTGACAACTCAACTGACGAAGGATGAAACGAACTTTTTAATGGCAGATAGATTAGTATGGACTGATGGAGAGACCACCAATACAACCTTCACACCAAACACAGAAGTTAACGACAAAACCACCTATACTTATTCAGCTAAACAATACTATAAGATGTCGAGCGGAGAAGAGTGTGAAAGCGAAGAGACAACATTGACGGTTACCGTCAACTTCACGAGCGTTCCTGGGGATGCTACAGTGTCATTCGTCGCGGCAGAAGTGGCAAGTGACAATAAAACATTCCCTGCCATCACCACGAAGAATTGGGTGGAAGAATCAGGCTATACCTACTACTACGCTTTAGAAGGGACAAACGACTTCCAGAATAAAGTTCCACAACCCATATTCAATGTTAATGATCTGAACGGTAACACGAAGAATATCAGATATGACGTATACCGTGTGGACAATGCGACAGACTGTAAGAGCGAACTTTCAACCATCACAGTGACAATTAGTGACGCCCTTCCTCCGATTGTGGCAAATGTACTCTACTGTGAAGGTGAAGCATTGGCAAACCTAACGGCAAAAAGGAATCCTCAGACCAGCGCCAACAAGGCAGAGGAAGATTACACGCTGATCTGGTACGGAACAACGAAACCAAGCTCTACCACCGACCCCGGCACGGAAGGTGACTCCTATACATTACAAGGGAATGCCACGACCAATCCTGCGGGAGAAGTGACGACCACCACCTATTATGTGGCGCAAAGAGACGATAAGACCAATGCCGTAAGTCCCGCACAAGAAATAAAGGTGATTGTCTACCCTACCCCAATATTGTCCGTTTCCACTCCTCCAACTGTTTGTGAGACCGAAGTGGACTTGGCATCTTCCGTATCATTAACAAACGAAGTGTCAGGTATGAACTATAAGGAAACATATTTTGAGGGTGAAGAAAACCCCTCTCCGATGAGTTCTTCCAAAGTAATGGAATCTGGCGTTTATGGCGTTCAAATCACCTATGACGCGAAGGTTAATTCGGGTGAACTTTGTAAATCAACGATAGAAAAGATTAATGTTACGGTTGATACGTTAAGTGTATTGACGGAAAACGTGTCAACATGTCCAGACATGTCTGCAAGATTGACCTGCGAAGTGAAGACGAACGTCTCTTCGGAAATCAAATACGCATGGACAGGAGACGGTGGTGACAATGGCAATACGGCTGAATTTGTAACCCGAAAATTCATCGGTGGCAACTACGGAGACCATTTTCCTTACTCTTTGACAGTGTCGGCAGGGTCTTGTAGCGAGGTGTCGAATGTTGAGGTCATTTTGGGTGAAGGTCCGATTGTCGGCACATTAACAATCTCAGATCCTACCAATACACAGTTACCAACGAAGGTCTATACGAATTCATTGACTTCCGAAGAATATTATTATTGCGGTGGCAATGTTACAATCACTCCCGCCTATGAAGGGAACGGGGATTATCAACTGACAACACCATCCGGAGCCTCCATCTCCACCGTTCCGTTCACAATGTCAGAAGCTGGAGTTTATAAAATGACCTTCACGAACGGTTGTCCTACCAGTATCACATTCAAATTGGTAGACGCACAAATCAATTTGTCCAACACAACACCAGCGCTAGGATTATGTGAGGGCGATAAGTTCACATCATCCGTTATGGTTACGCCGATAGCAGGAATAGACTATTCCATCGCATGGAAGAAAGACGATGTCGCCATCGACGGATTGACATCATTGTCGTACACAATCAACGAAGCGGTTGCCGAAAACAGTGGTCACTATACGGTGGAAGCGAATCGCAAAGGTTGCGTGGACACAACAGAAATAGGAAATCTAAAAGTAACTGGAACCATCAATGTGACGTTACCTGAAGAACCGACGATATGTGAGGGCGAAGAGACTGAATTGGTAATAACCGACATAAAACCAGTTGGTACAACTATCGAGTGGCAATCAGATCCAACCATAATGACAGAGACCAATAGCGAAAGAGTGACGGTTCAGCCAAAATTCAATTCGGAAGAAGGGCATCAGTCGACCTACACCTACCATTTGAGTGCCCACAACGAATCTTGTGAGAAACCCTATCAAGTTAGTGTCAAGGTAGATGAATCGTTGAAAGGTACTATTGACGGAACAAACACAATCTGTGAGGGATTCTCTTCGAAAATAACAGCGAAGTCGTATGATGCCACTACATATCTATGGACGACGAATGGAAGTACGGATACAGTCACTACAGCAGAGATTTTAGCGGAACCATTGGAAACGACAACATACAAAGTGGATATGACACGAGGAACGTGTACAGCGCAAGACGAAATCACGGTCGTAGTAACTACCAATCCGAAGATTTTGTCAATGGACTCTGTGGGTATCCGTGATCGTCAGGTAATCACCGATCATAAGAGTGGTACGGGAGTATTCACCTATTGGATGGATGGGAATAAGAACACTTTAACGAATTCTGACATCATTAAGAATTTGGCCTTTGGATCTCACATTATTAATGTAGTAGACAATAACGGATGTACATCCTCTTTCCAATTTTCACTGAATCCGCCAGAAATTACTATTCCAGAATTCTTCACGCCAAATGGAGATGGTATTCATGACTCATGGATTATCGACAAATTAGCGGAGGTATATCCCAATGCCATTGTAAACATATTTGATAGATACGGGAAATTGGTAGGTCATTTCTTTGGGGACGATAGTGATGGTTGGGACGGGACCTACAATGGTATCAGTTTGCCATCCACCGATTATTGGTATATGATTGATATCGAAGAGATTGAAAGGAAATACACAGGTCACTTCACGCTGATTAGACGCTAGGATGATGATAGCATAAATAACAGAAACAAAAATATTTATGACACGCCCCCCGAAAAATTTGTCTGCCTTTCGGGGGGGCATGTTGTATATTAAGAAGTTGTCTATTGATTATAGGAGATCTTAAATAAGACTTTTTTAGATATTATTAAGTCGACAGGGAAAATCGAGTTCCATTATTTCTGAGGGGATTTACCCAAACAAACAAAAAGAATCACAAAAAGTTCGATAAGAAATCCGTTCCGTGAATTTTGAAACATCCTCTTAATCATTCAGAGATTTAATAGAAGTCCACTGACTTTTAAAATAGGATTTTTGAATCAATTATAAAAAAAGAGTCAACACGATGGTTGTCTGAGCAAGAAAAAGAATTCTTCCTCTTGCATTTTCACGCCAAAAGGCCGCACTTTTGTTCCAATCACAACAAGGTCTAAACCAAGACATTTAAGTTTGCTTACATTTGCGGTGATGAGAAACACTTGAATAACAACATAGATCCTTATATCATGAATAAAAAAATTATTACCATCCAACTTTTGTGGGCGATTCCGTACCTAACATTCGCGGAGACGCTCTATGATTTCGAAAACGGTGAAATTCCTTCAGGCGGCTGGGGTACGGAAAAAACGATTGTGGAAAACCCACATCCGTGCGGTAACACCAGTGATCATTGTCTGAAAATGGAAATCACTAACTACGGAGGCGCATCTTTCGCTTGCGGTCCGGAGGTGGGCAAGCAACTCTTAGCCGTGGACATCTTCGCTCCATCGGAGTGCACCATTAAAGCCTACTCCAACAAAAGCGAGGAGAACCAATACCAAACCGCTACCGCAGGTAAATGGGTGACGCTCTACTATGACTTCACAGCACACAAGGAGAGTTCAGACGAGATACTCATCGCCTTAGGCGGAGAGAGCGGAAGTTTCTATATGGACAACATCCGATTCGTGGACGATAAGAGCGACGCCGTGAAATGTGACACGAAAAAAGTGAACGAGGTCTGCGCAAACACTGTCCCCTACACATTCGGGACACTCGCCATCGGTGGCGGCGGATTCGTATCGGGCATCGTGGCGCAAGGCAAATCCAAATACGCCAGAACGGATGTCGGTGGCGCATACAAATGGAACAAGGAGGATTGCTCATGGAAACCTATCACCAACTTCATCTCTGAAGACGACAAAGGCTTGCTGAGCATCGAGGCGATGGCCATCGACCCTCAAAACGAGCAGAACATTTATCTTTTGGGAGGTTGCCAATATTTCAGTTCCCAAAAGACGGCTGTCATGTACTCCAAAGACGGCGGAGAGAGTTTCGAGACAGCGGACGTCACTTCCCTACTCTTCGTCCATGGCAACGGACAAGGTCGTAACTGCGGCGAACGCATAGCGGTGGACCCGAACAACAGCAATATCGTCTTTTGCGGCGGTCGCGCCAATAATCCGCTCATCAAGAGCGAGGACGGTGGTGCGACTTGGTCTCCCGTCAGCTCCCTTAAAAACGTCTATACCAGCAGCGTCAATTGGCCAAGCTGGGAATCTAAAAAATATGCTACGACACCCGACGAGAACGGAACGACAGCCATCGTCTTCGACGGAAGCAAAAGCGCCGGAGGAAAGACCCAACGCATTTTCGTCGGCATCTCCCGCAAAGGAGACAGTAACGTCTATGTCTCAGAAGACGGAGGCTCCTCTTGGGATGCAATATCAGCTCTACCGTCCAAATTCATTCCGTGCCGCATGAAGATGGATCCGCAGGGCAACCTGCTCATCGCCTACTCAGACGCTTGTGTGAGCGGAACTTCAGGCGCCATCTATCGTTATAATCCCAACACGAAAAAGGCGGAGGACATCTCGCCTTGCGGAGACAAAGGATTCGGCGACGTGGCGGTTTCGCCAAAAGATGCGAACAAACTCGTCGTATCCACCAACAACACTTGGATTCCACAAAAATGGGACAACGGCGCAAGTGCTAACGGAGACATCTACTGGACTTCCATCGACGGAGGAAAGACATGGAGAAGCTTACAAAACAATATGGTACTCACCAACAACGGTGTCACTTGGATTCCGGGCTACGCCATCCACTGGAGCGGCAGCCTCTGCTTCGATCCTTCGGACGACAGCAAAATATCCACCACATCCGGTAACGGAATATTCACTTGCAACAATATCTGGTGCGAAGGGGAACCGACCTTCTACTTCGACGTGAACGGATTAGAAGAGACAGTAGCACTTGATTTGGTCAGCGTACCTAATGGTGACCTGATGTCGGTCATCGGAGACTACACCGGCTTCATCCACGAAGACATCCACCAATTCGCTCCTATCCACGACCCAGCACCGGGAACGACGGGAGGCATCAACTACTACAGCAAAGACCCTAAAGTGATGATGAGGATGGCCAACACGGCTTTCTTCTATACAACGAGCGGACACAACGGATGGAAAGAGTGCGCAAGCAAGACCGATTTCAGTTACCAGAACCCCTATTGTCCGACTTGCGCCCCCCAAGCTTCCAACGAGGGGAAATGCGCCATCACAAAAGCGAACGGCAAATACAGATTCTTCATCATCCCCGGTCCGGGCACAAGCGGCATATACTATTCCGACGACAACGGTTCGTCTTGGAATAAGATCAGCGGAACACAACAAGCCACACACATACAAGTGGACCCAGAGAATGACGCCTACGTCTATGCGGGAGGCAAGAACACCTTCTACCGCAGTAGCGACTACGGAAAGAGTTTCGAATCACAAAACCTCACCAACGGCGAATTCGGAAGAATAGCAATCATACCGGGCAAAGAGGGCGTCATCTACGCACCAGGCGGCACAAACGGTCTATACGTCTCTGAAGACCACGGAGAGAGTTTCCAAAAAATAAGCAACGTATCCTTCTGCGAAGCGGTAGGAGCCGGCGTGGGAAAGAGCAGCGACTATGTCCTCTACATCTGGGGCAACGCCAACGAGTGCGGAACAGGCATCTTCCGTTCCGAAGATTACGGTAAGACGTGGATCCATATCAACGACGAACAAAACCAATTCGGAGGTCCGGGCAACGGACAGTTCATCGTGGGCGATTGGAACACATACGGGCGTTTCTACATGAGTAGCGTAGGTTTAGGCATCATTTACGGAGAGATGACCGCTAATGCCACATCAAGCGTTTGGAAATGTTTCGTTGACAACACCAATTGCAAGAAAGAGAGCACTTCCGTGGAGAACAAATGGTCAGAGAGCGCCTTCATAGCCTACCCTAATCCGTTCGACAAGAACGTGACAGTGGAGGTTGAGGGTGAGTACTTCGTCACCAACACACTAGGTCAAGTCATCGAAAAAGGAATATTGGCCAAAGGACAAAACATCGGCGAAAATTGGGAGCCGGGCGTCTATATCCTCAAATCCGACGGAAACAGCACTAAACTATTCAAAAAATAAGAGAGAAGAGTTAGAAAATAGTCAGAATAAAGGGAGGGGGAAACCAAAAGTTTTCCCCTCCTCCTATTTAAAAACTTATTGAACTATATAACTCATTATTTTATTCCATTCATAGGAAGATAATATAATTAGCCATTCTGACACATCTCAGCCCCACTCATCTGCCAAAATGACCGTTCGCGAACATAGTTGGTGACAAAATAGCCGAAAGATAGATACGGCAAAGAATTTGTAGTATATTTGATGTAAATAAAAAAGAATGAACTATGAACTTTAAGAATTACACGATCAAAAGCCAAGAGGCAATCCAAGAAGCTGCCAACTACGCCCAAAAGCGTAGCCAGCAGGTGATTGAGCCTCTCCACTTGCTCAAAGGCATACTGAAAGTTGGCGAAAACGTCACAAAATTCGTATTCAATAAGTTCAATGTGAATACGGAGCAACTCAATGTACTGGTAATCAAAATGATTGAGCGGTTGCCGAAAGTGACCGGAGGAAACGATGACACCTACCTTAGCAACAATGCGAATGTGGTATTGAAAAAGGCGGAAGAGATGTCAAAGGAAGAGGGAGACCAATACGTATCCCTCGAATATATTCTCCTAGCCCTATTGGCTGTCGACAGCCCCGCAGCAGCTCTTTTGAAAGATGCGGGACTCAACTTCAACTCCACAAAGGACGCCATAGCGGAACTTCGTCAAGGCAAGAAAGTCACGGACGAATCAGCCGAGCAAAGCTACGACGCGCTGAACAACTACGCCATCAACCTGAACGAGAGAGCGCAAGCAGGCAAATTGGACCCCGTAATCGGTAGGGACGAAGAGATACGAAGAGTGTTGCAAATCCTCAGCCGTAGGACCAAGAACAACCCAATACTCATCGGTGAGCCGGGTACAGGTAAAACAGCCATCGCCGAAGGTCTCGCGCAAAGAATCATGCGTGGCGACGTGCCGGAAAACTTGAAGACAAAGAAGATTTACTCTTTGGACATGGGCGCCATCATCGCAGGAGCGAAATACAAAGGCGAATTCGAGGAACGTCTGAAGGCGGTCATCAACGAAGTGATCAAAGCGGACGGAGAGATCATCCTCTTCATCGACGAGATCCACACCCTTGTAGGCGCCGGGAAGAGCGACGGAGCGATGGATGCGGCAAACATCCTCAAACCTGCGCTTGCCCGAGGCGAACTAAGAGCCATCGGCGCAACCACGCTCGACGAATACCAAAAGTATTTCGAGAAAGATAAGGCGTTGGAGAGAAGGTTCCAAAACGTCATGGTGAACGAGCCAGACGAAGCGAGCACCATCTCCATCTTACGCGGACTGAAGGAACGTTACGAAAACCACCACAAGGTACGTATCAAAGACGATGCCATCATCGCCGCCGTAAGGTTGTCCAGCCGCTACATCACAGACCGTTTCCTTCCCGACAAGGCCATTGACCTCATCGACGAGGCGGCGGCCAAATTGAGGCTTGAAATAGACTCCGTGCCGGAAGAACTCGACAACAAGGCAAGGGAAATCAAACAGTTGGAAATCGAGAGGGAAGCCATCAAACGTGAGAACGATAAAGCGAAGTTAGACAAGCTGGAGAAGGAGATCGCCAACCTGAAGGAGCAAAGTCAGGACATCGGCGCCAAATGGAGCGCTGAAAAAGAGCAGATCAACATCATCCAACAGAGCAAAATAGAGATCGAACAATTACGTTTCGATGCCGAAAAAGCCGAAAGAGAAGGCAACTACGGCAAGGTGGCTGAGATACGCTACGGCAAGGTGAAGGAACTGGAGGAGAACATCAAGAGGGTTCAGGAACAGATCAACGCCAATGGCAACA
>CALCUH010000060.1 GCA_937907165.1 uncultured Bacteroidales bacterium | reverse complement strand
ATGATTCGAAATATGGAAGATGTTCCGGAGAGACAGTAAAGTGAAGACTCACCACACCCTTCTTGTTCTTAGCATACATGGCACTCTCCACGAAATGCTCCTCAAACGGGGTTCGCGCCCCCTCCTCGTAATCGTGGAACAACAACAATCCTTTAGGTAAAAAGCCATAATTCAAGCCTTTCTTACCTAGAAGATTATTCACGATATCCAAATACCGACCTCTCTCCCTTAACGTCAAGGCATCGACTCCTTCATTCCTCTTGCATTTCGTGTTCAACGCAGACAAGAAAGCGAAATTCTCCAAATTGTCGAAGAAAAACTTCACCTCCTCCTTCTCCACTTCATTCTTTCCCTTTGCGGAAAACTCGAACAAAGATTTGAACATACGACTTGCCGCACCCGAAGAGGGTACGAACTTAATAATCGTTTTGTCTTGAGTTAAATAATCACGCCACACACCAATACATTCATTCCTCTCTGATTCTTCCAAAACAGAAATACCATCAGAAACTATGGCAGCGCGTTCTACTTTTAAATAGGGGAAACCGTTTCTGAATCTGGAAAGTTGTTTTTCAAACTTTTCCTCAGAAATACCCTTTTCTCCTAAATATTTAATATCCGCATCCGTCAACATCTCGCTCATTTATTTTTTTGCTAATTTAAGCATTATTCGAATATGAATCAAGTCTAAAACAAACTATTTTTGTATTTGGGTTTCACTTTTATTAGGGAAATATGGATTACGAGAAAAGGTATTCGGACTACGCATCATATCTAAGTACATTTTTTGCTCAAAAAATGCAAAAAATTTCGGTTAACGGTGGATTCTCTTGTCCAAACCGAGACGGGAAAATCTCCACGGGAGGATGCACTTACTGCAACAACCACACCTTCCATCCGGACTACTGCGAAGCGTCCAAAACCATCACACGTCAAATCGAGGAAGGAATAGCTTTCTTCAGCAAGAAATACAAATCAATGCGCTATCTCGCCTATTTTCAATCCTATACGAACAGTTACGGAAAGACCGACGAGGTAATCTCCAAATACGAGGAGGCTCTCTCCCACCCGCTTGTGGACGGCCTCATCATCGGCACACGACCGGACTGTATGGCTGACGATCTGCTACAATACCTTTCGGACAAGGCTAAATCCAAATATGTCATGGTGGAATACGGTGTGGAATCCACAAACGACGACACGCTGAGACTCATCAACAGAGGGCACTCTTTCGCCACCGCCGTAGAGACGATAACTAAAACCGCCCAAGCAGGCATCCACACTTGCGCCCACCTAATTCTCGGTCTTCCCTTGGAGAGCAGGGAAACCATGCTGACACACGCCCGCCGCATAGCCAAACTTCCGCTCGACACCATCAAACTTCATCAGCTCCAACTCATCAAAGGAACTGTCATGGCGAAACAACACGTCGAACATCCTGATTGGTTTCATCTCTTCACGGCCGACGAATACATCGACCTCGCCATAGATTTCCTTGAATTGATTCCCGCAGACATAGTGGTCGAACGATTCGTGTCGCAATCGCCTAAAGATCTGCTCATCGCACCGGATTGGGGTCTGAAAAATTATGAATTCACCGCAAAACTGGAAAAAAGATTAGCGGAAAGAGAGACTTTCCAAGGGAGACTATTCCATATATAAAAGACGGCTTGTTCTGATTGACAGTAGCTCAAACGCTGTTTTCAAATTAACCGCAACCATTCTTTTTCAGTTTTTTCAGCAAATAGGCATAGAATTCACGGGAAAATATGTAAATTTGCAAAATTTTTCAAAGGAAGAAAAGTAACAATAAGATATCGTAGTATGGCCAAGATTCTAAATGACGTGTCAAGAACATTCGGAGAGTACCTACTCATCCCCGGATTGACGACCAAAGAGTGTATCCCGAGCAACGTGTCGCTCAAAACGCCTCTTGTGAAATTCAAGAAGGGCGAAAAATCAGCAATCAACCTAAACATCCCGTTCGTTTCCGCTATCATGCAAGCGGTTTCCGATTCAGGACTTGCGATCGAGTTGGCAAGAAATGGAGGTCTCTCCTTCATCTTCGGTTCCCAACCGGTAGAGTCTCAAGCGGAGATGGTTAGAAAAGTGAAGAACTTCAAGGCTGGTTTCGTAATCAGCGACACTAACGTAAAGCCTGACACCACTTTGGCTGAAGCGATCAGACTGATTGGTCAGACTGGTCACTCCACAATCGGCGTCACTTCGGACGGTACTCCTAACGGAAAGTTGGAAGGTTTGCTTACCAGCCGCGACTACCGCGCCGATAAAGAGGATCTTAACGCTCCTGTGAAGAATTTCATGACTCCATTCGAGAAACTGACAGTCGGCAAATTGGGCATCACCCTCTCCGACGCCAACCAAATCATCTGGGAGCACAAACTGAACACCTTGCCTATCGTCGACGAAAAAGGCAATCTTCAATACTTCGTCTTCAGAAAAGATTATAACAGCCACCACGAGAACCCGAACGAGTTGTCGGACGCTGACAAGAAATTGCTTGTAGGTGCCGGCATCAACTCACGCGACTATGAGAAGCGTGTTCCCGCATTGGTAGAGGCTGGTGTGGACGTTCTCTGCATTGACTCTTCGGATGGTTTCTCTGAGTGGCAGAAAGATACCTTGGCTTGGATCAAGGGCAAATACGGCGACAAAGTGAAAGTGGGCGCAGGAAACGTTGTTGACGCTGACGGTTTCAACTACCTCGTGGAGGCTGGCGCAGACTTCATCAAAGTAGGTATCGGTGGAGGTTCCATCTGTATCACACGCGAGCAGAAAGGTATCGGTAGAGGTCAAGCCACAGCGCTTTTGGATGTCGCTAAGGCAAGAGACGAATACTTCGAGAAGACTGGTATCTATGTTCCGATCTGTAGCGACGGTGGTCTCGTACAAGACTACCACATGGTATTGGCTTTGGCTATGGGAGCTGACTTCTTGATGATGGGTCGTTACTTCGCCCGCTTCGACGAGTCTCCTACAAAGAAACTCACCATCGGTAACAGAATCGTGAAAGAATATTGGGGCGAGGGTTCCAACCGCGCCAAGAACTGGCAACGTTACGATATGGGCGGAAGCGCCGCTTTGAAATTCGAAGAGGGTGTCGACAGCTACGTTCCATACGCAGGAAAGATGAAAGATAACTTGAACCAAACTTTGGGCAAGATGATCTCCACGATGTGCAGCTGCGGTTCTACGACCATTCCAGAATTGCAACAAAAGGCTAAAATCACCATCGTATCATCCACTTCCATCATCGAAGGTGGCGCACATGATGTTATCTTGAAGGAGCAAGGATAAAAACCTTGTTTCTTTCTCCATATCAAAAAATAGGGCGTGTCATTTGGCACGCCCTATTTTCGTATAAACTATTCAGAATAGGATTTTCAAACCCTAACCTTAGCCACAATCTTCCTAGTCGACCCCTCACCAATAATCGGCATGTGAGCATCCTGAGGGAAGAAGATGGCGAAACTGCCTACCTTCAACTTGATAGAGGAAGAAACGGAACCCTCATAAAAAGCGATATCCTTTTCCTTGTTCACCTCCACCGGCTTACCCAACGTGGAACGGTCGACATAGCCGACAATCTCGTTAGAAGTGATCGGTATCTGGATATCTATATAGTCGTCATGCGTTTCATAACGCGCGCCCTTCATAGGTCTTAAAGCCACCTCATCCACATTGATATACATTTCATCATCCACCACGATACGTCCCGCCTTCAGCTTGGGCAAATCCAACTGACGGATAAAATCGAACGCCTTGGTGAATCTGGGATGAAGCGAAACGTACGACAATAAATTATCCAACGAATCGACAACCATAATTATTTTTTGAAATAACGGTTATAAAGTCCTTCAAATCCCTTGCCGTGACGAGCCTCGTCCTTAGCCATCTCATGTACTGTATCATGAATAGCATCCAAATTCAACTCCTTAGCGCGTTTAGCGATACGCATCTTGTCAGCGCAAGCGCCCGCTTCAGCATCTTTACGTTTAGACAAATTGGTCTTCGTGTCCCATACGACATCACCCAACAACTCAGCGAATTTAGACGCATGTTCAGCCTCTTCCCACGCATATCTCTTGAATGCCTCAGCCACCTCAGGATAACCTTCCCTATCGGCTTGACGGCTCATGGCGAGATACATTCCCACTTCCGTGCACTCTCCTTTGAAATGAGCGTTCAAATCATTGATCATCTCCTCGTCGCAACCTTTCGCCACACCGATTTCGTGCTCGGTAACAAAAGAAAGGGCTTCATCAGACTCTTCCATCTTCTTAAACTTAGAAGCGGGAACACCACATTGAGGACACTTTGCAGGAGCTTCATCTCCCTCATGGACATAGCCACATACTGAACAAATAAACTTAGCCATATAACTTATTTTTATATTGTTAATAAAATACTATTCTTTCTTCTTCAGACACTCCGGACAAACACCACGAAGATAGACCTGCATATTATTCACCTCCATTCCCGCAAGCAAAGAGACTTTCGGTGAGCTCTCCATATCCAAATCAATCACACGACCGCACTTTTCACATAGGAAATGGGCATGCTCATGCGTGTATCCGTCAAATCTCGCACACTTGTCGTCGATGTTCAAACTCAATGCGACACCCTTCTCCGTGAAATACTTCAATGTGTTATAAACCGTCGTCTTAGACAACGTGGGAATCTCACCGCGCAGACTCTCGAATATTTCGTCCGACGTCGGATGAGACCTATGCGACAACAAATACTCCATAATAGCTATTCGCTGTGCGGAAGGCCGTATTCCATATTTCAGCAAATGGTCGTATGCTCTCATATTGTATAAGATTACAATTTATACATTTATCACAAATACACATTTGTAATTATTACAAATTTATAAAATTCGAATCGACAATCAAAATTTCAAAAGGAAAAAAATGTAACTTCGCGATGTATAAGTATAATGTTTCAACAAAAACGAAAAGCATGAAAACAGATGTAAAGGGGAAATGGGCACTCGTCACGGGTGCGAACCGTGGTATCGGTTACAGAGTCACAAAATTCATGGCGTCACAAGGATGCAACCTGATTCTACACAGCCGCAATTTAGAGCACACCCAAAAGGTTTTGGAAGAGGTGAAAGCTATGGGCGTGGAAGCCTATTGCGTAGCCGCAGAACTTTCCAATCCTACCGAGGTGGAGAAGATGATTCAAGAAATCAAGGGTAAAGGGACGCAAGTGGACCTTTTGTTCAACAATGCGGCGGTACAAATCGCCTACCGCACAGAATACTTCAGCACACCTGTGGAGGACTACGCCACCAGTTTCTACATCAACACAATCGCTCCGATGATGTTATGCTACGCGTTCGTGCCGGATATGATCAAGCGAGGATTCGGGCGTGTCGTCAACACAACCAGCGGGATCAAGAATGAACCGCAACAAGCGGGTTATTCAGCAAGTAAGGCAGCGCTTGACAAGGTAACCACCGATTTGGCAGGAACCGTGGATGGCACAGATGTAATCATCAGTTTGGCGGATCCGGGATGGTGCAGAACCGATTTAGGAGGTCCTAAGGCTCCAAACGATCCAGACTCGACAATTCCAGGCATGGTCCTTGGCGCATTCGTGAACGACAAGAAGAGCGGACGTCTATTCTCCGCGCAAGAGTATGCGGGATTGACATTAGACGAAGCATTGGCAAAACTTTAACAAGCGCAATATATTAAACAAAAAAGGCAGCCACAAAGCTGCCTTAATTTTTTTTTTGAAGAATCTATATCACTCCTCTCGATTCGCTGTTTTGTTTTCCTTGAAAGTGACGATAGGAATCATCACAGAACCCATCAGACCCAACATATGATTATTAGAACGTTGGAACAAATCAGCCTTACTATTGTCATACAAGTCACCGAATCCGAATGAATACCTGCATTCAACCAATAAATGAATCCATTTAGCCAACTGGAAATCGAAACCACCGCCACCAGTCAGACCATAATCAACTTTATGATATTCATTCATAAAACGAGGATCTATCACATTGAAGGCATTTTTACGCTCATCATTTTCAGGAATGTTCCATTTCACATCTCCGTATTTCTTCATACATCTGATTTCAGGTCCCAAATTAACAATGAAGCGCAAGCGTCTATTTCCGAAATAAATATGAGCTAAAATCGGGAAGTCCCAATATTCCAAACGTCTGCTTAGCGTCACATCCTGCATATCAAAACCATTCACCATAGAGACACCGGAATCCTCGTGGAATTTCTCCAACCAGCCCGCCTGCACGTAGTTCGCTTCCGCTTGAATACCGAAATGGCTCCTATGAATGTAACGGAACACGAAACCGAAGCGACTACCTTTCCATAGAGATTGGTCACCCAATTCATACAGATGGTCGTTCATATTCGGCAAAAAACTATTCTTCGTAAAATTGAGACCGCCATTCACACCCAAGGAGATCTCCTGAAGGAAATCGCGACGCAACAATTGACCGAACGACAATTGGCACGAAAGACCTAAAAGCAATAACGTGAAAAAACAACTACGCTTCATATCATTTCTTCAGTTGAGCATCTTCTTTAGCCTTCTTCTGTAGTTCAGCTTGTTGATTCAAAAGAGGCTTAACCAATTTAGAGTCAGAACCATCTATCAAGACCACACCATCCTTACGGTTATGTTTGAGCAAGAAGAAACTGCCATTGTAATAACCGCCATTTTCAAACTTCTTGAAAGAGAAGTGGGACTGGAGACCGTTCAAATGGATTTTGTCCATACCATGCTCGAAATCATGTCCGTATTTGGAAATCGCTTCAGCAAAGTAAAATGTGGCGTCATAACCCAACATTCCATATTGAGGCAAGCCGTTGATAGGTTCCGCATTATAGAATTTCCTAAACATTTTAATATAGTTCTGGACGAACGAATTTTCGAAATTCGTGTAAAAAGGAGAGATGATATAAGTATCCAACACGAACAAATCCTTAGCGATACCCTGATAATTCTGCCACTCCGAGAATCCGAAGATAGAAACCACACGTTTGTCCGTGTTCAACATATTGACCATCGGAAGCACCTGACTTAAAGAGACTTGATTAGCAGTCAAAGGAACAACGATATTATCCTTCTTAGGCGCCAACTCCGAACGGATAGCCGACAACGTGCTGAAATTCACGGAACTGAACTTAATACCCTTTGCTGTCAACATAGCGGACAACGTATCGCCGAACTCAGTCTTATCGTCTTTCGAATTAGCGAAACGGACAAGAACGATATGTTTGTCAGAGAAATTCTTGATGAACAAATCCGCCATCTGATAATTAAGTTCATCGTGCGGAGTATTGACTTGGAAAATATTAGGGTTCACCTTCGTCTCTTCAGACTTGGAAGAGAACGGAATCAGTAATTTCACATCGTTTTGAGTAGTGAAATCAGACAACGCCTTGAATTGTCCCGTGTAGGCAGGACCCATGATGATATCGAGGTTCTTAGCGTCAGGAGACTCTGTGAATTTCAGAAGATCAGCCTCCGTCTTTCCTGAATCATAAACATTTAAATTAAAGGAAAGACCAGTTTTCCTCAATGTGTCCATGGCAAGCATGACACCTTGGTAGAATTCAAGGAAACGATCTATGTTACCATCTATTTGACTAGCGTTAGCCACCTTATCCAATTGATAAGGAAGGATAATAGCCATATCAATCTCCTTTTTCGGAGTGGTTTGAGGGACGAACACCGGCAATTGAGGCATTGTATCCGCCATAGCCGTCGAATCGGTAACTGCAAGCGTCGAATCTGCCGAAGCAGTAGGCTTTGCGAAAGATGGAGGGATGACAAGCACCATATTTACCTTCAAGCCCTCCTGTGCGGACGGATTCAATTTAAGTACATCCTCTTGGGAAACGCCATATTCCTTGCAAATACCGAACAAAGTCTCCTTCTTCTTCACCGTATGGTAAGAAAACTTTTTAGGGATTTTGTTCTCCTCAGATTTCTCGGTCAAAGCCGTATTGGAATGAACCGGCGGAATAATTAATTTCTGCCCCGTCTTCACACCATCCTTCACGTCTGGATTCAAACGGATAATCTCCTCGGAAACGATACCATACTCGCGGCAAATGCCAAAAAGAGTTTCCCCTTTCTTCACCTCATGAATCGTGAATGCGGGCTTTTCCTCCTTCTTTATCTTCGGAAGCGTATCGCTCACCGTCATATTTTGACCGGTAACCGTCTTCTTTACTGGTATTTTAAGAACCGTATTATACTTTAGCCCGTCTGTTTTCAACTGAGGATTCAAGGCATACAAATCATCGTATGTGACTTCATATTTTTTAGACAGGGAGTAGAGCGTCTCCTTCTTGTCGACCGTATGCGTGATATATGCGTCCGCCTTTACAGGAATCAATAATACGGAATTATAGGTTAACCCATTTTCAGTACCAGGATTGACAGACTTAATCTCCTCCTCCGTAACACCGAATTTTTTAGAAATTGAATAGAAGCCTTCGCTTTTCTGCACGACATACTCATAATATTGCTTCCCATTAATCTCTTTCTTCGGATAATCCAAATTAACCGCCCAAGCGGAAAAAGAGAGAACGGTACAAGCAAATATGCCACAAAAAATTTTTCTCATAATATTTCAATCAATAACATGGAATGCAAAATTACATAAAAATTTCTGAAATCCCCTGAATATTTGTAATATTGCATTCGATTTGTAAATGATAAGCAATGAAACGTAACATAACATTATTTTTATTGTCCTTTTTAACCGTAACTAATTGTCTAGCAGGTAAATTCATTGTTTCTGACGGTAACGGTTTCCCCAATAGCAATAAAGCGAATTACATCCTTTTTGAAAATGTTAAGAAAGGGGCGATCTCTTTTCAATCCGATAGTCTACCACTTAAAAATCTGAAATGCTTCAAACTGACACTCAAAGAGGATAACCAAATCGACACCACGGAAATAGCCGACAGCATTTACGTCTTATCCACTGACTCTCAATCCGTAACGATAAAAAATCTCAGTGCGAACACGGGTTATTTAGTTAAATACACGGATAATTCGTATGGCTCTGACATAGAATCCTACGCCTATACTTGCGTCGTGAACTTCCAACCTATCACTTCCGTAAAATTTCCTCAAGACACAGTCATCTGCAAGGATTTGGAATTGACTTTCGAACCTGTGATGGAATATTTTAATGAATATGGAAACAAGAAAAAAATCGAAAGGGATTTGTCCATCAAATACAAATCGTTCCTTCTTCGCGGTGAGACACCATCTGAAGAGGATGTGACATTTCAGACAAGCGCTTCAAAATCTGTGATTTTGGACTCTTTTCCTTACGTGAACACTCCTTTTGAGGTGACTGACCTAACAGCGAAAGAACAATTAAAGATGAGCGCATCATCCTTCGTCACAGACACATTCTTCACACAAGCGGTCGTCGCCTACCCGACTTTGGAAACGTCTGGTAAATATGAGCATGAGGGTGATGACGGCACTGACACCACTATCCATTTCTTCGCCTCCCATGACGAAGCGATTGAAAACGTGAAGAATTTCAGAAATTCCGGCCCTCTTTTCATCAATTTAAACAGTTACGCGAACGACATCACCAACCACTACGAATGGGCTTTCAGCGATGGCGAGCAAGCGCAAAAGGGTGATTACGAAAACGCCTATACCTATTTCGACAAATATGTGAACGCTTTCAAAATCTCTGATCCCGGCATGCACTGCATCGAATTGACGGTCAGCAACATACGCAACGACAGCGTTTGTGAGCACCGCTCTTACGGATGCGTATTCATCTCAGAATCACAACTTTACATTCCGAACGCATTCACACCGAACGGAGATGGCACGAACGACGAATTCAGAGTTGGTTACCGCTCTATAGAAAAGTTCGAGATGACCATTTACGACCAATGGGGAAGACGCATCTACAAATCCGACGACATAACCAAAGGTTGGGATGGTACTTTCAAAGGCGACAGATCCGCTATCGGCGCCTACTATTACGTAATTAAGGCGAAAGGTACCGATGGTGAAGAGTATAATAAGACAGGTACGATCAGCCTTATCAGAACAAAAGAGTAAGCCTTAGGAGACATGGATGCGTTCGAAACCGAACTGCGTAAAATCCTCCCAAATAGAATAGGGAAAAACGACATACAAAAGATCGTAACCCGTGTGCATACCCTCGAAGAAATGGAGGTAGTCCTTCAATTTCTCACGGATGAGGAGAAGCGGGTCCGAACGAACGCAGCTTGGGTAGCCACCCATTTTCCGCAGCAACAAATCGATTTATTGCAACCTAAACTCAATCAATTCATAGACTTGGTTTTATCGTCCGAAGAGGTCTCCCTACGCAGATTAGTACTTACCATCATCGAAAAGCTGGAAATCAAGTCCGAAGATTTGAGAACCGATTTCCTCGACTTTTGTCTATCGCACATGTTATTGCCACAAGAAGCTCCTGGCGTGCAAACACTCTGCATGAAACTGGCTTATAGGCAATGTCAATTCTACCCAGAACTCTTGAATGAATTCAAAGAATACCTATCATCCATCGACAACGGCTACGCAATCTGCATAAAAAGTCTTAGGAAGAAAATGCTAAAGATATTGGGGTAAGCGGGACATTCCAACCCAACGGACATCCGTACAAAAAGCTAAATCCAACCGAAACGACACACCATCTATTTATGGATCTTTGAGCGATTTCTTCGGAATAGCCTATACAAATAAAATTCCAAGGCTGTGATGGAAAATGCCGCAAATAACGAGAGTACAACTTTCTTCAAAACAAGGTGGTTTTCTTTCTGAACCCGATCGAAAAGACGATGGCAATAATAACGGGCACAACAAAAATCATCCTCTGATACGTTGACATTCAATTCATTGAAGGAAGATGCGGAGATTACATTTTGTGACTGATCCACATAATAAAAAACAGAATCCCCCTTTAAGACAACATAATCTTCATACTCCGCAACTTCATCAAAGATAATGAATTTTTCCGCATTCAATGAACAAAGCTGATCCATCTTCGAGAAAACGCCATATGGAGTCTCTACTTCAATGGTCTCCCAATTATCATCATATAACCCATATGCCTTCTCAACCTCCGTGCAAACGAGCATGGCAACGATTTGTAGATTAAACATAAAGGCGAACGCAATGGTAGCATTACGTTTCAGATGAGCGCTCCCTTTTAACTTTGAAATGACGGCCACAATTCCAGCCAATAAAATGGGCAATGCGACACATAACAGAAGAAGGTAGAGAATTAATTGCATAATTTCACATTATAAAAGGATGGATAAATGATTTACCTATACATAGCCCCTCTACATTCCCCTTCCTGAGACAACAGTCTTTATCGTATATATCATGATTTTCAAGTCAATCAGAGGTGATATGTTCTCCAAATAAATAATATCGTACTGAAGTCTTTCGACCATCATATCCACGTCATTGGCATAACCATATTTCACCATTCCCCATGAAGTAATTCCCGGTTTCACCTTATGAACTAAACTATAATAAGGGGCCTTCTCTGTAATCTGTTTTTCATAAAAAAGACGCTCCGGACGAGGTCCGACGATAGACATATCGCCCTTCAACACATTCAGAAACTGAGGCAATTCATCCAACCTATATTTCCTCATATAATGTCCAATCTTCGTAACCCTACGGTCTCCGTTTTGCGCCAGCTGTGGTCCGGAAACTTCCGCATCGACATACATCGTACGGAACTTCATGATATTGAAAGGTTTACCATGCAAGCCGATCCGTTCCTGTCGATAAAGCACAGGACCTTCGGATGTCAGTTTGACCAACAATGAAAGAAGAAGGAATAAAGGGGACAAAACCAACAAGAGTAAAGAGGAAAAGAGCACGTCAAAAAGACGCTTCGCATTTTTTTGGAAATCGGTCAGACGGACATCCAAGACACTCACCAATGGGGCACCGAAGATGGATGTCATACGAACACCACCCACCAAATAGTCATACAACCTCGGCGTAATCCTCACATCCGCCTTATATTTATACAACAAATTAATGATTGGGAACAGAGCATCCCTATCCTCTGTATCCATAGCGATAATCACCTCTTCGACCCTATGTTCAGCCATAATCGTATCCAATTGGGACAAGTCGCCAAGAATCAGAGAATCATCAACGCAAGTTTCATTCTCACAAGAAATAAAGCCTTCGATAAGATGACCGGAAGAGAGTTTCATCGACTGAAGCTGATCATATATTCCTTTCGCATTCTTGCCCGTACCAATGATGACCGTGTTAAAACCGATGATACGATTATGAATAAGATTGGTCGTCTTCCATGTAATCATATACCTAAAGAATAGAACCACAATGAAATAGATGAGGAATAAGACAATGAATGACTTATAATAATCCGTATAACTCACCACTGGATCGTCCAACAATAGGATAAAGAACAAGATGACGGAGCCTGTCAGCACGCTGAAAAACGTTTGGGTAAATTCCGAAAGGCGCGATTTTCTATAAGGCTGGTTATAATAGCCGGAGAGCCAAAAGATGGATAACCAAAAGAAGGGAATACCGAATAGGAGTTTCTCAAAATTATAAATTGGAGAAAACAACTGAATCTCCCGAATCACATTCGATTCAATCTCGATTCGACGGAACAAGAAAAAGACCACCCATGCCAACAACACAGCCACAACGTCAAATATGATATATTTGAGACGCTGCGAACGTTTGCTGAGATGATATTTCTTGTTCTTCTCCAAAGCTACTGACGAATAATAGTTACCACCCCACCCTTACCTAATTTGATGATGGAGGAAGGAACAGATTTTGATTGATCATCCTGACGATATGCGACGATGTAATCGACGCCCGCTTTTATCGCCTCGCTCACCTCTGAAAAATTTTGAGGAGAAGGCTCTCCGCTAATATTAGCGGATGTTGACACGATCGGAATGCGGAACTCCTCGCATAATTTTTGGGAGAAAGCCTCGTTCGTGATGCGTATTCCGACGCTTCCGTCTTCCGCCACCAAATTCGGCGCAAGATTTTTCGCCCCGTCATAGATGATGGTCAAAGGCTTCTCGGCGCACTCCACCAACTGATAAGCGACATCAGGCACTTCGTCGACCACACGCTCCACCTTGGCGATGCTATCCGTCAAGACCAACATAGACTTAGAATCAGAGCGTTTTTTCAACTCAAAAATCTTCTTAACCGCCGCCTCATTGGTCGCGTCGCATCCGAGTCCCCAAATCGTATCAGTCGGATACAAAATTATTCCGCCGGCTTTCAAAACCTTAATAGCGTTCTTAATATCTTCCTTAAAATCTTCCATTGTCAATTTAATTTACCTTTTAAAAATTTAGCGGTATATGAACCTTCGCATTTTACCAATTCCTCCGGAGTGCCCTCAAACACGAGGTTTCCTCCCGCATCACCTCCCTCAGGTCCTATATCGATGATATGATCCGCACATTTAATCACGTCCAAATCATGCTCGATGATGATGACCGTATGTCCGTTCGCCACCAAAGCATTGAACGCTTTCATTAACGTATTGATGTCATGGAAATGCAGACCTGTCGTCGGCTCGTCAAAGATGAATATCATCGGCTCAGGCTTCTCCGTTCCGAGAATCTCCGCCAATTTCACACGCTGGCTTTCACCACCCGATAGCGTGGCGGACGATTGTCCCAACTTCACATAACCTAATCCGACATCCTGCAGCGTCTTCAACTTCTTGACAATCTTCTTCTCACTCGTTCCTTGCTGTTCAGAAAAAAATTCAACAGCTTGATTGACAGTCATATTCAGAACATCGAAGATGTTTTTCTCACGATAGAGCACCTCCAAGACATCCGGTTTAAAGCGCTTTCCGTGGCAGGAATCACACTCCAGCACCAAATCGGCCATAAACTGCATCTCCACCGTCACGGTTCCCTCGCCCTGACACTCGTCACAACGTCCCCCTTCCACATTGAAGGAGAACGTGGCTGGCGTATAACCCATCTGCTTGGATAGCGGCTGATCCGCATAAAGTTTACGGATTTCATCGTATGCCTTGATATAAGTGACTGGATTGGAGCGCGTCGATTTACCAATCGGGTTCTGGTCCACGAATTCTACGTCATGCACCATATTGAGACTTCCACCCAACGAAGAGAAAAGACCCGGCTTCTCCGCATCGCCGTCCAACGCGCGTTTCAACGCATTATAGAAGACATCCTGCACCAAAGAAGACTTTCCTGAACCGCTGACACCCGTAACAACCGTAATCACATTCAGCGGGAACTTCACATTAATACCCTTCAAATTGTTCTGACGGGCTCCGACCACCTCAATATAATTACTCCACTTACGACGAATCTTCGGCACCTCTATCTTGTCGATACCCAACAAATATCGGATAGTGTGGCTATTCTCACGCAATGATTTATCAGCCAACAAATCATCCGTCAGACGACCTTGAAAGACCACATTACCGCCCAAGCGACCCGCATCGGGACCTATGTCGATGATATAATCAGCCGCACGCATAAACTCCTCGTCATGCTCCACCACCACAACCGTATTGCCTAATTGCTGCAACCTGCGCAAGACACCAATCAGTTTCTGGGTATCTCGCGGATGCAAACCGATACTCGGTTCGTCCAAAATATATAAAGAACCGACCAAACTGCTGCTAAGGGAGGTCACCAAATTAATACGTTGGCTTTCACCGCCGGACAAGGTATTAGACAAACGGTTCATCGTCAAATAACCCAGACCGACGTCCAGCAAACACTGAATTCTTCCGTTTATCTCCGTCAAAAGACGTTTCGCCACACCCTTATCGGCCTCGCTCAATTGCAATCCGTCGAAAAAGTTCTTCAGTTCAGTCACTGGCATGGTGACCAACTCGGTAATAGTCTTCCCGCCCACCTTCACATAATTGGCGGATTCCTTCAAACGGGTACCATTACATACCGGGCATGTCGTCTTTCCCCTAAAACGGGCCAACATCACACGATATTGAATTTTATATTGATTCTCTTTTACGAACTCAAAAAAATCATCTATGCCATGGAAATAAGGAGTTCCTTTCCACAACATACGCTTCTCCTCCACAGTAAGGTCCGCATACGCCTTGTGTATCGGGAAATTCACCTTAGAAGCATTATATACCAATTCGTTCAGCCATTCGGACATCTTATCGCCACGCCAGCAGATAACCGCCCCGTCATATACGGAACGAGACTGGTCGGGCACAACCAAATCCTCATCTATCCCCATCACCTTACCGAAACCTTCGCAGTTAGGGCAAGCGCCATAAGGGCTATTGAAACTGAACATCAAATCGGAAGGTTCCTCAAAAGTGATACCATCCGCCTCAAACTGTTTCGAGAAGCGTTCAACGCTCTCCTTTCCACCCTCGTAAAAGCGGACGGAACAAGTCTCTCCGCCCTCCAAGAAAGCTGTCTGGATAGAGTCCGCCAACCGTGTTCGGGTATCCGCATCATCCTTCACAGAGAAGCGGTCGACCACCAAGTTCACCCGATCCGCCTTGTCGCTCAACTCAGCCAATCTCTCGACGGCCGCATCCATCTTAATCATTTCGCCATCCACCTCGATGCGGCTATAACCCTGCATGCGGAAAACCTCAACCTGCTGCGCCAAGGTACGTCCCTGAGGAAGAATGATAGGCGAGAAAATGATTCCGCGCGTGCCTTCCGGCTTCGTATAGATATAATCCACCACATCACTGACGGAATGTTTCTTCACCTCGCAACCTGAAACCGGAGAATAGGTCTTACCGATTCTGGCGAAAAGAAGTTTCAGATATTCGTAAATCTCCGTCGACGTGCCCACCGTGGACCTCGGATTGCGGGTGTTCACCTTCTGCTCTATGGCGATAGCGGGAGGCAACCCTTTGATATAATCCACCTCAGGCTTAGACATACGTCCGAGAAACTGCCTCGCATAAGCTGAAAGACTCTCGACATAACGTCTTTGTCCCTCCGCATACAACGTATCGAAAGCCAGAGAGGACTTTCCGGAGCCGGAGAGACCGGTCAGAACGACGAATTTATTTCTAGGTATGACGACGTCAATACCTTTCAAATTATGGATATGAGCGTTTTTTACGCTTATTTCACCCAAATCAGACATATTATCAAAATCAATAGTATCCAGACAAACCTATTTAGGTTCGGCCGGCTTACCCGCCTTTTTCAGAAGACCCAGCTTCTTCTTCCTGAGGAATTCAGCCTTCTTCTGTTCGTACGCTTCAAATTTCTTCTCCAAATAATTGTCAGCCATGGCCTACAATCCATTTTCTATGAGATAATGTTCACAATCGATCGCAGCCCTACAACCGCTGGCAGCCGCCGTAATAGCTTGTCTGTAACGAGGATCCGCCACATCACCCGCAGCGAAAACACTTGGGAGATTCGTCTGCTGCGTTCCATTGAACGTTTTGATATAACCATTCTTGTCCAACTCGATATACTCTTTGAACAAGTTAGAGTTCGGATGGTGACCGATGGCAAGGAACATTCCGTCCACAGGAATCACATACTCCTCTTCGTCAGCCTCGCCGCGATTCTTCTTCAAGCGAGCCAACTCCACGCCATCTTCCCCTTCGAGACCGATCACCTCGTGCTTATACAAAATCTTAATCTTCTCATTACGCAACACACGCTCCTGCATCACTTTGGAAGCGCGCAAGGAATCCTTACGAACCGCCAAATAAACCTGTTGGCAAAGTCCTGAAAGATAGAGTGCGTCCTCACAAGCGGTATCACCTCCACCCACTACGATAACAGTCTTCTTTCTGTAGAAAAAACCATCGCAAGTGGCGCATGCGGAAACACCCATGCCCGCATATTTCTTCTCGTCAGGCAATCCTAAATACTTAGCGGAAGCACCCGTGGAAATAATCACCGTGCTCGCTTGAACCTCCGTCTCCCCGTCAATCGTGATCACACTCTCGTTAGGGGCGAGAACAGCCTTCGTGACGATGCCTACACGAATATCCGCACCGAAACGAATCGCCTGCTTGCGAAGATCCTCCATCATCAACGAACCGGAGATTCCGTCAGGATAACCCGGGAAGTTCTCAATTTCAGTGGTTTGCGTCAATTGACCACCAGGCTGGATGCCTTCGTAAACGACGGTTTTAATGTCGGCACG
>CALCUH010000059.1 GCA_937907165.1 uncultured Bacteroidales bacterium | reverse complement strand
CCCGGTCTTTTTCAATATGCGGAACATTTTCTGCGGCATTCCGCAAATATACTCATTTTTTGCGGATTACACCACTTTACCTAAAGTCGGTTGTATGCGGGGGTGAAGGTATCGCCCTGAGTGATGTCACCCGTGGAGAGGCCCTTGCGGAGCCAGCGTCCGCGCTGCTCGGAAGTGCCGTGGTTGAATGAATCGGGGACCGTGCGTCCGTACGCCTTCTTCTGGAGATAGTCGTCGCCTATCTTCGAGGCGGCGTTCAGAGCCTCGTCAATGTCTCCCTCCTCCAGGGACCTGAACATTTTATTGTCATTGTACGCCCATACGCCGGCATAGAAATCCGCCTGGAGTTCGAGCCTCACGCTTATCTGGTTGCTCTGCTTCTCGGAGACGCGGGCCATCTGGTTGTGAGCCTGCTGGAGCGTGCCGAGCAGGTACTGGACATGGTGGCCGACTTCGTGGGCTATGACGTAGGCGTAGGCGAAATCGCCGGCTGTGCCGAATTGTGACTTCATGGTCGTGAAGAACTGCAAGTCGATGTATACGGTTTGATCGGCCGAACAATAGAATGGTCCAGTTGATGCGCTCGCCGATCCGCAACCTGAATTGACGGAACCGTGGAACATGACCAATTTAGGCGCATGATATGTCTTGCCCATCTTTTGGAACTCTTCCGTCCAGACATCTTCCGTACCTGCCAAAATTTGGCTGGTGAAGGTGGCCAACTCATTCTCTTCAGCTGTCGGCTCATACTGTTCGTTACTGCTTCCTGATGATTGTACTACTTGGAATCCCGTGCTGATTGCTTGCCCGAGATTACCTGTCGTGAAATAGGTGATGGCAGCGATTAATAATGCGCCTCCTATTCCGAGACCTGCCGTTTTACCACCGCTTCTTCTGCGGTCGTCTACATTTGAACTTTCTCTTCTTCCTGTTAGTCTCATGTCGTTTAGTTTTAAGTTTTCAGCAAAATTAATATTTTTATTTTGATTAAATCTGACTTGTCCCATACTTTTGTCCATCTATCGTCTCTTTCGTCGAATCGTTGGTTTTCGCTATTCTGTTGCGTGGATTTCTTCCCCGACCAGGTCGCTCTGTTCTCTTATGCTTTCAAATACGCATATCTCTTGGAAAAGGAAATGTTTTGGTAAAAAAAATCGACTTGAAACGAATAATGTTAATAAAAATTTTATATACTTGCATAAAATTAAACCAATTTGGGTATTTATAGTATATTTATTAATCTAAAATTTTAAAAGTTATGGTGAAAAAATGTGTTTCAATCTTAGGCGCAATGGGAGTGTGTGGTTTTCTATTTGCGGATCCGTCATCAGTGACGTTCGAGTTGACAAACAATCAAAAGGAGACGTTCCTTTTAGAGGATGTCCCTTCGATTACTTACCGAAATGATAGTTTGTGCTTACAGGGTAAAGCCGCTACCTCTTATGCTTTTAACGATGTGCGAAAGTATTATTTCTATGCCCCTCAATTGTCCGCTTCTGCTGAGGTGGGGAATGACGGGTTGATGATCTCTTATCTTGATAATGAAAGGGTGGAAATCTCCGGACTGTCAGGACAGAGCGATATTCTTTTGTACAATGCCTTAGGCCAGCTTGTGAAGAAACATAGCACGAAAGAGGCTAACGCTCAAATCACATTGCCTGGCGAGAAGGGCATTTATATTTTAAGAGTAAATAATAGAAGTGTTAAACTAACTAAAGATTGATCATTATGAAAAAACTATTATTCACTTTAGTAATTGCATTGTTGTCCATCTTTTCGGCAACTGCTAATGAGTTGTTTCTGAAGGTTGGCGCTGAGACGGTGGTTATCCCTTTTGCCGAAATCGATTCGGTCGTTCATGGAACTTACCCTCAAGATGGAGTCTCAAAGGGCACATTGGTGATCCATGATTTAAGTAATGATACTTGCGATGTCGTTTCCTTTTATAAGGGTAATTTCGTTATTATGATGTGTGACAAAGACTCTCTTTCTTCCTTGGATTTTTCGGGAGGATATAGAGGGAATGTCGTGTCGAATAGCGCTTGTAAAGACGAGAATAGTAATTCTATTGGGGAGAAAAGCGACATTGCTTTTACTTATCAATATGATTCGAAGTCCAAAGTTTTGATTATAAACGCTATAGATCAGTTCTTTGATTGCTGCTCGGATGTTTTCGGTGCGAAATCTAAGGTCGGAAAGGATACCATTGAGGTCTCTGTCTATGGAAATTGTTTGAGAAATGAATTTAACTTTGTCCCTTCTTTCTTAGGCATATGCGCTTGCAATTGCATCTGCCCTTATGATATAACTTATAAGATAAACAATGTCGAACCGAAGAAATATCATTTGAAATTGGTTTTGGACGAATATGACATTGATTTGTCGCAAAGCCCCAAAGGAGTCGTTCGGACTCAGCCACAAAAGTTTGGCTGTAATTTGTTGAATGTGAGCGATTGTAAGTTCGTATATGATGATGACTTCTCTTATGGTTTTCCCGAACGTGCTCCGTATAATGATTTCTCGTCATTCATGGTATCTTACGATAGTGATACTGTTGTCTCTTATTATTTTAATCCTAATACTCAATCTTGTAGATTCGTTTCTTATAATCGCGAATTCTCTGTTTACTCGAATAGGTTCGCTCAAGCCTCTATGAATGGGGATTCCATTGAGGTGAAAACATTTGATCAGTTCCTTAAGTTCGGACCTGGTAGGGACATTATTTGTGCTTACGATGTGACTGCTGAGGTGACGGGTCTGGAAGCGAAATCATATCATTTTACGGTGGACGGTCACTCTTTTGATGTCGATTTCTCTCGGGAAACTGAGGGCTTTGTCGTCGAAAGAGACACGGTTTCGAAGGTGAAACTTCTAAAGACAAGCGCTTGTAAGAGCGAAAATGCCGACGGAAAAGTTGACGTCGATTCGTTGTTGTCGAGGGGAGCGTCCGATACGTTGGTCTCTTATAAGTATAATCCTGTGAATGGAATGGTCTATGTGGTTTCTTATAATCAACAACTTCTTTCGTGCTCCCCTTATACTATAGAAGGTGGTGTTGAGGATGGCGTCGTCTCCATCTCGACGAAAGAGGATTATAGCGGCTGCAGTAGTTATTGTATTTATGATGTCTTTACGAAGGTTAATGGTATAAAGGAGCAGAAATATCACTTTATTGTGGATGGCGTCTCCTTTGATGCCGATTTTTCTCAGCAAAAGGAGGGCGCTGTTTTGTGGGACGCCATGCCGAGAGGTCGATTCCTTGCGAAGAGCGAATGTAAGAATAATAGGGATGATGATACGAAAGCGGAGCCGTCTAGGAGAGACGCCATTTCCGACACGATGGTCACGTTCGCTTATGACGCTGTGAAAAAAGAGGTTACAATTGTCTCGTATAATCAGGAACTCAATTGTTGCTCTGATGTTAGTTCGAAAACTTCGGTCTATGGAGACAATATTTCTATTAAGACAACTGAAGTGAATCCTGATTGTAAATGTTTGTGCCTGTTCGATGTCACTACGAAACTCTCGGCGGTTGGTGAACAAACGTATCATTTTGACGTGGACGGAACTTCCTTCGACGTGGATTTCTCTAAACAAAAGGAGGGCGTTGTCATGAGAGATACCGTCTCCAGAGGTTTTTTCGTGAGTGCGAGTGCCTGCAAATCTGAACATGACGAGAAAATAGAGGCTGAATCCGTTGCGTTGAGAGGCGAGGCTGATACATTAGTCTATTACAATTATGAGCCTAGTAAAATGGAACTTTATATTATCTCTTATAACCAACAACTTCATTGCTGTGCGGATATTAATTCCGTCACATCCATTCAAGATGCGAATGTGAAGATAAAGTCAACTGAGGGTGGGGAACTTTGCAGATGCTATTGTTTCTATGATGTATACACTAAGCTTACGAATATTAAGAAGCAGAAGTTTCATTTAGATGTCGATGGTGTCCAGTTTGACATAGACCTTAATGAATCCATGTCTGACTATATCCTAAGGTGAATGGGGCGCTCTTACTAATTATGTTATGTCTAAAGGAGAAGCCCGTCGCTTGTTTGACGGGCTTCTCTTTGTATTTTCGCTTCTTCTTTTACTGTTTTTTCCCTTTCTCATTCGTCTTTGGTATGTGCCAATGGTTGCCCTACGGCAAATCTTTCGTTTCTGTCGTTCCTAATCTTTTATGCATCGAAAAATTTTCTCTCTGTCAATCAGTGCTTTGTGAGAAATGTCTGAAAATAATCGCAAAAATGTTTGGAGGGGAACGGGGAATGCACTACTTTTGCACCCGCTTTCGAGAACGAAAGATACGGACAACGGTCCGATAAGAAGAAGAGCAAATCAAGAAAACAATTCTTCCGAAAAAAACTTTGAAAAAGATTTGGAGGTTACGGGAAAAAGTTCTTACCTTTGCACCCGCAACTGAAAAACGAGACCCGCTGAAGTGCCG
>CALCUH010000058.1 GCA_937907165.1 uncultured Bacteroidales bacterium | reverse complement strand
ACCGACTGGGACCGGATGCCACACCGAAGGAGATTGAGGAGGCGAATGAAAGGCTCGTCGAAATCAATGATGCGTACAAAATATTATGCGAGTTGCAGGGGTGATTATGAAGGGGCAATTTCTGTTGAGACGCACGGCCGTGCGTCTTAACAGAAACTTCCGTATCTTTGCGCTCTGAATAATTTGATAGAATGGATAGCAAGAATAGGGAAGTATTGAGATTGGCGATTCCTGCCATTGTCACGAACATCACTGTGCCTCTTTTGGGTCTGGTGGATACCACCATCACGGGACATCTGGGACGTACTGCTTACATCGGCGCCGTTTCCGTGGGTGCCACTTTGTTCAATATGATTTATTGGAATTTCGGATTCCTTCGCATGGGTACGAGCGGACAGACCGCCCAAGCCTACGGACGGAAGGATTTCGAAGGAATGGCGGGCGCTTTATTCCGTTCCCTTTTCTTCGCCTTACTCTTCTCTTTCGCTATCTGGATTCTCCAATGGCCTATCTCCGAATTGGCTTTCAGACTGATGAAAACTACTCATGAGGTGGAGGTGAACGCATTGCGCTATTTCCGCATCTGCATCTGGGGAGCGCCCGCTATTTTAGGATTGTATAGTCTGAAGGGATGGTATATCGGCATGCAGAACACTAGGTTCCCCATGGTGATAGCCATCACCATCAATGTGGTGAATATTATCGCCAGCCTTTTTTTCGTGTTTGTGTTACATATGAAGGTGGAGGGCGTGGCTTTCGGTTCGCTGATTGCCCAATATGTGGGTCTCTTTTGCGGATTGGCTCTTTGGTGGACGAATTATCGGGAGTTTTGGAAACATCTGAATTTCCGCAGCGCGATGCGCAAATCGGAGCTCTCCGGCTTCTTTAAACTGAATGGCGGAATCTTCCTTCGCACGTTATGTCTAAATGCTGTGATGTCATTCTTCGCCTTCGCGGGCGCCCGTCAGGGCGAGGTGGTCTTGGCGGTGAATGTTTTGCTAATGCAGCTTTTCAGCCTCTTCTCTTATTTTACGGATGGTTTCGCCTATGCGGGCGAGGCGTTGGTCGGTAAGTATACGGGTGCGAGGAATAATGAGGGTATCCACGATTCCATTCGTCTGATATTCTTGTGGGGCGTGCGTCTGGTCGTGCTTTTCACGGTGGTCTATGCGGTGGGTGCACGCCCGTTTGTCAGTCTCTTGACCGACCAGGAAGAGGTGCGTCTCTTGGCTGCCGATTATTACGGTTGGGTCTTGCTGGTGCCTGTGGCTGGCGTCTCGGCTTTCTTGTGGGACGGAATCATGGTGGGCGCCACGGCGATTAAACCGATGGTGGCTGCGACGATGACGGCCTGTGTCACTTTCTTCGTTCTCTTCTTCTCGTTCCACGGACTCTTGGGTAACCATGCCTTGTGGTTGGCTTTTATTGTTTATTTGGCGGTGCGGGGTGTCGTGCAGACGCTGATGCGGAAACAGGTGGAAGTAAGCTAATACAAAAAAATCACAACCATTTGGCTGTGATTTTTTTATTTAGGATGAAGTGTTATCCGATTTTATTTCCAGACGTTGTAGTGCACATTCTCCGTGTTCCATTTGTCTTTCGGTGCGGGACTCTCCGCAGGGTAACCCATCGGAATGACGCAGAGGACGATTTGAGTGGATGGAATGTTCAGAATGCCGGCAAGCATCTTCGCTCTTTCGAGGTTAGGGTAGAAGCCTGTCCAGACTGCGCCTAAGCCTAATGCGTGAGCGGCGAGCAGAATGTTCTCGGTAGCGGCGGAACAATCTTGGATCCAGAAGTCGCGGGCGTCACCCTCGATGGCTTTCTCCATATCGCCGCAGACTACGATGGCCATAGGTGCTTTCGCCGCCATCTTGGCGTTTTGTGCGGAGTCGGCGATTTGTTGGAGGAGAGCCTTGTCGTTCACGACAGTGAAGCTCCAAGGTTGCTTGTTGATGGCGGAAGGAGCCGCCATGCCGGCGCGTAGGATTTTCTCCACTTTAGCCTCCTCGATTGGGGTTTCTTGGAAGTCTCTGATACTGGTGCGAGTAGCGATGCTTTGGAGAACGATCTCCGCACTGTCCACTTGTGCGGCGCATTTAGCGTTTTCGTTGTTAGGACAATTACCGCAACATGATGATAAGGAAACGGTGCCGCCTAAAAATAGCAGATTTGCGACGGCTGCAAATAAAAATTTCTTATTCATAAAAATTGGCTTTTATTATTCACAAATTTATATATATTTGTGTTTAATTTATTGTGATGAGAAAGTTTTTTTACATACTCCTTCTGTTGAGCTTTCATCTGTTGTCCTTTGCGAAGGAAGTGAGAGTGTCTGGCGTGGAGCCTACGTATGCCGGCAAAAGGCTGGAGATGAGGTGTTACACGGATCAGATGGTGTCATGCGAACGTGTTTTGGACACGTGCGTCGTCGATTCGACGGGAGCTTTTTCTTTCACATTCGATGTGACCACGGCCATGCAGGCGTTCATCCCGTCGGAAACATCGAGGGGATTTATTTTTTTGGAACCGGGCTCTTCGTATGAGGTGAAGATATCGCCTTACAGGGAACGGACATTGTCTCAGAAATTGGATCCCTATTTTGCGCCGACCGACTACCTGCTGGAGATCGTGGGGTTGAAGCACGGCGACATTAACGCCCAGTTGATGGAGTTTGAGGATGCGTTTGATTTTTATTCGATGAAGCATATTGTCTATGGGGCTAATGCCGATTCTTTGAAGAAATCTGTCGGCGAGATCCGTGAGATATTTCCTGACTTCGCTTCCAAGCGTTTCCTCCAAGATTATCTTGATTACCGTTGCATGCTGATTCTGAATATGGCGCAGAACGTCAACCAGGGTCCGATCATAGCGGAGTTGAACAAGATGGAGATAGACGATTCCAATCCTGCTTTCTGGGATTTGTTCAACACGCTCTTCGCCGATTTCATCAAACAGTCGGCATACGATAGGGAACAAGCTCTCACTTTTTCACGTATCATCGAGGAGGGTAACGTGAAAATGTATTTTCTGACGATTAAGAACCGTTATGGAATCACAAATCCGATGCTGCGTGAATTGGTGGCTATCAAATGGTTGTATGATTTGTTGAATTCCACCGAATATGACCGGACAAAGGTGTACGAGCTCTTGAGAGCCGTGGGCGGCGTGATTCAATGCCAGTCCAACCGGGATATTCTGACGGAGATACTGAACGGCGCCTCTTCTAATCTGCCGGGTATGGAAGCCCCCGATTTTCAGGCTACCTCGGTCGATGGCAGGGAGGTCTTCCTTTCGGAGTTCAAGGGGCGGTTCGTCTATTTGAATTTTGGAAATAGCTTTATAGATCAAACGCAAAAGGACTTAAACGTACTGACGAGATTCCAAAACGAGTATGGAAGGGACTTGGTCATCCTTAACGTGTTTTTATATGACCAGATGGAACAGGTCATGCGACTTTCCCTTCGTTTTGGTGGAAAAATGAACTTCTGGGTGGTGAAAGACTCTGATGCTGTGAAAAAACTTTTTGGAATTAAGAGCATACCATCCTTCTTCTTAATTGACAAGGACGGCAACTTCCTGATGACGAAGGGCGCCGAACCGAACGACGAATTGAAATTGCTTTTACAACGAATCTTGAAAAAATGACCCATATGAATACTTCTGAACTTGTATTGCGCGATGCCTTTCATCAGATGCTTGGCGAATTGATGCTGGAAGATACCTTGATGGAGGACTTGGACCGTGTCTATGTTCCTTTGGCTAACCTTATACGTATGGGGTTCGATACCGACGCCAAAACGCACATCATCGGTGTGAATGGTGCGCAGGGTGCGGGAAAGACCACATTCGGTCAGTTGCTGAAGGTCGTGCTGGAACAATCTTATGGCTTAAAAGTGGTGCAACTTAGCATCGACGATTTATATTTGAGCAGAGCGGAGAGACAACAACTCTCGGAGGAGGTTCACCCTTTGCTTATTACCCGTGGTGTGCCCGGAACCCATAATGTGAAGTTGGGTGAGGACACGCTCGATTCACTTTGCGCCGCTGGACCTAAGGATCTGACTTTGATCCCTAGATTCAATAAGGCGCTTGATGATCCATACCCTCGTGCCAATTGGGACGAGTTCGTGGGACGCCCTGATGTCATCCTTTTCGACGGATGGTTCATGGGGGCTGTGGAACAGAAAGAGACGGAACTGCTTACTCCTATCAATGACTTGGAACGCAATGAGGATCCTTATTGTGTCTGGCGTCGTTTCGTTAATAGCCAGTTGAAGGAGAATTATAAGTCGCTCTTCAATCGACTCGACCTCTTGGTCATGCTGAAGGTGCCTTCGTTCGACAAGGTCTACGAATGGCGTTCCTTGCAGGAGGAGAAGCTGAGAATCAAAACGCAGGGTCAAAAGAACTTGCGTGTGATGAGTGATGAGGAGCTGATTCGTTTCATCTCCCACTATGAGCGTCTGACGCGTCACATTCTTTCGGAAATGCCTTCTCGCGCGGATGTGCTTTTCAATGTCAGCGACGACCATAGAATCTGTATCTAATTAGGTTTTAATGTCTGTATCGCCCTCTCGGGGGCGATCTTTTACTTATTGTTTTACAGCGGTGGGTTGACAGGACTCACCTTATTTTTTGTTATGGCACTTCATTATCTTCAGGTTGAGAACCTGACCAAATCTTTCGGTGATAATTTTTTATTCAAGGATATCTCTTTCGGTCTTTTTGAGGGACAGCGTGTCGCTTTGGTCGCTAAGAATGGTGCGGGCAAGAGCACGTTGCTGAATATCATCGCGGGCGCCGAGTCGTATGATAGCGGTAAAGTTACTTTCCGCAATGACTTGAAAGTCGGTATTTTGCCTCAGGACCCCCGTTTGGACGGATTCAAGACGGTGATGGATGTCTGTAAGGGTTCCTCCGATGAGATTAGAATGAAGCAGATGCTCGGCAAACTGAAAATCACGGATCTCGATCAGGAACTGGGTGTCATGTCGGGTGGCCAGGTGAAGCGTGTCGCTTTGGCGAAGGTCTTGGTTTCTGACCCCGAATTGCTCATCCTCGACGAGCCTACGAACCATTTGGATCTTGAGATGGTGGAGTGGCTGGAGGATTATCTGCGCCGTTCCCGCTCCGCCTTGCTGATGGTTACGCACGATCGTTATTTCCTCGACCGCGTCTGCAGCGATATTCTGGAGCTCGACCAGCAGCAACTTTTCTCCTATAAGGGTAATTATTCTTATTATTTGGAGAAACGTCAGGAACGTATGGATGTGCAGAACGCTGAATTGGCGAAAGCCAATAATCTTTTCCGTAAGGAGTTGGATTGGATGAGACGCCAACCGCAGGCGCGCGGTAGTAAGGCGCAATATCGTATCGACGCTTTCCATGATTTGGAGAAGAAGATTAAGTCCACACGCACGACGGGTACGGTCAATCTGGATGTCAAGGCGTCTTATATCGGCAGTAAGATTTTTGAGGCGAAGTATGTCTCTAAGGCTTATGGCGACGTGAAGATTCTCGATAATTTCTATTATAACTTCAGCCGTTACGAGAAGTTGGGTATTGTCGGAAACAATGGTGCCGGCAAATCTACTTTCGTGAAGATGCTTGTGGGTGAGGAGCAGCCCGACTCTGGTTCTTTCGATATTGGTGAGACCGTCCGTTTCGGCTACTATAGCCAACAGGGAATGGAGTTCAATCCCCAGATGAAGGTGATTGATGCCGTGACTGATATCGCCGAGGTGGTTGTCTTGGGCGACGGTCGTAAGATGACGGCTTCCCAGTTTTTAAGCCTCTTCCTCTTTACGCCTGAAACGCAACGCAAGTTCATCGCCAAACTGAGTGGCGGCGAAAGGAGAAGACTCTATTTATGCACGGTGCTGATGCAGAGTCCTAACTTCTTGGTGCTCGACGAGCCTACGAACGATTTGGATATCGTCACGCTGAATGTTTTGGAGGAGTATCTCCGCTCTTTCAAGGGATGCGTGATTGTCATCTCCCACGACCGTTACTTTATGGACAAGGTGGTCGACCATCTCTTTGTTTTCCACGGCAACGCCCAAGTACAAGATTTCCCGGGTAACTATTCCGATTATAGGGAGTATCGGGATATGAAACTCTACTTCGAACGTCAGGAGAAGGAGAATGCCCCGAAGCCGAAGGGGGAGGCTACGCAATCCGCTCCGCAGCGTGAAAAGGAACGTCCTCGTAAGTTGTCCTACAAGGAACAAAAAGAGTTCGAACAATTGGAGAAGGATTTGGAGGCGTTGGCAAAAGAGAAAGAACAACTGGAGAATGAACTATCGTCGGGTAGCCTTGCTAATGATGAACTGGTCGCTAAATCTCAACGTGTTTCTGAGATCATCGATTTAATAGATGAGAAGGAGATGCGCTGGCTTGAATTGAGTGAAATCGCTTCGTAGTGTCGGAACTTGTTGAGGCTCCTTCCTATGGTGATATTAATATATATAAAACCTTAAAATATGAATGAAGGTAAGTTTTTGCCCCTTTCGGCGTTGGTGCCGGGTGGTGACAGGTTTCGTGAGTTCCAGCCCGACCAATATGTGAGCATTATGGTTCGTGACCATCTTGTGGCGCTCGTGGATGGACGTGGTGACCTCTACCTCTATTGGGTGGAAAAGGATGTTCCTAAATTGAAATATTCCTCTTCTTGCTTCTCTCATGAATTATTGTCAACCATGCTGGAATTGGAGAGTCTGCCGGTTGACTCATTCTCTATCTCTGGCATTTCTCTTTCTGAGGGGAATATGTCACTCTTCCTCCTCGTTGCGGATACGCTCGCTCGAGTTGATGTCCGTGCGGAAAAGATGAAACTCGTCTGGAAAATGGATACTTCCGATTGGCTCTTAACATCCACCGATGGCGAGGGTAATTATATCTATGCATCCAAAGATAGGGAGGAAATCCATTTTATGGGGTGCGACGGACGTCAGAAGGTGGTCTATACGGAACAGGATAGCTCTTATACCATACGCAAAACGCCTTCCCGTCAGGAGTTTGGCATTGAGCAGATGTTTTTTCTCTCCCCTGATAAACGTAAGGTGGCTTTCTATCGTCTGAACGAGACGTCGGTCTCTTCTTTCCCGGTCACCTCGTCTCCGGATGGCTCTCTTATGCCTTCCACCACGATGCTGAAATATCCTTTGGCGGGCACAAAACATTCGGAAATCGTCGAGGTCGGTATCGTCGATATCGAAGACGGTCGCCTCTCATGGCTTCGTAACGACGGTTCTATTTGTTATTGGATCGGTCTTTCGTGGTCGCCCGATTCGCAATCGCTCTTCTCTTTTTGCATGAATCGTAGCCAACAGTGTTGTCGGCTCTTGCGCTATGATGTTTCTCTCGGTGAAATCGCTCAAAATGTATTGTGCGAAGAGAGTGAGAAATATGTTGAACAGCAGTGTTCGCTATTATTTATTGATGATGATAGATTCTTGTTCCAATCAAGAACTTATTCGGGTTACAATCATATCTATCTTTATGACTTGACGAAAGGGGAGATGACGCAGGTCACTTCCGGACCATGGGAGGTCACCTCGCTTCTTGGATATTCCGAGACGCGGGATGCGGTTCTTTATCTCTCCACGAAGAATTCTCCGTTGAACAGAGATTTTTTCGCCACGAAATTGTCGGATGGTACCACGACGCAACTCTCTTCCGCTTTGGGTACGCACCATCTTTTCATGGATGGGAAGGGTCCTGTTTGGGTGGATGTCTATGAGGCGTCTGATGTGCCATGCGTGACCACTTTGGGTTGTCTCGATACTTATGGTGACATCTCTGTTTTGAAGCGTGCCGTCGATCCTTATGAGAATTATGAGTTGCCGGAACGAATAGAGGGCATCTTGCCGAAGGCGGACGCGTCGGACGATGATATCTATTACCGTATCGTCAAGCCTAAGAATGTGCCGAAGGGCGAACGTTTGCCTGTGGTCTTTTACGTCTATGGCGGTCCGCACGTCCAGCTAATCACCAATAAGTGGGGGAGCGGAACAAAAGGTTTCGAGGAGATGATGGCGCAATCGGGTTGTGTGGTCTTCTATATAGATCCACATGGTTCCTACAACCGCGGGTTCGCTTTTGAGAGTGTGGTGCGTGATGATTTGAACGGACCTCAAATGAGGGATTATAAGTATGCGCTCAATTGGCTTTTCCTAACTCATGATGATGTGGACAGGAATCGTGTGGCGGTTTATGGCTGGAGTTTCGGCGGATTCATGACGTTGTCTATGTTGCTTCGTAGCGGTTTCCCTTTCAAAGTGGGTGTGGCAGGTGGCGCCGTGGTCTCTTGGCGTTATTATGAGACTATGTACACGGAGCGTTATATGAGTCTCGATAAGGAGGGTGGTACCAGCGGTGAACATTTCGATCGTACGGATATGGCGCGCTATGTCGCCGACTTGAAATGTCCGTTGCATCTTATCCATTGTACGGAGGATCCCGTCGTGTTGCCGCTCCATTTGCAATATTTGCTTGCGGCGTTCAATAAATGTCCTAGTCTGAATAGCCTTGTGGATTGCTATCTCTATCCGGGTCACGGACACAATGTAATCGGTGCCCAACGGGTAAATCTTATGGAAAAAGTTCGGTCGATGATATTTCGTTCGTTATAGATAATTTTATGAAATATGGCAAAAAAACATCAATTTATTTGTGAGGACGTTTTTTTGTCTCTATATTTGTAGCGCAAACAAAACAGGTAGATTTTTTCATAGTTAAGGTTTAGATTGGTTAAGGGACGTTGTGAAACGTCCCTTAATTATTTTATGTGATTTCTGTTTTCCCCTCATATTTCTTAATAAATTCTTTTAGCGAATGTTAATGATAAGCCATCTTGTTGAATTCTCTCGCGTTTTTTGACTCTTGTATATGTCTTAATTCCCCTTTTATTCCTTTTATATCATTTTTTTTCTTTATTTTGCATTACTAATTTGCGCATATCGTATTATGGAACAAGTAATGAACGGATTTTTTCACTTCCCGGTGACGGACCCGATACTAATCTTCGCATTGGTATTGTTCGTTATCTTGTTCGCTCCTTTGTTGCTTGACAAGCTCCATATCCCTCATATCATCGGTCTGATTCTTGCGGGTGTCGTTTTGGGTGAAAATGGTATGGGTGTTTTGAAGCATGACATGAGCTTCGAACTCTTCGGCGCTGTCGGTTTGCTTTACATCATGTTCCTTGCCGGTCTGCAAATGGATCTGGCGGATTTTAAGAAGAATTCAAGGAAGAGTATTTTCTTCGGTCTGACCACTTTCTATGTGCCTATGATTTTGGGTACGGTTAGTAGTTTCTTCCTGTTGCAATACATTTTCTCCCATCCTGATACGGGAATCCAATTTAACGGAAATTATACCCCTACGGGCTACTTAATCTTGGCGTCTGTTCTGATTGCCAGTATGTATGCTTCCCACACGCTTATCTCTTATCCTATCGTCGGTCGTTTCGGTGTGACGAAGAATTCCGCCGTCAACATTTCTTTGGGTGGTACGATGATTGCCACTACTTTGTCTTTGATTATCTTGGCGGTGATTGTGGCGATGTGTCAGGGTGATATCGACGCCAGTTTCTGGCTCAAGTTCGTGGGCTCGGTGCTGATTTTCGCTTTTATCGTCGGTTTCGTCTATCCTAGGGTGGCCGACCGTTTCTTCAAGCGTCATGAGGATAGTATCCTCCAATACATCTTTGTGTTGGCTATGGTATTCTTGGGCGGATTCCTCGCGAAGATGGCTTCATTGGAGCCTATCATCGGTGCCTTCATGGTCGGACTGACTTTGAATCGTTACATCCCTCGTATCTCTCCGTTGATGAATAGATTGGATTTCGTGGGGAACGCTATCTTCATTCCTTTCTTCCTTATCGGCGTAGGTATGCTTATCGACGTGCGTTCGGTTTTCATGAATCTAAATTCGCTGATCGCCGCGTTTGTGATGAGTTTTATCGCCTCTTTTTCTAAGTTCATTGCGGCTGTGATTACCCGCAGGACTTATAAGATGTCGAAGGAGGAGGGTCTCATGATCTTCGGTTTGAGCAATGCGCAGGCCGCCGCCACTTTGGCCGCTGTGATGATTGGTCATAGAATCCCTATCGGTGTGGATGCGCTCGGTCATACGGTCTTTTTGTTGGGTGACGAAATTTTGAACGGTACCATCGTCATGATTCTCGTGACTTGTACCATCTCTTCTTTCGCTACGGAAAAGGCGGCGAGAAAATTGGTTATCCAACAAGACCAATTGGATGAGAAGTTATCTGATGAGAAATTGGCTGATCGTATCCTTATCCCGCTCTATAATCCTGATACGCTGAATAGTTTGATGGAGCTCTCTATCTTGCTGAAGGTGGATAAGAGCCGTGAACCGCTTTACGCCCTTACGATCGCGAATAAGAACGCGGCTCACTTGACCTCTGAGGAGAAGGCGAAGAAGTTGCTCGAACGGGCTGCTAAGATCGCTTCCGCGACGGATAACTCGGTGCGTATGATGACTCGTTTCGATGTCAACGTGACGAGCGGTATCGTGGAGACGATTCGTGAGAACCATATCACTGAGGTGGTTATGGGTCTCCACCATAAGGCTAATTTCGCGGATTCCTTCTTGGGTGATAAGACGGACAACTTGTTGAAGGCGACGAACCAGATGACGCTTATTTATCACTCCACGCAGCCGGTCAGCACCATCAAGAGGGTGGTGGTCGCCGTGCCTCCGCGTGCCGAGTTTGAGGTCGGCTTCGTGAAATGGTACGATCGTATCAAGAATATCGCTAAACAAATCGGGGCGAACGTGCTCTTCTACGCCCATAAGGAGACGTTGGATCAAATCCAAATATTGGCGGAACGTAAGAAGTTCGGCGTGCCTACCCAATTCAAGGAACTGGACGATTGGGAGGATTTCCTTGTCCTCACCGGCGAGGTGGAGGATAACGATCTGTTCGTGGTCATCTCCTCCAGAAAAACGGCCATGTCCTATAATCCTTTGTTCGAGAAACTCCCGAACTATCTCTCTAAATACTTTAATAAGAATAGTTACATTCTCCTCTATCCTGACCAGTTTGATGAGGAGAATCCTGAATCATATAAAACAATATGAGCCAATTTTCTAAGACGACCCTCTTCTATAAGACTTTGAGGGTCTATAGTAATTTCGTATACCGTAAGTGGTATTCCGACGTTGAGATTAACGGTACGGGTAATATTCCGGAGGGCGAGCCTGTCATCTTCGCCCCTAATCATCAGAACGCTTTTGTCGACGCGATGGCTTTGCTTTTCTCTTCCCCACAGCCTGTGGTCTTTTGGGCGAGGGCAGACCTTTTTCAGAATAGGTTCGTCGGCGCTTTCTTGCGCGCCTTGAAGATGATGCCTGCCTATCGTATGAGAAACGGGTTCAATAATTTGAAAAAGAACGAGGAATCGCTCCAGAACTCTGTGGATGTCTTGACGCACGACCAGTTCCTTTGTCTCATGCCTGAGGGCGGTCAGGAGGAGCAACGCAAACTTCGTCCGCTGGTAAAGGGTATCTTCCGTAGCGCTTTCGCGGCGCAGGAGAAACTCTCCGACGAATGGGTGAAGATCGTGCCGGTGGGCATCGATTACGGTCATTATGATAGGAGCGGACGCCATTTGGTGGTGAGCTTCGGCCGTCCTTTGAACGTGAAGGATTATTATAGTCAATATCAGGAGGATGCGCCTCACGCGATGAACCGTATTAAGGAGGATCTTTCCGCTAAGATGGCTCCTCTCATGCTCAATATCTCTTCTGATAAATATTATGAGACGTTCTATGTGGCGTCGTATCTCTTCAACGACCAGATGCTCGAATCCTTGCAGATGGAGGATAATCTGACTAATCGTTTGGTGGCTAGGCAGAAACTGGTGGCGCTGCTTGAAAAGGCGGAGGCTGCCGAGGATGAGGCGTTGGAGCCTCTCCGTAAGGCTTGCGAGGCTTGGAAAGGCAAAAGCGACGATATCGCTTTCAAGGCTAATGTCGCTGAAATGGGCCACGGAATGGATTTGGATCTTGTCATCAAGATGCTCTACTCGTTGGTCACTTTCCCGCTCTTCGTTTATGCGCTGGTGGTGAACTTCTTCCCTTATGCCATCTCTAAGTTTTTGGGGCGTCGTGCTCATGGAAGCGGTTTCGAGTCTTCTTTGAAACTGGGTGGCGCAATGGCGCTCTGCCCGATTTTCTATCTCATCGAGACGCTTCTCTTTCCGACTCTCTTCCCGACTCTGATGGAGAGCCTCTATGGGGTGGCTACTTCTGCGGAACCGTTGACGGTCTTGGCGTTTTTCTTCACCTTGCCTGTCTCCTTCTTCTTTATGCTGCGTTATCGTTGGAAGTGCCAATATATCAGGGAACGTCTGCGCAACTTCTTCTGCAAAGAGGCTTCTTCCGCCCGCGATGAGGCGATAGGCGTGATTAGGGAACTCTTCGCGAAGTACAAGAATGATTGAGTTTATAATTTACAATTTTACTGATACCTATCGGTGTATGGTTAATGTTGTATATTTGTAATGATAATTCAAGATTTTTAATATGGTCGTAATTCGTTGACTGTTAAAATCTTGTATAGTTTCTTTTATGGATAATTTTGATATCAGAAATACGGCGAGCGAAAAGGAGCGTGAGTATGAAAACGCTTTGCGCCCGCTCTCTTTCGATGATTTCTCGGGTCAGAGCAAGATCATCGAAAACCTTCGCATCTTCGTCCAAGCGGCGAAGTTGAGGCGTGAACCGTTGGACCACATCTTGTTCCATGGTCCTCCGGGTTTGGGAAAGACTACGCTTTCTAATATTATAGCCAATGAGTTGGGCGTCGGTTTCAAGCTGACTTCCGGTCCTGTCTTGGATAAGCCGGGCGATTTGGCTGGCTTGCTTACTAATCTTGAACCGAACGATGTCCTTTTCATCGATGAAATCCATCGTCTCTCTCCTGTCGTGGAGGAGTATCTCTATTCGGCTATGGAGGATTTCCGTATCGATATCGTGATCGATAAGGGTCCGAACGCCCGCTCCATCCAGATTGATTTGAATCCTTTCACGCTTGTGGGGGCTACAACCCGTAGCGGCTTGCTGACCAGCCCGTTGCGTGCCCGTTTCGGTATCAATTGTCACTTGGAATATTATGATGTGGAGGTGCTGACGAAGATTGTCATGCGCTCCGCTTCCATGTTGGGCGCTCCTTGTGAGGAGGATGCGGCGGTGGAGGTTTCCCGTCGTAGCCGTGGAACGCCGCGTATCGCGAATGCTCTACTTAGGCGTGTGCGCGACTTCGCTCAGGTGAAGGGTAACGGTCGCATCGACTTGAAAATCGCCCGTTATGCGCTTGAGGCGCTCAACATTGATACTTATGGTCTCGATGAAATCGATAATAAATTGTTGAACCTTATGATTGATAAGTTCAACGGCGGTCCTGTCGGTCTCTCCACAATCGCTACGGCGATGGGTGAGGATGCGGGTACCATCGAGGAGGTTTACGAGCCTTATCTGATTAAGGAGGGTTTCCTTAAACGCACACCGCGCGGACGTGAGGTGACGGACCTCGCTTTGAAGCATCTCGGCAAATATGATGGTTTCGCCAGACAGGGAAGCCTTTTCTAAGGAAGAATTAAGAGGTAAGAATTAAGAATTGGGTGTCTTGGCTCTAAATGGTTTTTCTATGGAATGGCTTGCTTGCTCCATAATTCTTAATTCTTAATTCTTAATTATTAATTATCATCATGCATGCTCTAATCACTTACGCTATTCCCCCTCGCTCCCTCGATTCTTTAAGGGAGCGTTTCACGATTCTTATGCCTGAGGAGGACTCTTTCTCTCGGGAGGAGGTTTTGCGCCTTGTCCCGAAATGTGAGGCGATGCTCTCCATGTTCTCTTTTAAGGTGGACAAGGAGATTATCGATGCGGGTAAATCCTTGAAAATCATCTCCAATTTTGGTGTGGGTTTTAATAATATCGACATTGCCTACGCCAAGGAGCGTGGTGTGGTGGTGACCAATACGCCCGACCCGGTGGTGGAGCCTACCGCAGAGTTGGCGTTCGCTTTGATGTCTGACCTTTCCCGTCGCGTCACGGAGTGCGATGCGAAGTTGAAACGTGGTGCTGGCATCCGTTGGGGCGTGATGGAGAATTTGGGTGTCGGTCTTTGGGAAAAGACGTTGGGCATAGTGGGGTTGGGCAATATCGGTAAGGCGTTGGCTCGCAGAGCCTTGGTGGCTGGCATGCGTGTCGTCTACCACAACCGTCATCGTTTGCCGGAGGCCGAGGAACAGCGCTTGGGCGTCTCTTACCTGTCGTTCGACGAACTCTTGACCTCCGCCGATTATCTCTCGTTGAACACTCCTCTGAATGATACCACTTTCCATCTGATGAACGAGCAGACTCTTGCTCGGATGAAACGTGGAGCCTATCTCATCAACACGGCGCGAGGACCCGTGGTGGACGAGGCGGCGCTGGTGGAAGCGTTGCGCTCCGGACATTTGGCAGGCGCCGGCTTGGACGTCTATGAATTTGAACCTAAGATTACGGAGGCGTTGCTTTCTATGGACAATGTGGTGCTTGTGCCCCACATCGGCACGGCGACGATGGACGCACGCATCGCGATGGGAAAATATGCGGCGGAGAATATTTTGCGCTTCTTCCGTGGGGAACAACCGCTAAGCGTGGTAAATTAAGAGTTAAGAATTAAGAAGTAAGAGGTGGTGCAACTTGCGTTCACCTCCGATAAAATGGGCGTTTTGCGCTTCTATTGAGAGGTTGTTTTCCCTATAAAATAAAAAAAAAGTTAAAAAGATTTTATATTCAAATCTTTATTTCATAAATTGCGTGGCGATTTTCGGTAGTCTGCGGATTACCTTAAGTTATTAATAATTAGAGATTTCGTTGAGTTTAGAAGGAAGTCTTTGTAATTTTTATGACCATGAAAATATTAAATTCATTTCTAATGGATAAGTATATGGGGTTTTTTAAGAATGGTTGCCGTGCGATTTTTGCCCTGGCAATGGTTATTTGTTTTAATGCGAGTGAGGCTTTCGCGCAAGGATGGAATCCGGGTGGCGGAGGTGCTACTGGAACCGCTAGTACGTGTTTGCTGAACGGTACGGAATTTGAAACTTATGAAAAGTTGTGCAATCCATCGCTGCCAAACGATTCGACTGGATGGTTCGCAAAAAATCCTGATTGGGAAAAGGGTTGCGGCGAAACGCAAATGAGTCCTAAAAATTCCATTCAAACGGGTATGCCGGGGGTGTTGGATACTCCATCCGATTATTTCCTTGGTGGTACTGTGTGGACTAAGGTAAAAAGTCAGAATAGTCCAATTGATGGGTATAAAAACGGATTTACGGCTGTTGTGCGAAATCCCAAAACAATTGATCCGATTTTGAGTGATGGTAATGGAACGAATATGTTAGTCAATGCTGGAACTTCAGGTGACAATCTTAGTCATTTCCTCTCATACTCTTTCTCTGGATTAAAACCGAATGCTTATGTGACGTTGAAGATGGATGTTTATTATTTGCTTGACGAAGAGTCCATTGAAGTGTTTTGTAAAAATGGAAAGTTGAATGATTATCAACCGTTTGGATCGGGTGCCCATTATAATAACGGGAAGTTGACAATGAACCCTACAAAGTTGTTGGCGGCGACGACTAAGAAAGATGCGTCTAATTTTGGCACCAAGCAATCTAAAACTATTAATGCGGTTAGTGGAGCCCAATCTGTAACATTTGATGGGTATGCTGATGAATATGGTAATATTACTTTTTATTTCATGAGGGATAATTCGTCCTATTGTACTATTCCTATTGGTATTGATAATATTCAGGTATATGCTGATGTTCAACCTAATATCGTGACTACAAATAATGCATGTCCTGAAATGCCAGCCACAATAACGACAAGAGAGGCTTTCCCTGATGGAACTAAGTATTCATGGAAGGTTTCTTCTCCAGATACTACGGGTAGTGAAGAATCGTTTGTTTTCTATCCTCACGAGGAGGATAAGGATTATAAGGTTCAAGTGGAGGTGACTCTCCCTGGTTGTACTTCTCAAAAGAGTGAAACTGCCGAATTACATGTTGGAACATGTTGTAAAACAGATGATGGAGCACCAGCTGCCATGGCGAATGTTTACTACAATGATTTCGGATATTTTTCGGGAACAAAATATGTTTATACAAATAAGTTAGGAAAAGAAGAGTCTGTTGAAACTACTGATAAACTGGAATGTGGAACCGGAACTTTATACCCTGCAGCAAGTGACCCTCGTAACGATTTCACTGGTGTTAAATATAAAGGTCAAATTTGTAGTGGAGGTTATGCAATTGGTGCGATAGATCCTTACACTCAAATGTTGAGAGACCATACGGGAAAAAAGAATGGTGCGTTTTTGATGATTGACTTGCAGGGCGCTTCTGGACCTGGTAATTGGAAGAATCCAGTGTTTGAACAAGAAATATGCGGATTGTGTTCCGATAAATTAATAAAGTTTAATACTGCGGTTTCTGCCATAAATAATAAACCTGGTTTGACCGCATGTGATATTACGGTTTCGTTAATAGACAAAAATACTGGGAAAGCATTGGAGGGATGTTCTTGGACGCATAGAAGCAATACTCCGGGTTGGAAGAATTTCCCTGATGATTCTAATTTTGAGCTGTTTTTACGTAAAGAACAGAATATTGATTGTGTAATATTGAGAATTGAATATAATAATAGTGATGCTCCGGAAGGAACTGGTGACTTCGCATTGGATGATATCTTTTTCCAAGTTTGTGCGCCTCCGACCATTTCAATCGATTATGATGTGAATGGTTCTCATCAGATTGGAGATGTCCTTGACTTGTGCCAAGATATCCTTACCATTAAGACGAATGATAAAAATGGTACTTTGGCTCAGTATTATGGGAAAGATAACGTCCGTTATATGTTCCAATATACCTATGACAATCCTAATAAGATGGATCCTGACAAGGTGACGTGGGTCACAATGAAGGATAAAAATGGAGAGGAGATCTTGAAGGATTCGTTATTTGTTATTGATGACCCTCAAAACCATCCTGCATTCGCACGATTCCAACAAGGTACGATAGATTCGGTATATTTCCGTATCGTGGTGGGTAAGGAAGAAACATTGAAGGATCCTAGTGAGTTGAATGTGGGCGAAACTTCTCCGTGTCGTAATATTTCCGTCCAGTTCTTGGATATCCCTGCCAAACTGAAGTGCGAAGCATGTACGAAGCCTGATCCTATTCATATAGAGGCTGATGCTCCGACTTTTAATAAGACCAAAAAGACTGTAGAACTTTGTAAGGGAGAATCGACGAACTTGGAAATAAAGAATGCCAGTGGTAAAAACCAGTTGCATGGTATTGATATTAATGACGAAGATTATTATACATATGAAGTAACATGGCTAAAGGATGGAACTGAAATACCAGGTACCTTTGCTGCATTAGACGAAAGTAAGTCAAGTGCTCCAACGCTTGAGGTCACATGGGATGATGTACAGGCTGCTGGTAGTGTCGAGTATTCGTTGTCTGTTCATGATGCGTATGATCCTACTTTGTCTTCCACCTATTGTGATACAATAGTTACCATCACCGTCATCGCTCATCCGGAGCCTGTTGTTCCGACCATCGAGATTCCTGCCTTCTGTCAGGGTTTGACCGACGA
>CALCUH010000057.1 GCA_937907165.1 uncultured Bacteroidales bacterium | reverse complement strand
TTGAGTATTTTTCATGAGGATTATTTAGTTCCATCAACTATTTTTGCGTTAGTGGCTTATGTTTTGTTTTTTATTGTTTATCTAAAAAAGCGAGACAAAGCAAAAATAGAGAAAAGAATTTTAGATTACAATTTTTAAGGGACAAAAATATGCACAATTTCGAAATAGAGCTATTTTTTATGTTTCAAGGACATAAAAAATAAGACAAACAAAAAAGGCCGTGGAAATATCTACGACCTTCTTCTATTATTACTTTTGACTGTAATCTGCAATCAAATTACTTAGCCTGCTCAAGAGCAAGAGTCTTAGTTGGCTGATCGCAAACCTCTGTTGGTCCCCAGTACTGGATTGGGCCAGGGTAAACGAATGCAGTCTCGATTGCCCAAGTTGCGCGGTTCTCAGCAAGCTTCTTGAAAGGAGCACCGTCAAGCTCAACCAAAGCCTTGCGGATAACTGGCTTCATAGCACCGTGACGCTTCTCCATGTTCATCATCTTTGTTACAGGAACACCACCAGCGATCCACTGGTCAGCAGGAGCTGTAGTATTCTTGATCAATGACATGTAACCAGTCTTACCAGCAGCCATCAAACATGCTGCGTTGAATCCTAGTGAGTAGCAGTAGTCAGCATCGAAGTTAGAAGGAGCTGCACAACGTCCCTCGTAACCGAAGAAGTGACCTAGACCAGAGAACTTACCTGAGTAAGAACCTGCGGCCTTTCTCTTAGACAACTCAGTCTTAACCATCTCGATGAGCAACTTCTCAGTCTCGATCAAAGATACTTGAACGTTTCCGTGAGGGTCACGCTCCAAAGTCAATTGCTTTTGAACGAAATCAGGGAGAGAAGCGTAAACTGAAGCAGAGTTAGAAGAGAGCTTTTTCACTGCAGCAGCCACATCACCGCTAGTCTCAGCCAACAAGTCGTTCAACTCCTTGATCAACACCTTCATCTCAGGGATAAACTCGATCAAACCTTCAGGGATCAAGCAAACACCGAAGTTGTTACCCTTAGCGGCGCGAGCAGCTACAGTGTCAGCGATGTTGTTCACGATTTGAGCCAAAGTCATCTTCTTAGCCTCTACCTCCTCTGAAACGATACAGATGTTAGGTTGAGTTTGAAGACCGCACTCCAAAGCGATGTGAGATGCTGAACGACCCATCAACTTGATGAAGTGCCAGTATTTCTTAGCTGAGTTAGCGTCACGCATGATGTTACCGATAACCTCAGAGTATACCTTACATGCAGTATCGAAACCGAAAGAAGTCTCGATTTGCTCGTTCTTCAAGTCACCGTCGATAGTCTTAGGGCAACCGATTACTTGGATACCGCATTTCTTCTGCAAATAGTACTCAGCCAAGACGCAAGCGTTGGTATTAGAGTCATCACCACCGATGATAACCAAAGCCTTGATGCCAAGCTTGTTGCAGATCTCGATACCGCTATCGAATTGAGACTCCTCCTCCAACTTAGTACGACCGGAACCGATGATATCGAAACCACCCGTGTTACGATACTCGTCGATGATAGCTGAAGTCAACTCTACATATTTGTGATCGATCAAACCGCTAGGACCACCCAAGAAACCATACAATTTGCCGTTAGGGTTCAAAGCCTTGATACCGTCGAACAAACCGGAGATCACGTTGTGACCGCCAGGAGCTTGACCACCAGAAAGGATTACACCCACGTTGAAGGCACCCATAGACAACTTTGCGGAAGCAGGTTCGAAAGTCACGATCGGCATACCGTAAGTGTTAGGGAACAACTTCTTGATTTCAGCTTGGTCAGCAACTGATTGAGTTGCTTGTCCTTCCTTTAGAGCGACACCACCCTTGAATGCCTTAGGCAACTTTGGTTGGTAAGCTGCTCTTGCGATTTGCAATGCACTTTTTGCCATTGTTTATTACTATTTTAAAGATTAAAAATTAAATTCATTATCTCTCGCAAAATTCGTAAAATTTAATGTAAAACGCAACTCTTAAAACCCAAAAGTTTCAAATCATCGTTCCACGAACCTCCTCCCCTCTTCCGTCAAATAGGGAAGCAATTTTTCGAGCGGAAGAATCGCCTTGGGCAAATCGGTCTCCCGACTGGTCGATCGCCAATCCGGGAAGAGGAAAACCACGGAATCGCCAGAGAGGTAAGGCTTTATTTGGCGCAACGCATTATTTCCAAATTCTTCATCCGTTTCGTCTGTCATAAGACGCAACGCATCGTCCATACGAATCATCTTCTCATCAAACGAACGTCCGCTACGCTTGTCGTAGGTGACGCAAGTGACATACGAATTACCATGACTGCATGCATATTGATAGAAACCGTAGAAAAGGCAATTCACATGCTTGTCGTCCTCTTCGCCGACACGAACGGAATATTCCGCATCGTACTTGAATTCTCCGGAGAGAATCTCTTCCCGCCACACGTTCAACTTCTTTCCATAGGCCACGGAGAGGTTCTCTTCTTCCCCACCCGACAAAAATTCGATAAGGTCTTTCTCCACAGACCGAATCACCGATGCGGCAAGTTCCTTCTTGCGAAATTCCAGTTTGAAATAGCATCCGTCCAGCGTGTCTTGAAAGAGCAACAGCGTGTCGTTATCGATACGGACAGGAGCAGGAAGCGAATCTATGAGATAAGGTCCGGTATATAACGTTTCCCCATAAAGCGGAAAATCATCACTATCCTTATCGACATGAGGCAAACCAGCCTTCCGAACAGTATCCGCCACATCGCCACATTCAGCGAGCGGTAACGGAATCATCATTCCGCATCTGATTCGTATTCGTACGCTTATCCGAACCGGCTTCACATTCCGCCAAGAAAAGCAGACACAATGGAACGATAAATAACCTATGTGTAACAATCATATTTACTTAAAAAATTATTTTGTCAATGTACTATACGCCAAGCTGATCTCCTTGAACTTCTCGCTCAGCACCAACTTCATCTCCTCGTCCTGCACCGTGTCTGGGTGATATTTCTTCGCCAACTTGCGGTAGGCATCTTGAATCTCCTCCTCCGTCGCCGAATCGTCCAACCCCAAGACCCGCAAGGCAGGATTCGTCGAAGTGTCGGACGACACGTTGGTCGACACTTCATTGCCACGCTCCCCGTCCGCTCTTTTCGCACTACCCGCACTGCTATACAAAGGCGAATATTTGCGGCTCATATATTCGATGTCCTCATCCTCCAAACCGATGCGGTACATGATGTCGCATAGAAGTTCCCACTCCGACTGGTCGATGCCCTTGCTCAACCGGGCGATGTCGAAGAGGAACTCGACAAAGGCTAACTGTTCCGCATAACTCATATCGGCGGTCAACCAGATGCAAGACTGCTTCACAAAATTAGGGTTGTTGATTTTCAGGTTGATTTCAATGGCTTCCGCTATTTCTTCGTAATCTGACTTGTAATGATTCTCCAAGTATTTCGTAACGGCTTTCAATTCCTTCTCAGACGTGTCGCCATCAGCTTTCATGACCAAAGCGATGACGCCTGCCAAGCCATTGTTACGACGTTCCCTCAGCGAATTTTGTAATGATGCCAACTTTTCCTTTTTTTCGTTTTCTATCCTTTCCTTCTTTCTTCTTTCCTTTTCCGTTCGCTTCCTCTCCTTTCGCTCCTCCTGCTCTATTTTCTCCTGCTCCATTCTTTTCTCCTGCTCCATCTTCTCCCGTCTCTTTCTTTTCTTCTCTTTTCTCTTCTTCAACGCTTTAACTTTAGGCTCCAAAATAATAATCAGTCCCCCAATAACAATAAAGGGCAGACCAAAATAGAAAAATGGCTTACCAATGAAATAAAACACCTCTATATTGAATTTTTTATACAAGATAAAAAATACTATACCGATAATGAAGGAAATGAAGAAAGGAACCAATGCTATGACTGCTTCCTTATTAGAAATATCATCCTTTTGTTCATCTATTTTGGAATAATTACGTCGAGCCATTTATTCTGTCATAATAAAACGTTTAAAACATAGGGAGTGTCGATAAACGCAACTGTCGCTAAGTTATGGAAAAAAATAAGACTACCGTCAAGGAAAATAAAACATGATATTACCTATTATCCAAATGATCAGATAAAAAAAAGAGTGGCTCCCATCGGGAACCACTCTCATATCTGAAAATCCGTAAGGGATTACAAGTTAGCGTTGAACTTCTTCCAGTCAGCAACTGCAGGAAGAACGCCCATACCGATAACCTCGTCACGCATCTTGCAAAGGTGCTCGTAAGAAGCGTCCAAAGACTTCTTCTCGTCAGCGGAAAGGTTAGCCTCAGTGTAAGAAACACCGTTTGCGTCGATAGTTGATTGCATAGCCATACATACGTTCTTGTAACCGTACATACCGTCTTTCACGAAACAACCAGCAGGCAAAGTGAACTTCTTGCCACCCATTGCAGCCTCGATCATCTCGATTGCGACATATGCGGGGCTCAAGTTAGAAGAACGACCGCGAAGAGCGATGATGTTAGAACCGCCTTGGATAGTCTTTTGCTTGATCTCCTCGAACTTGTCTGCAGGAATATTCAAAGAGTTAAGCGCCTTGCCTTGGATCTTCACGTTAGAAGTGACAGGAACCATCTTCTCACCGTGACCACCCAATGTAGCGCAACCAGTTACCTCGTATTGTGGGATGTTGAAGTACTTAGCCAACTCGCTTTGAAGACGAGTAGAATCCAAACCAGCCAAAGTTGTTACTTGGTTTGGCTTCAAACCAGACTTAACCAAAACGATCAAACCAGTTACGTCAGCTGGGTTGAAGATAACGACGATGTGCTCGCAATTAGGACAATATTTCTTAACGTTGTCGCCGAATTCAGCAGCGATCATAGCGTTACCCTTCAAAAGATCCTCACGAGTCATACCTTCCTTACGAGGAGCACCACCTGAAGAGATGATGAATGAAGCGCCAGTCAAAGCCTTTTCAACATTGTCAGTGAATGTGAAGTTAACGCCATCGAAACCGCAGTGACGCATTTCCTCATAAACACCCTCAAGACCCTTCAAGTATGGATCGTAAAGAGTGATGTTATTTGTTAAACCCTTAACAGCTGCCAATTGAGCCATTGTAGAACCGATAGCACCAGCGGCACCAACGATAACTAATTTTTTGTTAGATAAGAAACTCATACTGTATAAATTTTTAAAAGTATTTCCTAAAAAAGTATCGCGAATATAATAATTTTTATCGCTTTCATCACATGCGGGAAGAGCGAATCTTTTTATAAATTAAACAATTTTTTCAACTCATCCGTCTTGTCCGTTTTCTCCCAAGTGAAAAGTTCAACCTCCTTGGAGAAACACTTGCCCGAACGATCCGTAAAGTTCTTGGTAACCACTTTCGGCGTTCTACCCATGTGACCGTAGGAAGCGGTCTCCTCGTACATCGGATTACGCAATTTGAGACGATCCTCGATCGCTTTCGGACGCATATCGAATATCTTGCTATCCGCTATCTTCTTCGCCATCTCGCCGTCGCTCATCTTCACCTTGGATGTTCCGTAAGTGTTAATGAAGAGGTTCATCGGTTCAGCCACGCCAATCGCGTAAGCCACCTGCACCAAGACTTCGTCAGCCAACCCTGCAGCCACGAGATTCTTCGCCAAATGTCTGGCGGCGTAAGCTGCGGAACGGTCCACCTTAGAAGGATCCTTACCCGAGAAAGCGCCACCACCATGTGCGCCCTTGCCACCGTAGGTATCGACGATGATCTTGCGACCTGTCAGACCGGTATCACCATAAGGACCACCGATTACAAATTTGCCCGTAGGGTTCACCAACAATTTATATTCGCCGGCGAGCAACGCCTTGTACTCCTCGTGTTTGCTGAGCAAACGAGGGATAAGGATAGTTTCGACGTCTTTCTTGATTTGCGCCACCATCTCCTCGTCCGCCTTCAACTGATTCTTCTCGTCGATGATGAATTCGTCATGTTGGGTGGAGATTACGATAGTGTCCACACGTTTCGGTTTATTATCGTCGCCATACTCGATAGTCACCTGTGACTTAGAGTCAGGACGGAGATAAGTCATCTGTTTGCCCTCACGACGGATTTGGGAGAGTTCCCAAAGAAGATTATGCGCCATATCGAGTGCGATAGGCATTAAACTCTTCGTCTCGTTGCAGGCGTAACCGAACATCATGCCCTGGTCACCGGCGCCTTGGTCATAAGGGTTTGAGCGTTCCACACCGCGGTTGATATCGGGCGACTGACCGTGGAGCGCGTTCAAGATACCGCACGATTCGCTATCGAACTTGTAATCGCTCTTCGTGTAACCGATTTTCTTAATCACCTCACGGGCGATGTCCTGTTCGTTGATCATCGCGGTGGTCTTCAATTCGCCGGCAAGAATCACTTGACCGGTGGTAACTAATGTTTCGCAAGCAACTTTAGACTCAGGGTCCTGAGCCAAAATGTTGTCCAGAATAGCGTCTGATATTTGGTCAGCCACTTTATCCGGATGTCCTTCGGAAACGGATTCCGATGAAAAGAAATAAGCCATTTTAATTAAAGATAATTAAATGAAAAATCTAAAAGTTCGATGGATTAAACAGATAGCCAGCAAGCAAGTTTTTAGCATTTTTTACTGTGGTTGCAAGCAATCAAATCTCTCCACCGATATCGTCCGCGAAGTTAGAAACAATTATTGGTTATAACAACTTTGGAAAAGAAAATAATTTGGCAAACGATAACTCATATACAGTAAAGACGCACGACCGTGCGTCTCAAAGCTCTACAGCCATGAGTAAAGACGCACGGCCGTGCGTCTCAAACAAGACGGCCGTGCGTCTCAAACAAGACGGCCGTGCGTCTCAAACAAGACGACCGTGCGTCTCAAACATCAAAAATAATACATCGCGATGGCCACGATTCTATTATTGGAAACCTCGTGCGAATGTTCCGCCTTGCCGTTATCGAGGTTCAACTTACCGTAAGCGGCGGTGGTGCGTTCGTATTCAACACCGAACGACCAATGTTTCACGTCGTAAACCACCATTGGGGCGATACGATAGACGTAGTCCAAATTGTTGAATCCGAAGACGTAGGTAGAGGATTCACTGAGAAGTTGGTCGTCTGTACCAAGGTTCTTCATATAGCCTAAGAAGAGACCTGCCTTCCACGTCTTACCGTAAACGACATCGATCCAAGAGGTAGAGTTCTTCAGATTGGTCCATGTCAACGAGCCGTCCTCCTCGTGGGTGGACAAGCCGAAACCGCTAAGGAGCAAGAGGTGTGACATGTTGCCACCGATGATGGTTTTACCCTTCACCTGCAATTTTCCGTCCAATGAATGGTACTGAACGTAGGCGTCGAACGCGCATGAGACGATATGGTCTTGTGATTGCGCGAACATCTTCTGACCCGCACAATTGATTTCCACGCTATCTGGCATAGAGAGGCGCATCACATCGGCGCCCAAGCCTATCGTCCATCCATTTCCTTTCCAATCCCAACCCAAATAGAATTCCGGCATCTTGCCCTTGATCATGTAATCGGCGGTACCGCCATCAGGTCCTGTGGTCGTATATTGGAACTGCCACAATGCGGAACCGAAGAGACGGGCATGCTCGTCGATTTGCCAGTTCAAGCGGATTTGCGGACTTCTGTTGAATGGTTGGAACGGGCTGCCCGTTGCCAAGCTTTGGATGTTAGGCAAGACGTCGCCGAACATCGGGTGCCAAGTCTGTCCTAATATCAAGGAGAGTTTCGTCCATGTGAGATCGAAGTGGGCTTGACGCAAGCGGACGATTGTAGGGCTAGCTCCGCAACCGGCGAAATCGCCTTCCACCACACCGAGCGTTTGGGCTTTCAAGAACTCGGGTCCAGAGACACGCACACCCAAACGGGTCGCTATGCTCATGAAATTGAGGGTCGGGTCTTCATTCATGTCCTGACCATGCTCATTCAAATCCTTATCTTTCGGGATAATGTAGAACAATCCGTTAGCAGTCTCGAAATTGGACCGTGAGTCATAATAAAAATCGTTTCTGATGAAGCCGTAAGGCTTGAAGGTGAATTTCTTGGTCTTGAGAGCGACACCATCGTCGGTCTTTACGATTTCAACTTTTTTGGAAGAACCGGACACCTCTTCGGCGTCCCTCTTTTCTTGGGCATTGACGCTTCCCCAAACAAGCGCACCGCATATCACGCATGCGATTCCACGAATTAAGTCCATACTATTCGGATATTCTAAAATTATGGCGCGAATATAGAACAAAAAACGCTTAAATTATCATTATTTCATCAATTTAAGCGCAAAAAAAGACCGGATACCAACCAAGGATATCCGGTCACACGAAATATAAACTTAACAAATATTAATTACTCTTTATTAGAAGCCTCGTCTAAAAGTTTTACCTTCTCGACGATCAATTCACGCTCACGTTTGAGTTTTTGGATTTTGTTAGCCATATCTTTGATAAGGCTCTCCGCGTTCTTGGACGAAGCGGAGAAAAAGCCTATATTGTTCTCGTAAGTGGTGATGTCGGCTGTAAGTTGCTCATATTGGCGTAATAATTTCTTGCGCTCGATATTGAGTTTCTGCTCGCCTTTCTCAGCCATATCCTTCACGTTCTCCTTGAAGAGGTCGATGCGGCGGTTGGTCTTGTCCACGTTCAGCTTATCGAACTTGTCATCAATGGCAGCCTTATAAGCGTTGTAGACCTTATCCTTGTCCTTAAAAGGCACATGACCGATGTTGTTCCACTCAGCGATCAGCCCCTTCAGTTCATTGAAAGAAGCGTCGTGGTCATCACCGATGGCGATATTCTTAATCTTCTCGATAATCTCCTTTTTCTTCTTGAGGTTATCCTCCTGTTCAAGGCGCTGCGACTTGAATTGCTCACCCTTCTTAGCGAAGAAGTAATCACAAGCGGCGAGGAATCTCTTCCAAACCACCTCAGACTGTTTCTTCGGAACGGCGCCGATTTTCTTCCAGTCTTGCTGCAACTTCACGAAGAGATCGGAAGTAGCCTTCCAATCGGTATTATCCTTATTCGCCTCCGCCTTCTCGCAAAGAGCGATCTTCTTAGCCAAGTTTTCGGACAGCTGCTCCTTCACGCTGCGGAAATACTCGTTCTTCGTCTTGAAGAACTTGTCGCAAGAGGCGCGGAAACGCTCATAGATTGCCACATTGTCCTTCTTAGGGGCGAAACCGATCTTCTTCCACTCCTCCTGCAAAGCGAGGATGGCGTCGGACTTCTCCTGCCACTCTTTGAATGAGTTGATGGCGGTGAGGTCGATGGCCTCTATTTGTTCGCAAAGGGCTGTTTTCTTGCTGAGATTTTCAACCTCACCCGCGCGGAGCTTGTCGAAATAGTCATGGTGACGTTTGTTGATGACGGTGGAAGCCTCCTTGAAACGGTTCCAGATGGACTCGCGGTTCTCCCTTGAGACAGGACCGATTTCACGCCACTCGTCGTGCAACGTCTGAAGTTTTCTAAAAGCAGGGATCACCTCCTTTTCGTCGGCCAACGCTTCAGCCTGTTCGCACAAAGCGACCTTCTGCTCCAAATTCTTGCGGAAATCGTAGTCGCGCAACTCGTTGTTAATCTTGAGATTATCATAGAAGCTCTCGACGCAGAGTTGATAGTTGTTCCACAACACGTTCACCTCGCTCTGAGGGATAGGACCGACGGCTTTCCAATCTTGTTGGAGCTTTTGGAACTGAGGCACCTTCTTACCGAAATCGTCATCGTTCTCGAGCAACTGTTTCAACTCTTCAAGGATGCGTTTCTTCTCGTTCAGGTTGTTTTGCTTCTCAGCCTCGGCGCGTTGGAACTCCGCAGTACGTTTTTCCTTGTAGTTCTGCATGATTTCCTTCAACTCCGTATCCAAAGGATTCTCGGCTGGCTTGAAATCTTCGGGAAGACCGCCTTCGTCGACAAACTTCTGCTTCAATTCATCGTTCTTCGCGCGGCATTTTTTATAAAAGTTGTATTTGATGGCATCCATTTTACCCCTCAAGGAAGAATAAGATTCGGGATTGCTCTTCATCAGAGCCTTCGCCTTCTCCACCAACTCACCTTCTGTCATATTCCCGAAATCCTCGAACTCAGGGTTTTCAATCACATCTGCAGATTCAATCGCATCGACCTCAAAAGAGACCTCATCAAGAGAAGCTGCGCTTTCAGCAACGTTTTCAACGTTTTGTTCATTTACATCCATGGCTACCAATTTTGGGGAACCTTCTCCCCGATTAAACTTATTATAAAAAAGCCTTGAATCTCAACAGTCATAGGTCGACCGTCTGCTTTCCAAGCATGATCACTACGCTTCCGCATAGCATCGTTTTTCGCAAATTTATGAAAACATTTATTTTTCGACAAATTAATAATAGAGAAAAATGGTCGAATTCCTATTTTTCTGACTCTTCCGTATGTCTTGGAAACATAAAATGTGTCAAGTTTTTCTCCTTTTGAATGTTTCTCTCCTGATGATTGTAGCGTTCATCATCCTAAACGACAATCTGTTAGCGTTTATCGCCATTATCTATAACTTCAATTGTTTTCCCAATCGCAACATCTGACGATGTATTACGTCTAATTGAATTAGATTGATTATCTTTGGGCATGGAAATATTTTTATTCATCATTAGCGGTCTGCTAATCATCTTAGGGCTGATCGGTTGTATCGTGCCCGCTCTCCCTGGTCCTCCGTTGGGCTACGTGGGCATTCTTTGCCTGCATTTCACCAACAAAGTGCAGTTTACCACGAAGGAGTTGGTTTGGATGGGTATCGCCATGGTGGCGGTCTCCGTATTGGACTACATCTTGCCCGCTTGGCTCACGAAGCGCTTCGGCGGCAGTAAACTTGGGGTCACGGGTAGCATTGTCGGACTCATCGTCGGTCTCTTCTTTGCGCCGATAGGCATCATCGTCGGTCCTTTCATCGGTGCGTTCGTCGGTGAATTGCTCAACGGGAACGACACGAAGTCGGCTCTGAAATCGGGCACGGGCTCGTTCGTCGGGTTCATTCTGACGACGGGTCTGAAACTTGCCGTATGCGGATGGTACATGTGGTACTTCGTCTCTTATCTGTTTTAACTTAATAAGATGCGGACAATAAATCTTTACGTTTAACGTCTAAATAAATATAAACGTTTAATGAACACTTTTGCCTTATGAAGTATTTTCCAATCATTCTTTTCATGTGTTTTTCCGTCAAAGCATTTGCTCAATCCTCAGTAGGATCAGCGGAGAGACGGGAAGCCGCACCCGTAGAATACGATACGGTTTGGAATGTGGGTTGTAATGCCTAACGACTTGTTAAGCGGCAAGTACGACTATGTGGAAAGGCCCAATCCTAGGCATGAAAAGAATAGCGTTCAATATTATTGGAGCAGTTGGGGCACCGACGGACAATATATCCTACAATTCACACCACATCAAATGTTTTTGTACACTGCTCACGAAAACCCTAATTCCAACCGTATATTTTGGGTGGCACCCATCTCCATCCAACAGTATGAGCGTTTAAAGGCTAAATGCGTTTTCGAATACAAAGCGTTGGAAGACCATAAAGGTGATGAAATTTTCGATAGGAGTTACGAAAACTTCAGTCGGTTATTATCTAAGATAAATAAAAAAATGGGTGACTTGAAGTTTGAAATTCCATCAAAAGAAGTTTTCGATTCTACACGTTCGGTGTATCTAAACCCACACTTTGACTCTTCCGTTAGGATGATTAAGGTTCGTTAACCGGACGTTTGCAACAAATATATGGGTATGTTTAATATCGATTGGAATGCTCATAAACAGTCGAGGGACATGCCGCACTTCTGTAATGCGCCATGTCCCTCGTATGGGTGGAATCTATCGATTCTCCAGTTTCTGCTCTTCTCTCCCCTATTTTAGCGTTCCGCTCTCATCGGATTATGCAAGAAATCCTCGTAGCTCAAGCGGATGCCTTCTTCAAGTTCGGTCTTGTATTTCCAGCCCATCTTTTCGGCTTTGGAAACGTCCAATAGCTTGCGCGGCGTTCCGTTCGGACGGGTGGTGTCCCATTTGATTTCACCCTGGTAGCCGATGACCTTCGCCACGAGTTCGGTGAGCTTCTTGATGGTGAGCTCTTTGCCGGTGCCGGCGTTCACTGTCTCGTCGCCTGAATAGTTGTTCATCAGGAAGACGCAGAGGTTGGCCAGATCGTCCACATAGAGGAACTCGCGCAACGGGGAGCCGTCGCCCCAACAGGTGACGCTCGGCAAGTTGGCCACCTTCGCCTCGTGGAACCTGCGGATCAGTGCAGGAAGCACATGAGAATGTTCAGGATGATAGTTATCATTGGGACCATACAGATTGGTTGGCATCACAGAGATATAATCTGTGCCATACTGCTTATTTAAAAACTCACAGTATTTAAGACCTGAGATTTTTGCCAATGCATACGCTTCATTTGTCTTTTCCAAGGCAGAGGTCAAGAGGCAATCTTCTTTCATCGGTTGTGGAGCCATGCGAGGATAAATACAGCTAGATCCCAGGAACTCCAATTTTTTGCAACCATTCTTCCAAGCCGAATGAATGACATTCATTTCCAGAATCATATTCTCGTACATAAAAT
>CALCUH010000056.1 GCA_937907165.1 uncultured Bacteroidales bacterium | reverse complement strand
ATTCTTAATTCTTAATTCTTAATTCTTAATTCTTAATTCTTAATTCTTAATTCTTTTACGAAAGTGCTTGCTAACTTCGAAAAAATGATGTAATTTCGCACGAATTTTTGGGCACGGGTCGCAAACCGGTCTAAACATTTGGAAAAGAATTGTATACACAGAAATAACAATTATAAAAATAGACGAAAACAATGGATCAAGTATCAGCTCGTTTAGCAGCCTTATCGCCGTCAGAGACGCTTGCCATGTCGCAGAAGAGCCAAGAGCTTAAAGCGCAAGGCGTTGATGTAATCAACCTTAGTGTAGGAGAACCAGACTTCAACACACCCAAACACATCAAAGCAGCTGCACAGAAGGCGATCGACGACAATTTCTCATTCTACTCTCCAGTTCCAGGTTATATGCCTCTTCGCAAAGCCATCGTTGAAAAGCTGAAGAAAGAGAATGGTTTGGAATTCGACCCAAGCCAGATTGTCTGCTCAAACGGTGCAAAACAAGCTGTCTGCAACGCCATCATGAGCCTCGTAGGTCCGGGCGACGAAGTAATCGTCCCTGCTCCTTATTGGGTCAGCTACGTGGAGATGGTGAAATTGGCTGAAGGTAAGAACGTGATCGTGGAAGCTGGTTTGGACCAGAACTTCAAAATCACGCCAGCCCAACTTGAGGCGGCCATCACCCCTAAGACAAAATTATTGATTCTCTGCTCTCCTTCCAACCCAACGGGTAGCGTTTACTCTAAGGACGAGTTGCACGGTCTCGCGGAGGTCATCGGCAAACATCCGAACATGTACGTGCTCGCCGACGAAATCTACGAGCACATCAATTACATAGGCAAACATGAGAGCATCGCTCAATTCCCAGAAGTGAAAGACCATGTGATCATCATCAATGGTGTTTCCAAAGGCTATGCGATGACTGGTTGGAGATTGGGTTGGTTGGCTGCTCCGAAATGGATCGCCAGCGCTTGCAGCAAATTGCAGGGTCAATATACTTCAGGTCCTTGCTCCATCGCTCAAAAAGCCGCTGAAGCTGCTTATATGGGCGACCAAAGCTGCGTGGAGACGATGCGTCAAGCTTTCGAGCGCAGACGTGACCTCGTCGTTAAGATGGCTAGCGAAATCTCCGGCTTTAAGGTGAACAAACCGGACGGCGCATTCTACGTATTCCCTGAATGTAACTCTTACTTCGGCAAGAAGACCCCTAAGGGTGACGTGATCAACAATGCGGCTGAACTCGCCATGTACTTGTTGGTGGACGGTCATGTGGCTTGCGTAGGCGGTGGCGCTTTCGGCGCTCCGAACTGCATCCGTATGTCTTACGCCACTTCCGAAGAGAACCTCATCGAGGCTTTCAAACGTATCAAAAACGCTTTGGACGCTTTGAAATAATAAGGTTAAGGAATATTATCGAAAAAGGATGTGAACTTTTCTTCACATCCTTTTTTGTTTGTAGTTGTCCCCAAAGCCTCTACTCTAACAAATCACAATATGCCTTCTCATTCGCACTCTTTCAACTATCGAATCAAATAATTATATTTGTATTCACAACAAACGTCTTCCATGAAAAGCAAAAAGAAACGCCTATTCATCATCATTCTTTCCACTCTAATCGTTTTATTAGCGTTGGGAGCACTCTTCTTCCTCAGCAATCCGAAGAACGCTAAATGCGTTGGAGAGATTTCCACACCTAACGGTTATGTGAGAACAGAGGCTTCCTCCAATAGTTTCGCCAGCTATCTTCGCCACCTCCCTCTCAAAAAAAGAGGCTCATTGGTACACTTGACCAATGGACGCTTAGCTAAGCTGCAAATTCTCTCCTATGCGGTGATTGACATGAACATCCTCAACAATATGGAGCAATGCGCGGATGCGGTCATGCGTCTCCGCGCGGAATACCTTTGGTCTCAAAAAAGGTTCTCTGAAATAAGATTCACCACCCTCGCAGGCGCTACCCTCACCTACCAAGGCGGAGACTCAAGGGAAGCCTTCGAAAAATACCTCAAACAGGTCTTCGACCTTTGCAACACCACCTCTTTATATAAAGAACTATCCCCGCGTAAATTTTCGGAGGTGGAGGTGGGCGACGTGCTGGTCTACCCTTCCCGCAAAAAAGGGAAGTATGGTCATGCGTTGATAGTCGTAGACGTGGCGGTGAACGCAGAGGGGAAACGCGCGGTGATGCTTGCGGAGAGCAACACGCCCGCAAGGGAAAAACACATTCTGAGGAACCCGAACCCGTTCGACAATCCTTGGTTCTTCATCGACGGGGACGATAAGGATTTCAAAGCCTCTTTTTTCACCTACCACCCGAACGAATTAAGACATTTTTAATGCTAAAAAACACCTTTTCATCCGATTGTTAAAAGTCTTAAAAAAGGACGGAAAATCGGTCGCCTACCCGCCAAACGAATTGTTAAAATTCATCCCTTTTGTTATATTTGTAGAAAGGGTTACTTTAAGACACATTAAACTTGTAACAAGTAAGAATAGCTATTCGATGGGTATGCGGGAACCTGATTGGAACTAGAAACTAATTTAAATTATTCAACCATACACAATGGTTAAATACGAGGGGCTCCTTCCATTGTGTATGAAAAAAACAACAAAGGGGAACCCACCTTATTATATGGAAACTCAATATTTAATTATCGCCGCTGGCGTATTTGTCGTTCTCTTCATCATTCTCGCAGTAGCACTCTACGTGAAAGCGCCGCCATCAACCGCTTTCATCCTCTCTGGTGTCAAAAAGAACCCCCGTGTGTTTATCGGTACCGGTGGTTTCAAAATACCGATCCTCGAACGTTTGGATAAGGTGTTTCTCGGACAGGTGACCGTGGATGTGAAAACCAACAAATCGGTTCCTACGCACGACTTCATCAACGTCAACGTGGACGCCGTATGTAAGATACGCGTCACCCCAGACGAGGAAGGAACCCGCTTGGCGGCTAAGAACTTCCTCAACATGACGGAAATGGACATGGCGAAACAAGTGCAGGATTCTCTGGAAGGTAACATGCGTGAAGTGATCGGCGCATTGACGCTCGAGGCAATCAACACAAACCGTGACGCGTTCTCCGACGAGATCCAGAAAAAAGCGGACCCTGATATGCGTAAGTTGGGCTTGGAGATCATCTCCTGCAACATCCAGAACGTGACAGACGAAAACGGACTCATCCGTGACTTGGGTGCCGACAACACCTACGCTATCAAGAAGAACGCTGCCATCACCAAGGCGAACGCCGAAAGGGATATCGCCATCGCAAGCCAAGAGGCCGCTAAGGCTGCCAACGACGTGCGTGTGAAGACTGAAACGGAGATAGCGGAACGTAACAACGAACTCGCCATCAAGCAAGCGGACTTGAAACAGGTGTCCGACACGAAACGCGCCGCAGCCGACGCCGCTTACGAAATCATGAAGCAGGAACAGCTGAAGACCATCAACGTGAAGACGGTCGACGCCAAGATCGAGCAAACGAAACGTGAGCAAGTCCTCTCCGAAGAGAGAATTAAGATCAAGGAGAATGAGCTCCGTGCGGAGGTCAACGCTAAGGCGGATGCCGAGAAGTACCAAAAGCAAGTAATTTCAGACGCTAACAAGTACCAAACGGAGATCAACGCGGAGGCTGCCATGGAGCAGAGGAAACGTGAGGCCGAGGCGGAAGCCTACATGGCAGAGCAACAAGCCAAGGCCATTAAGGCGAAAGCGGACGCCGACAAGTACGCTGCACTGCAGGAAGCTGCCGGTATAGAGGCGAAAGGTAAAGCGCAAGCAGCCGCTACACAAGCGAACCTTGAGGCGGAAGCAGCCGGTATCCTCGCGAAAGGTAACGCGGAGGCGGAAGCTAAGGAGAAACTGGCGGAGGCATACGCTAAGTTCGGCAACGTGGCCGTCATCGATATGTTGACGAAGATGAACGAGAAGGTTCTGCCTACCGTTGCGGAGAACATCGCAAAACCAATGTCTACCATCAAGGATGTCACCATCTACGGTACGACGGGCGGCGAAGTCTCTGGCATCTCACAAAACGTGCCTACCGTGATGAAGCAAACGTTCGACGTGGTAAAATCCGTTACCGGCGTGGACATGGCGGATATCATGAAGTCCAACACGTTGGAAGCTAAGGTGAACCGCAACATCAACATCGACGGCTCGGACGATAAGGCGGGCGACGTCGTGGTGGGCGTCAACTAATAGGAGCCTAACAATTTTCAGACGTGCGGATCCGCGGAAAACTGCGGGTCCGCACTGTTTTTTATAAAATTATATTGTTGTCCGCTAAATATGAAAAGGCATACCAAAATAGTCCGCAACGCCAGTA
>CALCUH010000055.1 GCA_937907165.1 uncultured Bacteroidales bacterium | reverse complement strand
CGAGCTCCGGCACGGTCTCGATCCAGTCGAGGACGCGGCTCGCGCCCCACGCCCACGCCGAGATCGCGCCCCAGCTCCGCTCCGTGCGCTCCGGCGCCCAGCAGGTATAGACGTCGTTCGTGAACGGCGGATCCTGGATGACGGCCGTGCCGTCCGCGGCGTAAGTCGGGAAATACGCGTCGCTCGCCAGCTCGGTGTTCTTGAAGACGGCGGCCGCATAGCCGCGGCGCACGATCTCCTCCACCGGGACGTTGGGATACACCTGCGGGCGCATGCGGTGGTCGCCCAGGACGAAGACGGGCGCCGGATTCTCCCTGCTCGCCCCCTTCGGCACGAACACCTCCAGTTCGATCCTGATCCTGCCGCCCGCGCAGCTGATGAAGTTGGGAAAGTCCGAACCGTTCGGCGCTCTCAATCAGCATAACGGAGGCGTTCGGCACATTGACACCCACCTCGATGACAGTTGTAGCCACCAGCACATTGGTCTCTCCCGAAACGAAAAGCCTCATCTGCTCCTCCTTTTCGTTAGGTTTCATCCTGCCGTGCACCATACCCAACTTATATTGAGGTTCAGGAAAGACACTCTTCAAAGACTCATAGCCCGCCTCGATATTCGCATAATCGGAGCGCTCCGATTCCTGAATCATCGGGTAGACGATATAAGCCTGACGCCCTTTCGCAATCTCTTTCTTAATGAAATCATACAACATACCCCTATACGTGTCGAACCGGTGGATTGTCTGGATCGGTCTACGACCCGGAGGCAATTCATCGATCACAGAGACATCCAAATCGCCATAAAGCGTCATGGCCAATGTGCGGGGAATAGGCGTTGCGGTCATCACCAAGACATGAGGAGGGCGAGAACTCTTATTCCAAAGTTTTGCCCGCTGAGCCACGCCGAAACGATGTTGCTCGTCGATGATGGCCATACCCAAATTGGAAAACACCACGTCGTCCTCCAACAAAGCATGAGTACCAAGTAAAATATGAATGGAACCATTCCGAACACCCTCCAAGATTATCTCACGCTCCTTCTTCTTCGATGAGCCCGTCAACAAAGCGATCTTCACATCCATATTCGCCAACATACACGAAATAGTCTCAAAATGTTGTTGCGCCAAAATTTCCGTCGGAGCCATCATAGAAGCCTGATAACCATTATCCAAAGCCATCAGCATAGTCATCAATGCCACCAAAGTCTTTCCACTACCCACATCACCTTGAAGCAGACGGTTCATCTGTTTACCGCTGGATACATCAGCATAAATCTCCTTGAGCACCTTTTTCTGAGCGTTAGTAAGTTGGAAAGGAAGATGGTGACCATAGAAAGAATTGAAATAATCCCCAATCTTGGAGAATCTGAAGCCGGCGAAATGCAACTTGCGCATATTCAGTTGGCGAAGCATCTGCAATTGGATAAAAAAAAGCTCCTCAAATTTAAGTCTGAACTGAGCCAGACGGAGCAAATCAGCCGACTGAGGGAAGTGAATATTCACCAAAGCGTCATGATAAGGAAGAAGATGACGCTCCTGAATAATGTAATCAGGGAGCGTATCAGGAATTCTAACGTCACCGAGCGAAGCGAAAACCTGAGATACCATCTTCTGGAGCGCACGAGAGTTGAGGAAGGCGTTCTTCATCTTCTCTGTCGTGTTATACATTCCCTGCACGCCACCCATACTCTGTTTAGAGGCGGCCTCAGCAATGGTCTCCATCTCAGGATGGACCAGATTATAGGATCCGTTGAACTCGGAGACTTTTCCAAATGCGACGAACTCATGTCCCGGCTTATACTTATCCATCGCATACTTGGCGCCCTTGAACCAAATCAGTTCGATAGCGGACTCACCATCCGAAAAAAGAGCAACCACCCTTTGCGTACGTCCCTGTCCCTGAAGCGTAGTTTTCAGGATTGTCCCGCGAATCTGCACATACATCGAAGCGGAAGTGATTTCCTTAATTCGATAATACTTACTACGATCTACATACTTGTACGGATAATAACACAACAAGTCGCCATAAGAAGAAACATTGATTTCCTTCTTAAGTATTTCAGACTTCTTGGGTCCGACACCAGGCAAATATGTTAACTCTTTCTCTGAAAAATCAGACATCTTGGAACTTTGATTCGTCAAACATCAATGCAAATCATGTATCATACACAAAAATACAAAAAGAGGACGAAACAATAACATTCATCTCCCCGAAAACGAATATCCAGAAAAAAAACACGTCCCTATAAAATTGAAAGATAAAACAGAATTGATAGTCAAAGCATAGAATAAAAAATCAGCAATCATGGTAGAGGCAATTAATCAATTAACACATAACGATTAATTAAATCAATTAATTCAAAAAATAATCATATTTTATTTCCACAAATAGCATAGGTTGGCACGATTTTTGCAACTATTACATTAGTTATAAGAATATTCCACAGGTCATTCGGCTGCGGATTCCTGTGTATAAATAGTTGTTTAAAATATCAGTGTGATTAAGCTTGGGGTTTCGACCTCAAGCTTTAATTTTTTTATCTATAGAGCTATTTTCTATTTGTCAGGTCATCATAAAGCCCTATCTTTACATATCATAAAAACAAAAAAAATGAGTACGATTTCAGACATAGAGCCAAAAGAGATTTGGTCTCAATTCAAAAAGATATGCGACATTCCCCATCCGTCAGGCAAAGAGGGGAAAATCGGAGCCTTCCTCATGGAATTCGGCAAGGCACACGGATGTGAAACGGAGATGGACGAGGTAGGAAACGTTCTTATCAGAAAAAGAGCGTCCCTAGGCAGGGAGAACGCCCCTAGCCTACTCCTACAAGCGCACATGGACATGGTTTGCGAAAAGAACGCAGGCACACAACATGACTTCGACAACGACCCTATCCGCACAATCGTCGACAACGGTTGGCTAAAGGCTGAAGGCACAACATTAGGTGCGGACGACGGCATCGGAGTAGCTGCCATGTTAGCGGTCATCGAATCCGACACAATCAAGCACGGACCAATCGAATGTCTGATCACAGTAGACGAAGAGAGGGGATTGACCGGCGCCCAGCACGTCAAGGCGGGTTGGCTCAAATCAAAGACACTCGTCAACCTAGACTCCGAGAAAGACGGACAATTCTGCATCGGTTGTGCGGGAGGCATCGACACCGTCGCCACATTCGACATCAAAAAAGAGAACGCACCAGCAAAAGCCTTTTTCCTTAACCTCTTCGTGAAAGGTCTGCAAGGCGGACACTCCGGAGACGACATCAACAAGGGAAGAGGAAACGCAATCAAAATATTAGCTAGATTCCTTTGGAGCGAATCAAAGAAATACCCGATATACGTCAGCCAAATAGGCGGAGGAAACCTCCACAACGCGATACCGAGAGAAGCCTATGCGACCATCTGCGTGGATTGGGACAAAAAAGAGACGATACGGGTAGCGCTCAACCAATATATCCATACGATTGAGACGGAATATCCGACGGAAAAAGATTTCGCCATGGAGATGGAATCGACGGAAGCTTCATCGGAAGTATATGAAAAAGCGGGCATGGACAGACTCATCACCGCCTTGTATGCTTGTCCTCATGGAGTAATCGAAATGAGTACGGAGATCGCAGGATTGCCTGAAACCTCCACCAACTTGGCATCCGTGAAGATCGTCGATGGGAAAATCGTAGTAGCCACCAGCCAACGCAGTTCGACCAACAGCAAGAAACACGACATCAAAGACCGTGTGGAAGCGGTATTCTCCTTAGCGGGAGCGGACGTGAAACACAGCGACGGCTATCCGGGATGGAAACCCAACCTGAACTCCAAGATCAAAACACTTGTGGCGGACTCCTACGAGAAGCTATTCGGCAACCAACCAATCGTGGGCGCCATCCACGCCGGTTTGGAGTGCGGTCTCATCATCGAGAAGTACCCAGATATGGACATGATCTCCATCGGTCCAACCATCATAGGAAACCATTCCCCTGCGGAGAGATGCGAGATATCCACGGTGGATAAATTCTGGAAACATCTGATTTACATTTTAGAAAACATATAAATTTAAGGAGGAACAAAACATGAAAAAATTAAAATTGTCAGACAACAAAGTCCTTTTAGGCGTTGCCGCTGGTTTTGCGGAGTATTTCGACATCGACCCGACCATCGCAAGAATCGCTTGGGTAGTTATATCTTTAGCGGGAGGTGCGGGATTGATAGTTTATCTAATCTGCTATCTTATAATGAAAAACGCATAAGTCAAGATGGACTTCAAGTTAGTATCCGAATTCGCACCGACAGGCGACCAACCGCAAGCCATCAAAGAGCTGGTGGAAGGCGCTCGCTCGGGTACAGAGCACCAGACACTGCTTGGAGTGACCGGTTCCGGTAAGACTTTCACAGTTGCCAATGTCATCAAGGAGCTGAACAGACCGACGCTGGTCCTAAGCCACAACAAGACGTTGGCGGCGCAATTGTACGGAGAATTCAAGGCGTTCTTTCCCGAGAACGCTGTTGAATACTTCGTCTCTTACTATGATTACTTCCAACCTGAAGCCTATCTTCCCAACACGGATACCTACATCGAGAAAGACCTCTCGATCAACGACGAGTTGGAAAAACTGAGACTCGCCGCCACCTCCGCCCTGCTTTCAGGGAGAAGGGACGTCATCATCGTCTCCTCCGTCTCCTGTCTCTACGGCATCGGTAATCCCGACGACTTTCATGAGACCATGATCAACGTGAAGCAAGGACAGATGATCAGCATGAACGTGCTGATGCGCAAATTGGTGGAAAGCCTCTACGTTCGCAACGAAATCGAGTTGGATCATGGACGTTTTCGCGTGAAAGGAGACACGATAGACATCTTCCTCGCCTATGCGGATTACATCATACGCATCCACTTTTGGGGAGACGAAATCGAGGAGATAGAGTCCATCGACCCACTAAACGGAACCCACATAGAAAACTTTGAAGAGATTAACATCTACGCCGCGAACCTCTTCGTCACCACCCCGGAAAGGATCAATAGAGCCTTGATAGAGATAGGAGACGATCTGACCACACAAGTAGAGTATTTTCAAAGCATAGGGAAAGTATTCGAGGGCAAACGCTTATACGAACGGGTGAATTACGACATGGAGATGATTCGCGAGTTGGGGCACTGCTCCGGTATCGAGAACTACTCAAGATACTTCGACGGACGAAAGCCAGGCACCAGACCATTCTGCCTATTGGATTACTTTCCGAAAGACTTCCTCTTAGTCATCGACGAGAGCCACGTTACGATTCCGCAGATCCATGCCATGTATGGTGGAGACTACTCAAGGAAGCGGACATTGGTGGACTTCGGATTCCGGTTGCCTTCAGCCTTAGACAACAGACCGCTGAAATTCGAGGAATTCGAAAGCCTTGTCGGACAATCCATTTACGTCAGCGCCACACCCGCAGACTACGAATTGGAGAAATCGGAAGGGGTCATCGTCGAACAAATCATACGTCCGACCGGACTACTCGACCCCGTCATAGAGGTGCGTCCGACGCTCAACCAAATAGACGACCTCATCGACGAGATACGGACAAGGACAGACAAAGACGAGCGGGTGTTGGTCACCACCCTTACGAAAAAAATGGCGGAAGAGCTACAAGCCTATCTCTGCAAAATGGGCATACGAAGCAACTACATCCACTCCGACGTGGAGACGCTGGAGAGGGTGAAAATCATGGAAGACCTTCGCAACGGACTCTTCGACGTGCTTGTGGGCGTGAACTTGCTTAGGGAAGGATTGGATTTGCCGCAAGTATCCCTCGTAGCCATACTGGACGCCGACAAGGAGGGCATGCTACGTTCGCATAGGGCGCTCACCCAGACAGCCGGAAGAGCGGCGAGAAACCTCAACGGACTCGTCATCATGTATGCCGACAAAATCACGAGAAGCATGCAGCTGACCATCGACGAGACGAACCGCAGGAGAGAGAAGCAGATGAAGTACAACATCGAACACAACATCACACCGAAAGCGGTAGGCAAAAACAGCAAAGCGGTGCTCACCAACTCGGAAGAGAGCAAAGAGACACCGAAACATTACAAAGAGAACAATATCACACGATATGCGGCGGAGAGCGAAACCGCTTATACGAAAGAAGACCTGCAGCAACAAATCGAGATAGCTAAACGTAACATGAAAGAGTGCGCGAAGAGACTGGAGTTCCTCGAAGCCGCACAATACAGAGACCAAATTGTGAAACTTGAGGCGGAATTAGCCAAGAGGAAGAAATAAACCATTCACAAGCAAAAACGATTTCAAGAATGGAATTCCGAGATTACTTTAACTAGGGGAAAATTAGATAGAAATAAAAAATTATAGGAATCAAACAGGCAAAAAACAAAACGGGGACGCGATATCGAATCGAATCCCCGAAAAAAACAACAAATATGAAACAAATTTATTCTTGCGTTTCAATTGGGCTTACAGAAACATAAGAACGATTGTCCTTCTTCTTTCTGAAAACAACCACACCGTCGATCAAAGCGAACAAAGTGTGATCTCTACCCATACCAACATTCTCACCTGGGTGGTGAACGGTACCACGTTGACGAATCAAAATGTTACCTGCCTTAGCGAATTGACCACCGAAAATCTTAACTCCGAGTCGCTTACTTGCTGACTCACGACCGTTCTTGGAACTACCAACACCTTTTTTGTGTGCCATTTTGTTTAATTTTTAAAGTTAAGCGACTACGTTTTTAATTTTTAACTCTGTGAATTGCTGACGGTGACCGTTCAATTTACGATAACCATTTCTTCTTTTCTTGTGGAAAACCAACACTTTGTCACCCTTAACAAGAGGAGAAACAACTTCAGCGACAATCTTAGCGCCAGAGATAACTGGAGCACCAACAGTCACGTTACCATTGTTGTCGATCAACAACACTTTTTCGAATTCCACTTGTGCGCCACGCTCAGCGTCCATGTGGTGGACGAACAATGTCATGTTCTCTTCAACCTTGAATTGTTGTCCTTGAATTTCTACAATTGCGTACATTGTAATAAATTATTAAAATTACATCCGGTGGTGGGTCATTCTGACCGCTTGTCTTACCACGTAGGAAAAACTGCGCAAAGTTACAATATTTTTCAATTCACATCTACGATAGCGAGCAACTTTTTACCATCATTATTATTAACAAAAGGCAAAAAATACCTTTTTTAGAGGATTTTAAACGGCCAACAATAGACTCGATGAATTTGATTCAAAAGAATGCGGCAAACCCCGTAAAACCCACGGCAAGCACTTTCGATAAATCTCAACGGAACAACAGCAATAAGATATTTATCAAAGTATTTAGGGAGTTTACCCACACCCCCTCATTTTTGGCATAAAACATTCATATCCAATGAAAAAAAGTGAGTATATTTGCGATTATTTAGAGTTTCGGAATAACAAAACTATAGTAGGGATGGAAAAACGATTATTACTATTTATCAGTATATTACTTACATCTATTGGCTTTGTATTTGGGCAAAATGCATTAACAGACATTCTCCCGAAATATTCAAAGACGATTAATGGCAATTGCTTCCTTGTGGGCAACACCAATACACAATTGGTTGATTTAATAGGGAAAACGACAGATGACGTCACGCAAGAGATCGAGTATGAAGGAGAACTAGGCGCCATTAAAAACACACCTGTTAACACGGACAATATTTCCATCAAGAACTGTAATTTCGCGGAATTTTGCTTAACCATTCAAACCGAGTGTGGAGAAACCTCTGTTGAAGATGCAAGAATCAGTTGGGGAGGTAGAGAAGAGACACCACTATCCAGCACATCTACCGTATATGTGAAAATAACAGATAATACGGGAAATGACCTTCCAATCGAAGCAAACCTTGCGAAATTCCAAGCAATTTCCGGAAACGTAATTAAAAAGACGCCTACAAAATCCGTGCAAAACGATGGATTTTATGTAGTTCACCAAGAAATAACTGATTACATCAACGCAGTATTAAAAGACCCGGGATTCCCAAAAACTGGCACATATAGGATATATGTAGCGAACGTTCCAGTTAAGTTAAAGAGGTCCGACCCCTCCGAAGACGCTGGACAATTCTGCGGATGGAATTTTTCATTGGTATACCGACACCCCTTGCTTCCAAGACGAAGCATCATGGTCTACAATACCGATTTGTTCCAAGAATCAACATCATCAGGTAACACACCCGACCCAATATTCTCAAGCTTCAAATTCGGCAACGCTAACCCATTTAAGACAAACGACACCATTTCTTTCGTCTTTTGTAATTTCGGAGGTATGCTTCTTCAGACAACAGATTGCTTTAGGTTAAACAAAGAGGGAGACTTGCTCAGTATAATGCCTAACGACAAAAAATATTATGGGAAAGGCGGTAAATTGCAATTCCAAGACCAAGCCATAACAAACAACGGAAGTACAGTTGACGACAACCCGTTCAGATGTATGATCAATTATCTTTACGAGAACAAGGATTGCAGCATTAAACAATACAATCCGTACTCAAGAGGATTTGACTTAACCAAGACAACACTCGCTCCGGTTTCCCAAAACACTTATAACTACATTCAGCAAAATGATAGCGCATTCAATCTGACAATCGTGCCAACACAAGAATACCATCTTTTCACCAATGCGCTACTCTATATTGGAGCTCCCGACGCTCCAGAAGCTGCATTACCTATGGAGGTGAGTAAAACCGACATAATGCCAGACGACACCTTCAAATGCGTTTTATACGTAAAGACAGGAGAGAATAAAAACGGGCTCACCAATATCAACGTACGCATTCCGATTTCAGAATACATAGCTTCCATCGACAGCTTCAACATTGAATTCCACAGTTTGGTGAAAAGTACGAACAATGGCACAAACAGTGCAAACTCCTATCCTACCATATCAACCGTAAAGGATGCCATTGTCTCAGATAAGCCTTCCACCACAAAAGTGAGAGATTGGAACCAAACGAACAATAACAAATTCATGAAGGAAGCGTTAACGTTCGTCAACGACTATTTGGAGGAAGTGGATAAAATAAACGACAATTACGCCACCACTAAGCCCTCTGTCCTAAAGACAAGAGAAATTATTTTCAGTTTTCCAAACCTTATCGTACCGAACAAAGTTACAGATGAAGACGCAATCACCATCACATTAATACTTCATTCCAAAAGCGAGGATGACCCCATTTACAACAAACAGACATATATGGGAGGAACCCCACAAGTCATACCCCAAGCACAGCTGGATTTAACAGACAATGTGACACGCGACACATCCATATTTGAGAGTTCCTACGAAAAGGACATTGATTGGGAGAAATACAAATGTGAAATCAACGGAGATGGAGGTGACGGATCGAGCAGCGATGACGGTGGTTCGGATTGCACAGGATTAAACGGAGGGACCAAAACTGGTTCCGGCATCTACAAAAAGAACAACACGAATCTCGTGGAAGTTAATATCCTCGCCAATGGAGATTGCAGGGAAACACCCGATTCCATCAATATACATTTCTGCGACGAACTGTATATCGCAGCGATTGACATCAAACGTCAGTTAGCCAAGATGGATTTCGATATTGACTCTATCGCGAAAGTGGATTCCTGCCTTTGGGAGAGCCACAAACGTGACTCTTTAGTCGGCTTCGCAGGGAAACATGGTGTGAACAGAGCTCTTTTGGAAGAGTTGTTAAGCAATAACGACAAACCAATTGAATTAATCGATACTACTAAAGCGTGGGATAATTTCTTTAATGGCTGTCAACCCAAGCTGGATGCCGATGACGTGGAATCCATCGTCAACATGGAGACGGAATTTAGCGATATCTACGTTTTATTCAACGAGGACACCCAAGATACAATTCCAGCAAATGTATTCCAAAAAAGCAACTTCATCTCACTACGTGACGAAAATTCGTTGTCGGAGGTATTCCATATAACTAACAGCGAAAAGCTTTTCATTTACTATAAATCGCCATGGAACAATAAAGGAGCAAGTTGTGACAAATATATTCCCATCTATTTCATCAAAAAAGAGATGAAGGATCCGATCATCATTTGCAATAACGACACCATCCACAAAAACGACACCATATACGCATGTTTGGGTAATGAATTGCAAAACATAAAAATCCATAAGAATTTCCCTGAATACAACGTTTATGCTGCCATTAAAGACACCATAGGCGGAAGCGAACAAATTGTATTTGACAAAATAATAAACAACACGTTCGACACCATCGCAACATGGGAAATCCAAAAAACAGGGGGAATCGACACAAACATTCCTGGCACACGCAGAATTAGCATATGGGAAAAGGATTTGGCAGAGAGTTGTAAAGGAGACTCTTTCTCTTTCTTCATAAAAGTGTTGGACCTCAAAATAGACGAGACACCGGACCTTCTTTCCGGAAACACAGAAACTGAATTCTGTCGAAGCTTTAATTCAGAAGATTCCCTCACGCTTAGAGCGACCAAAGACGCAAGCCACCAAGAATACAAAGTCCTTTGGTATAGGGTGGACAAAGATGTGGACGAAATTATCCGAGTGAAATTAGGAGAAGGCGACACCATCAACATTCCTATCGACACCGTATTCACGGATCCTTATCTCACAATAAGATACGAAGCGACCTATTTCAAAGACCATTGCGAAAGTAACCCTACCCCGATAGACATCTTGCTCAACAATTCCGCAGATTCCATAGCAACCGACACCATGGTCATCTGCCAACACTACCGACTGAGCCAAAATGACGTATTCACTCAATTAAATGATTGGAACCCAGGGAAAAGTTACTCGGCAAACAACGTCAAATTCTATCCTTACTACGACGTAGCCTTAGGCGACATCGAAGAGAACATGAAGCAAGCTCTCAAGAAAGACTCCATGTCGTTCGAGCACTTGATGGATAATTTGGACACACAAACAGGATGCGCCACAGACGGAACACGACACACCCACTTCATCGTGCAGGGTGTCACTGACAAAGGTTGCGGCGGAGTGCCAAGCCTCGTCACCGTGAAAATCAACTGTCGGACCAAAGACGCCCCTGTCTTTGGAGGAGGCGTGGATTCCATCAGATATTGTACGGGAGATAGTCCTATCACCGATTTCGATGAGTTCCTTGACGAGCCTGGCGACTATTCGGGAGGCTACAAATGGGTATGGAAATCGCTCGCAGACGCAGCATCGCTTCCTGTCGACAAATATCGTAGCACCGCATATGGCAATGTGACGACAGGCGGTAACCCGATGACCAACACAGCCATCGCAGGAGAAGAATCTTACGTTGTCGTTAGAATCGACAGTAACAGTTGCGTCAGCGACGTGGATACCTTCAGAATCGTTGTGGCGGACGCCATCACCTCCTATGCAATGATCGGAGACACAACCAAAGTGATCAACGTCACCGAGAAAGAGTTCTCCCTCAATTTCTGCGAAGGGGCAAATCCTTATAGCAGCAAGACGTTACCTGCCGTCGGCTACCCATCTCGCGACTACATCTTGGAGTGGTACAAAAAGGACAACCAAAACGATGATTGCGACACGCTGGAGAAATACAATAAAAACAGATTAGAATACACTATCGATATCGACTACAGTAATACCGACACTATCTTCTACGCAATGCGTCAATCTACTGACCAAGGTTGTAAAGGTCCTTGGCTGAACGTCGGCATCTACATTCACCCGAACGTAGACTCGGTACCGCTAATTGATACGGTAGAGATGTGTGAAGGCGAATTTCCTAAAGGATTCAACATACACAAGACCACCGACACGGACCTCATGCTATATCTTTACGCTTCAGACAAGACGACAGAGGTCTTGGAAAGCGAGATGAAGGTGGATACCACTGCCGACAGATATCTATTCTCCGCAGGGAAGAGTTTGTATTACGCACAATACAAGAATAAAAACACGCAATGCTACGGACCGATGGTCGGAACCAACGCCATCGTGAACCCGAAGCCGCACCTTCCACAGATGAACGAGGACACCACAGTCTATCTCTGCGCAGTCGACGACACCGTCAACCTAACCGCAAAAATTGAGGCGACCATTAACAATTTGGACCTCAACACCCGCATAGGCTGGACACCAAAGGATCATGTCATCACCAAGGAAGAGTCGAACGCAAAATATTACGTGTTCCAAGAAGATTCGATTACCAAATGCGTGGGTGAAAGCATAGAGATCAACGTAAAGGTGGAGAACACCATCAAATACCATCCTTTCGGCATCAAAAATCTCTGTTATGGTGAATCGATTTCTCTGCAGGATACGATAAACAAACTTTTGAGCAGTAAAAACGACATCATTCTTCAGAAAGACCAAAAGGTAAACATTTACCAACTGATCAATAACGTAAAAGGAAGCAAAGTAACACAAAGCATCCAATCACAAAAGACAAAGGATCAGAACGACACGACCAAATATCTTATTGAAATCGAGGATATCATCAGCGGTTGTCGTGTGACGGATACCGCAACAGTCATATTCAACGGATTGCCTAACGCCAGTGTAGACAACCAGATATCCGCCTGCCAAGATGTGGTTTTCACATTGCCTACTCCTAAAGACAACACATACAACTACACTTGGAAAAGAGAGACAGGAGACAAGGTGAACGGTAATCCCGCACAATTAGTTCTCCAGAGAAATGAAACAGTCAGGTTGGTGGAAGTGAATCCATCGACGGGATGTGTCGACTCCTTCGACGTGGACATCACCATCTACCCTACCCCTGCCCATGCGTTAACAAGAGACACAGCATTCTGCCAAAACACCACTAACAAAAAAATCGACGTCACCATCCAAACAACTGCGGACGGCTTCAATGACGACAAAAACGATTTCAACTTACAATGGTTCAATGCGCAAATGGATTCCGTGAGCAATCCAATCATTACGGACGATCTCACACTGAATGGAATTTCCAACGCATTCCAATACACCGTAAGGCAAAGAAATACAATCACTCAATGTTACAAAGACACGACAATCACCGTTAAAATCAGGAAGACCCCTGAATTAGGAGAGTTAACCATCGATCCAGTCTGCGAGCCTGCCACCATATCTTTGTATCAAGAGGCGATTGACCATGTTTCAAAGAACATCGTAAAGAACAATTTCGAGAACACGTCAAGTCTGCGCTTTTCTTTCGGACAAATCATCAACCTTCAATCGCATCCTCTGACTGAAGCGGAGGCGCAAGAAATCCATTACACAGCAGGTAGCGATAGCGTGATTTACACCTACACCGTAGAGGACGACGTATGTTCCGCATCTGACACACTTTACATCACCATCAACAAAAAGCCGAACACCCCTATCATCGAGGAGGGCAAAGACACTGTTTGGTTCTGCAAAGACGACGCACCGATCTACCTCTCGGCACGAAACATGAACGACGAGGCTGACACCCAAAACCCGACACAAATCCACTGGGGCGACTATACGACAAGCACAACGGGTGACAGCATACTCATCACGAAGAGCGCCAGCGACTACTACGCATTCTCCCAAAACGAAAGAACGGGATGCGTCAGCGACCTCGACACCATACATGCCGTCATCTCCTTCCCTGTCGAATTCGCCAAGACAGGCACACTCCACTTCTGTTTCAGAGACTCGTTCGACCTCTACCAAGACGTGGAAAAGAAAGTGCTCCTCAACACGAAGAACTCGAAATCAGACCTCCGCTTCAACATCTACAAGATGAGCGGAAACGTACCGGACTTCAATAACCCGATCAAAGGAAAGGTTGCCTCCAACAAGAGCATCCATGAGACCGACACGACCAACTACTTCATCGAAATCATAGACCACGTCAGCGGTTGTCAATTCCTCGACACAGCCACCATGATTTTCCATGGTCTTCCTGTCATCGAAAGCATACCTGACATTGAGATATGCCAATACCAAGACACCGCCCTGCCTACACCGAACAAAGGCTACGACTACTCATGGTACAGAAGTGCGGACAATAGGCTGATCAACGACCCGACGCACTATAACACAGGCGAGAAAGAGCACATTTACCTCAAAGCCGTTGAGCAATTCCCGCTTAACAACCTCACCTGCTACGACTCTTTGATGGTCTATATGGACGTGAAGAAGATCCCTGTTGCGGCGACCGTCCAAAGCGACACCTTCTGCCAACTCTCCGGAGAGCACCTCATCCCAGTGACGCTCAACGAATCTGACGACAACCCAAAGAAAGACTTGTCCATCCTCTGGTTCAACGAGAAGGGTGACACCGTCAGCACACCAATCAACACCGACGAAGTGGTCATGACGGGCAACTCCACCACGATCAAGTACACCATCCGCCAACGCAACGTCACCAACGGATGTTTCCACGACACCATCGTTCCGTTCGTCGTGAACAGAGCCATCAAACTCCAGATGGAAGACTTGCCGGCCGTGTGTCAGCCTGACAGCATAGACTTCCGAACAAACGTTTTGAATTACCTCACCTCTTCCACGACCACCAACATCTCCAACGTAAGCAATTACGACATCACCTATTCGAAAATCGTGAACAAACAGGAGAGCGCACTCACAGACGAGGAGGCAAGCAACATACAATACACGGCAGGCGTAGACAGTATGCTTTACGCCTACAACATCACCGACGGTATCTGCTCCGCCTCGGACTCTGTCTACATCACCATCAACAAGAAACCTAGCACCCCTATCATCGAGGAGGGCAAAGACACGGTTTGGTTCTGCTCCGCAAACGGGCAACTCCATCTGACGGCTAAGCAAGACAACGACACCCAAAAGACAAAAATATTCTGGGGAGACTACACCTCCACGCAACAAGGAGACACGTTCCTCATTCCGAACACGCCGCCTGTAGCGCAATACACCGCATTCGCAAAAGACATCCTAAGCGGATGCGTCAGCGGATTCGACACCATCATAGCGGAAATCAAGGAGGCTATAAAAGTGAATCCTATCGCCGACAACGGGAAGATGGAGAAGTGCGAAGGCGAGACCGTCAATGTCTATGACTTAGCGATGGCATCATTCGTCATCGATTCCACCCCACATACAAAGATTCGTTTCATCGCTACGGAGAACGGATTCTCCATCGGAGAAAACGAGTTGAAGAACGTAAGCAAGACACAACAAGACACGTTACGCTACATCTTCACTGTTGAGGATGAAATGACACAATGCGATGCGACAAACGAATTGACCCTCATCTTCCACAAGAACCCAGTATTCGATATAGCTGGCAAGACAACATTATGTGAAGGCGACACAGTTAATCTCTCAGCTATCGGCGATGAAAGACCTGTCACCTACGCATGGGGATTCGAAGGCGGCAATGTGATGAGCACGTCAGCAGACTTCTCTATTAAAAATATCAGACAAGACACAACAATCTACTTAATAGAGAGTCTAAAGGGAACAACCTGTTCCGACACACTCACCCAGCATTTGACCGTGAACGTGGCACCTGCACCACTCCCAGACACCGCATTCTCGCTTTGTCAAGACACCGCCGCAAAAGAGAACAGGACCGTAAACATCGGACGAAGCAACAGCAACATCCAAGGCTACAGCATCAAATGGTACAATCAAAATTCAGAAATGATTTCTGAGAAAGAATTTGTGGAAGTCAGCACGACACAAACAGCTTCATATTCATATCAAATCGAGACCATCGACAAAAAGACCAATTGCGTAAGTCAACGCAACCACGTCGTAATTACGGTCAATCCGCAAATCACCATCGGCTTGGATAAGGTAGACACCATCTGCCAGCCATTCACTTACGCACTGAAGACTAACGCCATCAGCAGTGTAAGCGGAGGTACCAATCCTATATACGACCGCACGGAATCCAACGGGACTCTTGTGGCTAACGACGATTCAATCAGTGAGAGCGGACTCTATACCCTATACTTCACAGACGATAACCAATGCGAGGCGAACAAGACGCTCTCCATCCAATTCTATGAACAACCGGGGACACCGCAACTGATCGGAGACACGATCCTCTGTCAAGGAACAGGCATAGCCCAATTCACCGCCAAGAAAACTGGCGCCAACAGCATGAACCAAACCTTCGAATGGAAGAGTCAAGCTGAAGAGACCTTGGCGGACACGCTAAACTTCAACACCCAAAACTACGGAATCACCCCATACACTTTGCAAGCGGTAGACCAAAAGAGCAATTGCCGAAGCGAAGCGTTATCATTCACAGTCGACGTGAGGGAAAGCATCCAATACTCACCAATCGAACTATTAGAGGGCTGTTTCGGAACAACCATCGATTTGGCGGAGAAAGCAGAGAAATCCTATTCTGGGAATGACGAAGAGAAAAAGCTCTCCTACTACTACTTGTCCGAGAACCAGAACCTGACGTCCGTCACTGCGCCGGAAGCAATTTCCAAGAGCGGACAATACGTAATAAAAGCGAACGAAGAGATCTCTGGCTGTGAAAGACAAGACACCGTGGAAATCATCATCTACGACTCCATCGGCGTGTCGACAGAAGGAAGCAAAGAAATTTGCCAAGGCGAAGAGGTGGAAGGTCTAATAGCCATCAACGCAGACCGTTATACATGGATAAGAGGCAATGGTAATAGCGAAGAGACAGCCAGCTTCCCATTCGCATCCAGCGTGACCGAGAGCGAGAAGTTCCGACTGATCGGAGAGAAGAAAATCGGCAGTCTGTTCTGTCAAGACAGCTTAGACATCCAGATTACAGTTCATACGAACCCTGCCACACTTCCAGACACCACCCTCTATTTCTGCCAAGACACGACAGGAGGAGATAAGGAAATCATCCTAGAGAAGATTATCGGAGATGGAGAGAAGTTAGCGTTGACATGGACCGACGAAGCGGGAGACACCCTATTCATCGGAGAAGAAGAAGCCACCACATCCATTAAAGAATACGGAACGGTTGTATACCACGTCACACAAGTGAACACCGACACGAAATGTTCAAGCAAACAAGCGGACGTGACCATCACCACACTTCCTCAAATACGAGTGAGACTGAAAGACACGACAACCTGCGTACCAAACAACATCAACCTCGTAAGCCTTGCGGAGAAAGCCGCTCATGCGGAAGGATTCGATGACGACATCACCGTCAGCGCCTACGAAATCATAAACAACGGAAGAGCGACCGACGTCACAGACATCGCTGACTCCATCACAAGCGGAGGCACGTACCGAATCACCTATCAATATGAAAGCAACGGCGCAATCTGCCAATCGGAAGGCATCAGCCAACTCACTTTCAACACTCAGCCAAGCAAACCAAGCGTGGCTGACCAAAACTTCTGTCAAAACACAGGAGAATATGAGTTGAAAGGCAAAGTAAACGCTAACAACGTACGACTCCTTTGGGAAGACCTATCCGTCTATCCGCCAAAAGCAGACACCAACACGACGACTATCTCCACCGACATCGCGACACGTAAACTCTACTTAGTCCGTCAAGTTCAAGACCTAAGCGGATGCGTCAGCGAAGCCGACAGTTCATGGATGACCGTCTATCCAGCCATAGAATCGATGGATAAGGATACTGCCATCTGTTACGGAGAGACAGTCAACCTTTACGATTTCACGAACGGCAGCTACATCGGAGGCACCCCTAAACACAGCGTCACATTCAAGAATGCGGAAGGAATCACCTTCGATGCCGAGAAAGTAAACAAGAGCGGAACATACTTCGCATATTATTCCGACAGCATGAACATCTGCCACGACACGGCCAGCCTCGTCATCAACGTAGACGATCCGATGGAGATAACCGTAGCGGGAGGCGGTGCCGCATGTACCGACCAAACAATCGTATTGGAAGCTACAGGAGCGGAAAATTATGAATGGAGCAATGGCAAGAAAGAGCCATCCATCACTGTAATTTCAGAAGAAGCACAAACAATGACCTTCTCAGTGGAAGGACGCAGAATATTCAAAGACATTTACTGTAAGGCAGACACCAACGTCACAATTGTATTCAACAACGCCGTGAAACCAAGAGAGTTGACTTTCGACACTTGCGCAAGAAACAATGTGACGATAGACGACATCATCCTAAAGAACAATGTGACCGAGACGGTGGACACCATTTGGAACAAGACGGACAACGTCAGATTCGCCAACATCTTCCAAAATTTAGGCAAGACAGGCACCTACGAGTTGGCGGTACACAACGAGGAAGGCTGTACGACTCACCACATCTTAAACGTGAAGATGCATAGCGTCGAGAACCTTAAAGTGGATCATCAGGAAGGCACCTACTGCTACGGCAGCTTGGCGAACTTTAAGGTTTCAGGAGAAAACGCCCGCGAGTTCGAATGGACCAATCTGACAGACGGGACCATCACGACAGGGGAAATTTACAACGAAGCCATCACTGAAACCACAGACTTCAGACTAATTGCCACAGAAAAGGAACTTGGATGTAAAGACACAGTAGACTTCACCATAGAAGCCTATCCGAACAAAGAAATAACCATCACAGGCAACGTGACAAGTTGTAGAGACTCCCTCATCGTTCTTAGCGCCGAAAGCGTACTGACAGACGTCAGATGGGACTTCGAAGATAGCATAGTTTCAGGCAGAGACATCAGATTCATCGCCGACAATGACCGCAAAATCATATTAAAAGGAACAGATGAAAACGGATGTCCGGCAGAGAAGCCAGTCAATATCAGCGTAGCCTACTTGGAAGACCCAATCATTGAATTCGACTTAATCGAAGACTCTGAATACGCACTGAGCGACGACGTGAAAGAGATTGAGTTGAGAGAGAAGTACACCCCAAGCGGAAGCAACCTCTACAAGTTCACATGGAACTTCGGAGACGGCAAGATGGAAGTGGATTCAAGCAGCAACAGCATCTTCCACACCTACAATGACACCATCATCCACAGCAGAAGGGATATCAACGTCAACCTCTTAGTGGAGCACCAATACGGTTGCAAGAAGAGCGCAAGCGCCATCCTTAAGATAGACCCATTCATCTTCGTGCCTAACACGATGATAGCCGACGGAGAGTACATCTTCATGGAAGACTATGATCTCCAAATATTCGACAGAGTCGGCACTCTCATATACCAAGGCAAAGGATGGGACGGAAGCTACAAAGGAGAACCTGCGTCCGAAGACACCTATTTCTACTCTTTAACCTACTTTGAAAAAGGAGAGAAAAAATTCAAAACCGGCTATATTACACTTGTAAGATAAGATGAGAACGATAATTAATAAAATAGTAGCCATTGCAGCTTTCTGGGCAACAAGCATCACACTTGCCGCCCAGGAGATGCCATTCTTCACGAACAAGCAACTGCAATATAGCTTTTTCAACCCTGGCTACATTCCCGAATTACAATATTCCACCATTCAATTAGGAGGAAGACTACAATGGGTTAATATAGAAGGAATGCCCAAAGATCTCTTTTTCTCTGGCAAATACTTTTTCTTAGGAGCACATTCGCAAGTTGGATTAAACGTCATATGCGACGAGATAGGCTACCAACGAACCATTAATCCCAAAGTGGATTATGCTTTTTGTGTGCCCATCGGTGACGATTCCTACCTAAACTTGGGTGTCACAGCTGGTATGATGAGTAAAGGATACGATTCCGACGAAATCATCAACGACGAACGTGTCGGCAGCCAAAACATAGCCTCCATTGTAGAGAAACTGGAGAAAGGAAATGCGGCGGACATTGACGCCGGATTTGAAATTTTGTTGCAAAATCTAGAATTCGGCGCCTCTTGCATGCACTTGTTAAAAGGAACCGATTACGTCACCATGAACAGAACCTTCTTCGGATTCTTCAACTATAGTTTCCAATCTTCCGAATGGTGGAGACTATCGCCCGCCTACTCCTTCTATTTTTTTGACGGAGATGATAAAATCAATGCGAACAACGTGACGAAACATCAAATCTCATTGTTATTCCACTATATCACTGAATACGACAACTCCCCAGCAGATCTCTTTTACGTCGGAGCCACCTACAGAATCCCTAACGAAGTAGGCTTCTCTACAGGCTTGACATGGGACTTTTTCAGCATTTATTATTCTTACGACTACAATTTTTCCAATCTACGACACGGCAGCTACGGCACCCATGAATTAGGTATAGAATTTAAAATCAGAGAAAAAGGGAAAGGATGCTATGCGAATTACGGTAGGAGTAGGAAAAAATACACTCGCTATTACAGAAATTAATAGGAAATCGGTAATAAAAAAGCGCCAAACAGACATCGAAAAAAAAGGGTTTTCATCCAAAAATATATCTACAATTTTAGTTTTGTTTACATAAATTAGACTATATTTGCAAAAAGTTGTAAAAAAAAGGATACAAATATTATTAATAAATAAATTTTTAAGATGAAAAAAATTTTCGTATTCGTCTGTGCAGCCTTGGCGACTCTCTCAGTTGCCGCACAAACATCAGACAGACCATGGAGCATAGGTCTCTATGGTGGTAAAGTTGAAGCTGCTAACGATTGGGGATCACATTTCTTCAAACCAGCAAGCGACTTCTATGGTTCAGCTTCATTAACATTCTCCCACTACATGACCGAAAGATTCGATGTAGGTGTTCACGCATTGTGGGGCCGTTACGGAATCCAAGGTGGAGACATGTACGAAACCGACGGAGAATTCAAATCAAATATGATATATGGTGATGTTCAAGGCAAAATTAAATTCGTTAAAGACGAAGAATTCTTGCTTCATCCATTCGCATTCGTATCATTAGGCGTAAGATCAATCAGCGGTCTTGACGCAGATGTCGATTACGAGACAACATTCGACGATAACAAAGCAGTGAACTTCGTACTCGGCGGCGGTCTTGGTTGTGATTTAAGAATCAACGAAGCATTCGCTATCCGCTATTTCGCAACTTATGGCTATCCTTTCGGCGATGCTGATAAGGTTGATAACAGAGAGTGCGGAAATTACAACGACCAACACTTGCTTCACAACTTAGGTATCGTATATAGCTTTGCATTCAACAAAGACTACGATAACGATGGTGTACTTAACAAAGAAGACCTATGTCCTAAAAACACTCCAGAGGAAATCTCTAAGGGTGTAAATACAAGCGGAGACAGATGCGGTTGTCCTAAAGATAGTGACGGCGACGGCGTTGCTGATTACTTGGATCAATGTCCTAACACTCCAAGTGGTGTCACTGTTGACTCTCTTGGTTGTCCAATCGATACCGATAAGGATGATGTACCTGATTACAGGGATTCTTGCGCTAACAACACTGCAGAGGAAATCGCTAGTGGCGTTGACGAGAATGGTTGTCCGTTGGATAGTGACGGCGACGGTGTCGCTGATTACATGGATCAATGTCCTAACACCCCAGCTGAAGCTAAAGGTTTCGTTGACGAGAAGGGTTGTCCTACCGACAAAGACGGTGATGGAGTATCTGACTACGAAGACGTTTGCCCAGAGGTAGCTGGTATCAAAGAGAACAAGGGTTGTCCTGAGATTAAGGCAGAAGTTAAGAAAGTATTCGAGAAGGCTTTGAACGGCATCGAATTCGAGACTGGCTCTGCAAAGATCAAGAAGTCTTCCAATAAGATTTTGGATGATGTAGTTAACATCATGAAAGAGAACCCATCTTATAAACTCTCCATCAATGGTCACACTGACAACAAAGGTCAAGCAGACAAGAACAAAGTTCTTTCTGAGGACCGTGCCGCTGCTGTAAAAGCATATTTGGAGAATAAAGGCGTTGAGTCTGAGCGTTTGACTTCCGCAGGTTTCGGTCAAGAGCAACCAGTTGCAGACAATAAGACTGCAGCAGGACGCGCTAAGAACCGTCGCGTTGAATTCAAAGTTAGATTCGAGAAATAAATCTAATACAATAACAAACCGCCAAAAAGGATGCGCTATAATTAGCGCATCCTTTTTTTTTGATACATTCTTTTGGGAGGCCACCAATACAAACACATTAAGTTGTCAAAACATAAATGGTAAAAACGTTCACAATAACCAATGGCCAAATATCAAAAAAACGCACTATAAATCCACATTCCCCCATCCCTACAATAAAAAGATTTTAGAGTGTCAAACGATTAGGATTCACAACAAAAAGATATTCTAATTTTTATCAAATATCAATACAACGAGGTTAAATGCAACTTTCAAAAAAGGGAATTTTTTTTTATTTTTGTTAAAAACGGAATAAGAACGAATAGTTTTTATGGATTGAAATTTGTTGAAATGGATAAAGATTTTTGATGTATAGGAATCAAGTTTAAAGTACATTGTTAGTGTATTGTGTGACACATACATCATAATTAATCCTGTGAGTTTAATGTGTTTACAAAAGAGGGAGGGAATATGAAAAATTTATATACTACATTAACCACAATATTGATATTGCTATGCACCATAGCGACACCAATAGATGCGGAAAGCATTTCAGCAAACGGATCTATCCTCCAAGAAAGGCATTCTGCTCCGAAGAATAACATATCCGGACCAGCGGCGACATATACCGTATTTCTAGATACGACTATTTATGAATACAATGGTGAAACACGCCAACCCGCAATAACCGTTTTTGAAGATGATACTGAACTAATCGAAGGAGAGGACTTCTTATCGGTAGGCGACTTGAAAGCAAAAAATGCCGGCACCTACAAAATAACGGTTTTAAAACTCGGTGATTTATCACTTATCGAGACCAAAGATTGGGAAATAAGCACTAAAAAAATCACTATAGCTCCGAATGATGGCACAAAGCACATAGAAATGGATGACCCATTGCTATCATATACGGCGGACGGCATCATAGCGGGCGACTCTTTGGTCGGAATTTCACTCACACGAGAAAAAGGTGAGACTTTAGGATCATACAAAATCACCGCGGAAGTTGAAGAAGGCGCAAACCCCAACTACCAAATTAATATCAACGGGGAAGGAACATTCGTAATAGCGGAACACCATTACTCAATAGACGAAACGTACGTACTGGAAAACGTAATCAAAGCCACCTGCGAAAATGATGGTTCATATGATGAGGTATATTATTGTCAATCACCGGAATGTGGAGCAGAATGCCTTAGATATCATAAAACAAGCGAAAAAAAAGGACATAATTTCTCTTCCGCATTCACAACGGACACCTGGCCGACATGCACACAAAACGGTTCGAAATCAAGGCACTGCACACGATGTCAAAAGGCCATTGACACGACGCAAATACCCCCAACCGGACATTTATGGGGAGAAGGAGAAATCACAACAGAACCGACATGCACACACAACGGCATTCTCTCATACAAATGTCTCAACTACCAATGCGACAGCGTAAAGCAAGAAGAAATCGATTCATTAGGCCACGAATTCGAAAATGATTACACGCTCGACAGTACGGCCACTTGTGAAACGGAGGGAGTAAAGTCTCGCCATTGCATAAGATGCGAACAAACCACCGACAAAATCCACATACCAGCCCTAGGGCACATATGGGGTAAAGGGCGTGTGAAAAAAGAGCCTAAATGCGAGGAAATGGGGGAAATGTTATTCCGTTGTACGGTAGATGGTTGTTTTGGAAGCAAAACAGAGCCTATAGAACCTATCGGCCACCTATTCAGTTCCGGTTTCATCACCGACACGTTCCCGACATGCGATAAAGAAGGAAGCAAATCGAAACACTGTACCAGATGTCTTGAAAGAAGCGAAGTAACCATAATTCCTGCAAACGGACATAGATGGGACAATGGAGACACTATCCAAAAACCTTCTTGCACTGCAACAGGGATGATAGAGTTCCATTGCATCGTCAAAAGTTGTAATGTGTCAAAAACGGAAGAGATCAACGCCTTGGGACATCATTGGGACAATGGTGTAATCACACAAGAACCGACGTGCACCAAACACGGGATTCGGCTCTTTACATGTATGACGGATAGTTGCGGAGCAACAAAATCCGAAAAAGTGAACGAACTCGGACATAGTTTCGAAAAAGAATTCTCCATTGATATTCCGGCGACCTGCAAAACATCCGGAAAAAAGTCCCAACACTGCGAAAGATGTGAGGCAAGAGCCAATACGTCACTAATACCGGCTTCTGGACACGCCTGGAGCGATCCAATCGTGACACAAGCCGCCACCTGCACCACGAAAGGAACGAAAGTCTTTTCCTGTAAACATTCGAACTGCAACCAGAAAATGACACAAGAGATAGATGCTCTAGGTCATAATTTTTCCGCCGAATATTCGACAGACATAGAACCGACCTGCGTACATAACGGAAGCAAATCAAGACACTGCACAAGATGTACAGAAAAAATCGAAATAACCTCTATTCCGTCTTTCGGCCATACTGATGGCGACACGCTGACAGAAAACTACTACTCACCAACCTGCACCATCGAAGGATCATATGAAGAAGTGATCTATTGCTTGACATGCAAACAAGAAATCAGCAGGAATAAAATTATCATTCCAACAAAAGGTCACAATTGGGACGAAGGGAAATATTCCATCGAACCAACGACAAGCAACAAAGGAAAAATCGTCTATACTTGCCACGACTGCAAAATCACAAGGTTCGAAGTGGTGGATAAAATTTACAAAGAGATAGAATTAGGCAAAAGCAGTAACGGGATAACATTCAAAGTAAACGGAGAGGGTTATTGTCCAGGAAGTGAAGGCACTATCAGTTACACAATCTCCAACGGAGTTCCAACCGAATATAAAGTCACCTACTCTGACGAAGCGAAACGTCAAGGATTCAAAGATTCGGATTGGATAAACGTCTCAGTCGATTCTAGAATAAAAATCGTCATTCCACAAGAGTGTGAAGCTGGACAATATGAGGCAGATGTCGTGTTCAGAAACGAGGCAGGCTTGGAAACAGATCCTATGCGATTCGATTTCAAAGTAAACCTGAGTAAATCCTACACTGTGGCAATCTTCGAAGATGTGGTCAGCATAGACAACAGAGAAAATAGATTCACCTCCTACCAATGGTACCATAATGGAGAACTCATCCCAGGTGCAACCGAGCCATACTACCAAGAAAAAGGAGGTCTGACAGGAAACTATTACGTCAAGTTAAACGTGGGAACTGACTCCGAAGTCCGCACCTGCATGAGAGACATTTGGGATGAAATCATTCAAGGAAAAAGGAATATCATAGTCTCCCCTAATCCCATGGAAGGAGAAGTGACGGTCCAACTTTACAACTTCGACAACCACCAACATTCCCTCTGCGTCATCAATGACGGCGGGACCACCATCATCACGGAATTTTTCAACGGAGACGCCGTGAGCATCAACACCAATGTACTGACACCAGGTAACTACATCGTGACCGTCGACGGAACCATCGAGAAGGTTATCAAAAAATAACCATCATGTTCCAATAGGGAACGAAACATTCTTGGACTGCTAAGGAACTCTAAAAAGAGAAGGCATGAAAAAATTTTTATTATTCAACATAGGAATCGTTTGCATGGCATTCAGCGCACAAGCGAATGAGGGGAATCACGACACCCATCTAATAGATATCCCTTATGACGGGACTAGCCACTATCTTCTCACTGACGTTGGCGTAGGTCTCCACACCCTTATCTACAAACCTCAAGGAGGGAAGAACGCCGCAGGCTTGGGAGGAGATTTCGAGCTTAGATATCAATACATACCTAACCACATAGGATTCGGTGCCGGAATCCAACTCAGCTCACACAGAAGCAGTTCAACACTAAACTATAGTTTTTCTGAAGAGATTCGACATGACGACAACAATTTGGAATGTATCCAAACAACTGAATTTCATGACTGGGAAGAGAGCCAAAAAATAATAACGTTGGATATACCGTTGTTATTCCAATTCCAAACCCACCTATCGGGGAAATGGTTATTATCTATGGGAGCTGGAGCCGTCGTCAACATCCCCTTGGCAGGAAAATACCAAGTGGAGAAAGGATATTTGGAAACATCCGGATACTTCGGATCCACCAATATTGTTTACAAGGATCTAGACAATCACGGATTCCTAGTGGACAAGAGCCAAGAAAATGAATCAATTGACAACCTACGTTGCTCAATAGAAGCACAATTGGAAGCTGGATTACTTCGCACCATAGGGAAAAAATGCGCTCTATATATGGGGTTATATTTCAACTACGGATTAACTGATTGCACAAAAAACAAGGATAGACTCCTTTTCTCGAAAGAAGGATATTCTGGCATATTATGTTGCGACAAGACACAAGGAGTGCATCTGTTCAAAACAGGCGCTAAAATCGGATTCCGATTCGACCTGCGCGACAAAGACCGTGAGGCGAAAACACTTAAACACCTTAAAGAGCTCCAAGTGCAAAAAGAGTTGGAAGAGGACATCGTAAATACAGCTTTAAGACTTGAGGAAGAGAGACAGGAGAAGTTAAGACAGGAACAAATAAAAGAGGAAGAGGAGAGAGAAAGGCAACTCGAAGAGCAAAAGATAGAAGCTGAGAGGCGAATAAAGGAGGCGATGAAGGAGACTAAGAAAGCTAACTTGGTGCTTAGGACGCTCAAAGAAGACTCTGAATATAATCATTTCAACGGAACGACCACCTTCTCAGAAGAAAACGAAGAATTGTTCGACATCTTATTCGAATACTTAGCAAAAAATCCGAACGCATACATAAAAATAATCGGGCATACAGATAATACGAAAACAGAAACCCGAAGCATGGAATTAGGTCAACGAAGAGCAGAATCCTTCAAGAGGGCCCTGGTAATGAAAGGATTACCAGAAGAACGTATAGAGTGCACTAGCAAAGGTTACTTCGAACCAACAGCGTCAAACAACACGAAAGAAGGTCGAAGAATCAACAACCGGACGGAACTATTTATCATAGGAAAATAAAAAGCAATGGGGAGCATCAGCTGAACTGTGTCAAGACTTGGTCTTTCAAGGCGAATAACCAAGTCCAATACCGTCCATGAAAACAGGCAGACACAAAGAGAATATTAATCCACATCTTCTTTCATTGTCACTGTGTGTTACAAAAATAAAACTGAGAATGTAATTTAAACTGTGTCAAGACAAAATAAAAAGTCAAAGACAAAGTTTAAACAGTATGGAAGAAAAAGAAAGATTGGAGGCCATAACCATAAAACTATATTCCTGCTTGACACAGTTCATTTACACTCTCAAAAAATGCCACACGCCAGCGAAGAAATTAGTCACCAAGCACTTCTCTTTTGGTACTGTATTTCTTTTGACGCATACTTATTTTATATGAAATCACCTCATCATTAACCGTTGTCGGATCATCCTTCGAATAAGTTTCGGACAAGAGGAATCCACCAACCAAATCATTTGCCACCCGCTTTTCCGGATGCCAACCTTTACCGATATAGAAAAAGGTCTGATATCGTCCATTATCGACCGTGAATGTATGTGTACTATCGGCCTTCACATAAGCATGCGCTACCACCTCTCCTTTTTCATCATTCTTGCGAACAATAGCGACCATATCAAAAGAGAGCGGCGCCTTAACAATAATATCCGAATTAGAATCTTTCTTGAATGGCTTCGGTTTCCCAAAATGGTCTACATAAGGCATTTCGCCATTACCCAAAGAATTTTTTCCATACTTTTCAATCTCACTCTGCCAATAGATGATGCTATCACGCAAACGAGTAGCTTCTGCCGTGAATTTATCATGCGGAAAGGCATACAAGAATTCGTCGTAAGCCTCCAATGTGTTCTTTTTTTTACGATCAGAGAAATATCGGTCTTCAAGCAAAGACTTATGCTGATCTATGCCGTCCATATACTTGCTTTCCGGATATTTATCTCTGAATTTCACATAATCACGGACAGTATTCTTATTGACAGCAGAATAATAATCAATCGTCTCAGGACAAAAAAAGGCGAACAACAGAGCAGCAGCCAAAATGGCCACCGCAACTCCAGCCACTACAGAAATCACTTTTTTCTCATTCATTTCTTATAGCTTTTTATTCAAAATAGATTCAATGGCGGAATAGATTCCATCAGCATCCATCCCGTAATAATGATATAATTCCTCCTGCGTGCCATGAGTGGCGAACAGATCTGGAATGCCGATTCTTTTAACATGCACCGAATACCCGTTATCATTGAAGAATTCAAGCACAGCGGAACCGAATCCTCCGCTGATGACTCCATCCTCCACGGTGATGACATGGGTGAACCTTTCTCCTATCATCTTCAGCATATCCTCATCCATCGGTTTTAGGAAGAGCATATTATAGTGAGAAACACTCATCTTGTTTTCTTCAGCCTTAGCGATTGCTTTCGATACCGCATGTCCCAACGGACCTAAAGAGAGAATTGCCAAAGAAGAGGAACCCTCTTTCAAACAGACTCCTTTACCAACAGGAATCTCCTTCATATCACCATGCCAATCCAATAGAACACCTTTCCCTCTAGGATAACGTATCATGAAAGGTCCATGTCCCGGCAACGAAGCCGTATACATCAAGTTTCGAAGTTCAATCACGTTCATAGGGGAAGCGATCGTTAAATTTGGCACACAACGGAAAGCAGCGAGGTCGAAAGCACCATGATGAGTCGCTCCGTCCGACCCGACTAATCCGGCACGGTCCAAACACATCACCATGTCTAAATTCTGCAAGGCGACATCGTGTATCACATTGTCATACGCACGCTGCATAAAAGAGGAGTAAATATTACAGAAAGGCATCAAACCGCCCTTCGCCAAACCGGCGGAGAATGTAACCGCATGTCCTTCCGCTATTCCGACATCGTAAACACGTTCAGGCATTTCATGCATCAGGAACGACATAGAACATCCCGAAGGCATCGCAGGGGTAACACCTACAATCTTATCATTCTTCTTAGCTAAATCGACCAATGTATGACCAAATACATCTTGAAAAAGAGGCGGTGTATCCTTCGTAATAGGAGGCACCATACGTTCTCCCGTAACCTTGTTAAACTTTCCTGGAGCATGCCAAACGGCTGCAGCTTCCTCTGCAGGTTTAAAGCCCTTCCCTTTTTTTGTCTTAATATGTAAGACCTTCGGCCCTTTATATTCCTTTATCGAACGGAGAATCTTCACTAAACTTATCACATCATGTCCGTTCACCGGACCGAAATAACGAAGATTCAACACCTCAAAAAGATTATGTTCCTTTGCGATAGCCGCTTTAACAGAATTATGGAATCGAATATGTTTTCCTTTCTCGTCCTCTTTCACCAAGCCGATTTTAGATAATAACTGATATAATCTATACCTCCACTTGTTATACGTTTCCGATGTGGTGAGTCGAACGAGATAGTCACTCATACCTCCGACCGGCTCATCGATAGCCATATGGTTGTCATTCAGCACAACCAATAGATTATTCTGGTAAAACGAGGCGTTATTCAATCCTTCGAAAGCGAGACCACCAGCCATCGCCGCATCACCGATTACCGCCACTGTGTGGGCACTCTGATGTCGAAGATGATCATCAGCGATAGTGATACCCAATGCGGCTGAGATAGAATTGGAAGCATGCCCGGCAACAAAAGAATCATAAACGCTCTCATGAGGATTAGGGAAACCACTAATGCCACCGAACTTACGATTGGTAGAGAATTGTTTACGCCGTCCTGTCAATATCTTATGGCCATAAGCTTGATGTCCGACATCCCAAACAATCTTATCCTCAGGGACATCATACACATAATGCAAGGCGACCGTCAACTCCACGACTCCCAAACTCGACGCCAAATGGCCCGGGTTATGAGATAGTTCATCTATAATGAACGCACGTAATTCGTCGCACACCTGCGGTAATTGGGACTCGTCCAACTTTTTTAAATCAGACGGGTATTCTATGCTATTTAATAATGATTCCAAATCACCAAATGCTTTAATATTTAGCCGAATACAAAATTATGAATTATTTCGCAAACTATATTAGAGGATTATAGATAAATTTCAACATAAGAACGGCATAAACAAATATGATTCATCAAGAGAAAATTTTACCCCAAGAACTTTTTTTCTCAAAGATTTACGCCTACCAATGTTTTAAAACTCAGGAGGTAAATCAACACAAATTTTCTGTTTCGTCACAGGATGTTCGAATTCAATACGTTGTGCTTGCAGGTAGAGACGATCAGCCTTTGTGCCATAGAGTTCGTCTCCAACAATCGGAGCATTCAATCCGGAGAAATGAGCGGCATGTAAACGCAACTGATGGGTTCGTCCGGTCATCGGATAGAAATAGACTTTCGTTCGACCATCAGCACGCGCTATCACCTCATATCGAGTCTCCGCATATTTCCCATATTTCGCACTAACCATTTGGCAGGGGCGATGTTCGATATCCGGGCAGATAGGCAAAGAGATAGTTCCCGAATCAGAATCGAGAAGTCCGTCCAGCAAAGCCAAGTATCGTTTTTTTATGGAATGTTTTTCAAATTGATTTTGAAGGGCGCAATGAATATTCTTGTATTTAGCTACTAGCAGCAAACCAGAAGTGGCCATGTCCAAACGATGAACCAACATAGGTCCAGACGAATCGGGATAACGCTCACGAACTAGGGAATAGATGGAAGGAGCATCTGTCTTTCCTGGTACGGAAAGCACTCCGCAAGGCTTATTAACCACTAAGAGGAATTCATCTTCCCAAACCACATTCAACTCTATTTGGGAGGATGAATGTAATAAAGGCGAGGATTCCACATCCAACCCCTGCAACATGAAATCGAGAATAGGTTCACATTTGGATTTACAAGCCGGATAGAATTGTCCATGCTTACGGACAATGGATTTCGGGGAGTTACCCCACCAAAACTCCGCCATGCATATAGGTTGATAATGGTTCAAATACGCATATTGGAGCAATTTTGGAGCCGCACACTCTCCTGCTCCGCTTGGAGGAATAGGCAAAGTGGCTCGTCGGAAAATGCCACACAGAGAAGCTTTTTCACCATGCGCATCAAAAAAAAAGAATTGTTCGAAAAGTTGGTTCTGTAAATTGGCAGAACGCATTTTCCGTTCCTGTTTCAACCCGATAATTTTAGATTCGTACGCCGCAAGTTTAAGACGCGAAACTTCCATATCGGCATCCGCCTGTTTTTTCTGACGTCTGAACTCCGCTTTTAGGAATTGGCTCTCTCGAATCAATTCAGCATCTTCTTCAGAGGAAAGGGGCCTTTCCCTCTCTTCGTCCCGTCGTCTTTTTGCCTCATCCAGTTTTTGTTTCCACGATTTCACCAACGTCTCACTCATAGCTTGCTGACGAAGGAATGACGCCTTTAAGCTCTTATACGTTTCGTCTTGATAAATATTTTCAATCTCTTTGTTTATCTCCGAGATATTTTTTTCTTCCTTACGGAAAAAGCCACCAGGCGCCGATAAATCATAGACAGGCGGCACAAAGTAATCGTGAAGATAAGTTCCCGCCAATTGCCCCGAGAAAGCGGCTAAAAAACCGACATTGCCCGCCACGTCACGGACGACCAACACACCGAACATCTTACCTGAAGAAAGTTCTTCATGCCACTGGGTTTGTGCGGAGAGATACGAGAGAACCTCATCCGCAGCCATACGTGACAACGGATGAGGTTCATAACTAAATGGATATGTAAACTGCTTAGGCAGCTCTACTCCTTTGATATCATGTTGAAAAGTGTGAAACATCACATATTTTTATTGTCTGATCAATGTGAAGTGTCCCATGAACTGACGGTCGATCTCCTCCACATCTATCAAATACCAATAGTCGGTTGACGGCATCGGCGCACCATTATAAGTTCCGTCCCATCCATCGGCCTGAGAACCTGGATATTCAATCAG
>CALCUH010000054.1 GCA_937907165.1 uncultured Bacteroidales bacterium | reverse complement strand
AAGGTTATCGTGGAGGGATTCGTCGATTTCGACTATGAAATCACCCTGTTGACCGTCCGCCACAAAGATGGAACCAGTTTCTTGAATCCTATCGGACACTGGCAGAAAGATGGCGACTATCAGGAGTCATGGCAGCCGCAGCCTATGTCGAACAACGTCTTAGCTAAAGCGCAAGATATCGCGAAGAAGATTACCGACGCATTAGGCGGTAGAGGAATCTTTGGTGTGGAGCTCTTTGTCAAGGGCGAAGAGGTGATTTTCAGTGAGGTCTCTCCTCGTCCGCACGACACGGGTATGGTGACGATGATATCCCAAGACCTTTCCGAGTTCGCTTTGCATGTGCGCGCCATCTTAGGTTTGCCGATTCCTAACATCGCGTTCCATGGTCCGTCCGCTTCGAAGGCGGTTGTGGTTCGCGGAGATAGCGAGAACGTGGCGTTCACGAATTTGGAGGAGGTACTTTCCTTGCCGGATACACAGATCCGTATCTTCGGTAAACCGGAAGTGCATGACCATCGCCGTATGGCGGTCTTGCTTGCCCGCGGCGCTTCTGTGGAGGAGGCTCGCGAGAAGGTGAAACAGATGTATGAGAAATTAAACGTAGAAATGTAATTGTTATGAAGGTATTGAAATATGGAAGTTCTACGATGACTTCCTCTGAAAGAATCAGGCAAGTGGCCAAATTGGTGGCTGCGAACAAGGGAAAGGGTGATATTGTCGTTCTCTCTTCCATCAATGGTTCGCGTAAGGCGCTTACCGAAATCGCGGACTATCTCTACAAGAAGAACGTGGACGGAGCGAAGGAATTGTTGAACATTTTGGAACTCCAATACAATAAGTTAGTGGACGACCTCTTCGTCGATCCGTTGAAAAACGCGAAGATCAAGAAAGTGGTGGAGTCGGTCGCTACCGAAATCCGTGAGATTTCCAAAGACCTTTTCACCAAGTATGAGGAAAAGATTATCGTGGCGCAAGGCGAGTTGCTGATTTCTGAAATATTCGTCGCATACTTAGAGACAATCGGTGTGCAGGCGAAGCATTTGAACGCTTTGGATTTCATGAAGACGGACAAAAACGACGAGCCGGACGCTAATTTCATCAGATGCTCGCTCTCCAATTTGATGGAGAACGGCAAGGAGGCTGATATCTTCGTGACGGAGGGTTTCATCTGCCGTAACGCTTATGGTGAGGTGGATAACCTCGGAAACGGAGGCAGCGATTACTCTTCCACCTTGATCGGCGCCGCTATCCAAGCGGATGAGGTGCAGATCTGGAGCGATACGGATGGTATCTTCAATAGCGATCCTACCATCGTGGAGGCTGCTCGTCCGGTGAAGAACCTCAATTTCGATGAGACGGCCGAACTCTCCTATTTCTTGGATAAGGTCATCCATCCGATGTGCATCTTGCCTGCCAAGTTGGCGAATGTTCCTATTCGTCTGATGAATATCATGTGTCCTCAGAACGAGGGTATTTATGTCTCTTCCGAAATGCCTGCGGGTATGGTGAAATCCATCGCCGCGAAGGATGGCATCACGATGATTAAGATTAAATCCGTAAAGATGCTTTTGGCGCATGGTTTCTTGCGCCGCGTGTTCGAGGTGTTTGAGGGGCATAAGACTGCGATCGATATGATCACCACTTCGGAGATCGGCGTCTCCGTCACCATTGATAACGACAAGTATCTGGAGGAGATTTTGGACGATTTGAAGACCTTCGGAACGGTGACGGTCAACAGAAATATGACCATCATTTGTGTCGTGGGAGATATGCGTTGCGGCGAAGGCGTTACCAACGCGGTCTTGGAGGCGGTTAAGTCATTGCCTGTCCAGATGATCTCTTACGGAGGTAGTTTGCAGAATATTTCACTTTTGGTGGATAAGAAAGATAAGAAGCTGGCGTTGAACCAATTGAATAAAAGTTTGTTTTAAATGGCTAAAGTTATAAAGGGAATATTCCCTGTCGAGAAGTTTAAGAACGTGGAGACTCCGTTCTATTATTATGACGTTGAGGTGTTGAATAGAACGTTGGATTTGGTGAAAAGAGAATCGGAGGCGAATCATGTCTCTGTCCATTATGCGGTGAAGGCGAATGCCAATCCGAAGGTGTTGAAGATGATTTCAGCCAAAGGATTCGGCGCCGATTGTGTGAGCGGTAACGAGGTGAAGGCTTCCATCGAGGCTGGATTCCCCGCTTCCCGCATCGTGTTTGCCGGGGTGGGGAAGACGGACCCTGAAATTAACTTCGCGTTAGACAATGATATTTTCTGTTTCAATGCCGAATCGATTCCCGAATTGGAAGTGATTAATGAATTGGCTGGAAAGAAGGGGAAAATCGCGCGCATTGAGCTTCGTGTGAATCCGAATGTGGACGCACATACGCACCATTATATCACGACAGGTTTGAACGAGAACAAGTTCGGCTTCAATATGGACGATTTGGAGTCTGTCGTGGCGATGTTCCAAAAACTTAAAAACTTGAAACTGATTGGCTTGCATTTCCACATCGGTTCGCAAATCACTGATCTCAGCTCGTTTGAGAATCTGTGTGTTCGTGTGAATGAGTTGCAGGATAAGTTCGAGTCTTGGGGCGTCCGTCTTGACAACATCAATATCGGTGGCGGATTGGGTGTGAATTACGAGCATCCTAACCATATGCCGATCGCTGATTTCGAGTCTTATTTCCGCTTGTTCGCCAAGTACCTGAAATTGCGTGATGGGCAGACGATGCATTGCGAACCGGGACGTTCTTTGGTCGCTCAGTGCGGTAGTTTGATCACGAAGGTGACATACGTGAAGAAGGGCAAGGAGAAGCAGTTCGCTATTGTGGATGCGGGTATGACAGACCTTATCCGTCCTGCTTTGTATCAAGCTTATCATAGAATAGAGAATATCTCGTCTGATTTGGAGGAGGAGCGCTACGATGTTGTCGGTCCTATCTGCGAGTCTTCAGACGTGTTTGATAAGGATGTCATGATGAACGGTACGAAACGTGGCGATTATCTGGCGATTCGTTCCGCCGGCGCTTATGGCGAAATCATGGCTTCGGGCTATAATTTGAGGCGTCTGCCGAAAGGTTACCTTTCGACGGAGTTCTAACGGATAAGTGGATGTGAATAATGTCTCACCTATGAATTTTTATTTGTTATGATGGAAGAATATATTCAGCGCGTGATGGAGGAGTACCCGCTCTATGTGTGGGTGCTGTTAGGCGTTTTTTTGCTTGCGTTTTTCGTACAACTCTATTTTTATTTGCGCTATTATAGCGGCATATTCCGCTACAAAAACAGTCTGGATTCGAATGATGTGCGGTTGACAACCGATCGTCCTCCGGTGTCTGTGATTATTTGCGCTAAAAACGAGTCCGAAAACCTCGCGCGTTTTCTGCCGTCTGTCTTGAAACAGAAATACCCGAAGTTCGAGGTGATTGTGGTCAATGACGGGTCGACCGACGAAAGTACCGACCTCCTGAAAACGTTGATGGAGAAATACCGTAATCTCTACCAGACTTTTTTGCCGATGGGCGCTAAATATATGAGCCGCAAGAAGATGTGCATCACCGTCGGTATTAAGGCCGCTCACTATGAGCATCTCCTTTTGGTCGATGCGGATTGCGAGCCTGCTGGTGACAAATGGATCGAGACGATGATGCGCCATTACCCTAGCGGAAAGTCTGTCGTGCTTGGTTATGAAGGTTTCAAGGGAGAAGAGAACGGATTCTTCGATAAGATGGTCGCTTTCGACATGATGTTCGACGCCATGCGTTTTATGGGTTTCGCCTTGTGCGGTAAGCCTTACCGCGGTTTCGGAGGAAACTTGTCTTATAAGAAGGAGGTTTTCCTTGCGAATAATGGTTTCCAGTCCCACCTGATTCTTCCTTTTGGTGACGACGATTTGCTGATTCGCGATATTGCCACATCGCAAAACACTTCCGTTTGTATTGAACCGCAGGCGATCACTTGGTCTCATAGGGATTTGACGATGAAGTCGTTCCTTTTCCAACGTGAGCGGCAAATGGAGACTTATGCGGAGTATTTGCCCGGCACTAAATTCAGAATCGGCTCGGAACTGACTTCCCGTTATCTCTTCTATCTATTGTTTTTGGCGATAATGGCTATATTCGTGGCTTGGGGTGAGTATATCTCTTTGGGTATCGTAGCCTTCTTTTTCCTTTTCCGTTTCATCATGCAGATGGTGATATTCTCGAAGACGTCAGATGCGTTGACGGAGCGTAAATATTGGTTCTCCATCTTATTGTTTGATATTATCTTGCCTTTCTTCACTTTGCATGTCCGCACGTTCGGCAAAATCGGTGAGAAGCGCAACGCTATCTGGAAACAGTAGGATTGTAAATATGGAATGCGTTAAGACGGTGGGTTGGACAGATTCACCGTCTTTTTTAGATAATAAACTCAAAATGAGTGAATAACATGTTGAATTTTAATGATTGATAAGATAATATGAATACGACGGAAGACAAATTGAAGGCTTTCCAGCGTCTGTTGGAGGTGATGGACGAGTTGAGGCTGAAGTGCCCGTGGGATAAGAAGCAGACGTTCGAGTCGTTGCGGGCGAATACGATCGAGGAGACGTATGAGCTTTGCGACGCCATCATGAAGAAGGATATGAAGGATATCCGCAAGGAGTTGGGCGACGTGTTGCTACATATCGTTTTCTACGCTAAAATCGCTTCCGAAACGGAGGAGTTTGACATTGCCGATGTTTGTAACTCCCTTTGTGAGAAACTGATTTTCCGCCATCCTCATGTCTTTGGTGAGGGCGCCGCAAAAACTGCCGGTGAGGTGGAGCAGACGTGGGAGCAGATTAAGCGGAAGGAGAAGGATGGTAATGAAAGCGTCTTGTCTGGTGTGCCAGATGCGCTTCCCGCTTTGATTAAGGCATATCGAATCCAAGACAAAGCTCGTAATGTCGGCTTCGATTGGAAGGAGAAGGAACAAGTCTGGGACAAAGTGAAGGAGGAGTTGAATGAACTGCAGACTGAAGTGGACCGCCTTGATTCAGAGAAGATGGAGGAGGAGTTCGGTGATTTGATGTTCAGTATGATCAATGCCGCACGTCTCTATAAGATAAATCCTGAAAACGCTTTGGAGAAATGCAATCAGAAATTTATCCGCCGTTTCAATTATGTGGAGTCTCAGACCTTAAAACAGGGAAAGGAACTGAAAGATATGCCTTTGGAAGAGATGGATAGGTATTGGAACGAGGCGAAGGCTTTGGAAAAAAATAAAATAAATTAATCAGTTTTATATATGAAAAAATTATTGCTGACAATTTTATTGAGCGTCCCTTCTTTCTTCGCAATGGCGGAGAGCGACCCTTGGGCGTGGAAAAGTCAGGAGTTTAGCTTTGTAGATGATATAGATCCTATTTCCGGTGAATCGGTACGTCGCAAAAAAATGGGGGAGAAATGCACTGGAGAAAAACAAAGTGTCATCGGATTAATAGAGATAGATACCATGCGAAAGGAACCTTTCAAAAATTCGAAATGTAAAAATGTGAAGCACTTTAGAAGATTAATCCCCAAGCCTTATGCTTATGAAGGCATATTAGGGGAATGTGATGTGAACGAGGATGGACTTAAGGACTATATTATAAAATTTAGAGCAACTGGGGCGAGTAAGAAATTTTGCTCTTTTTGCCAAGATTCGATGGATTGTAATCCTTTTTGTATAGCATTGGTTCTAAACAAAGGCAAATATTTTGAAACAGACTTTAAAAATAGTGTTTTCCTTTTACCTAGTGAAGAAGAACATGGTTGCCAATTAGATCGACCTTCTCTATTACTAGTCATTGCTGGAAATTCTTTGATTATCGGATGGGGATGCATGAGATTTGGTGGCTGGAGTTATGGATTTACTTATAAAAATGGTAATTATATGTTGTCAAATTATGACTGGATCGAGGGATCCATTGATAATTTGACAACAACAACATATTCTTCGAAAATGGTGAATTTCGAGGAATGTACAATGGAAGTGTCAATCGACCAAGAAGATTACTTTGAAACAACCCATTATACGATTGAAGTGAAAAAACCGATTCTTTTAAGTTATATTAAACCCATTGATTTATACTAAGTCTTTGTGTTTTCCTATACGCCATTCATTCCTATCTCTTAGTTTGAATGGAACGCGGTCACCCCGATGAGAATTGACTTCCCTATGTGATGCGAACAAAAAAAACGTTAGCGACAATTTCGCTAACGTTTTTTTGTTCTGATATCTCCGAATGCCAATTATTTCAGATTGCTCTTGATGTAATATTTTTGACCATTAATGATGTAGAAACCGTTATGAAGGTCATTTATGTCGCATGGCATGGATCTTCCGTTTAGATCGAAGATCATGGCAGGGAATGTACTGCTCACGTCTTGTGCGTTGTCGTATATGACGGTGGTCTCAGAATGTTCTGCTTCTCCAGAGGAAGGATTGGCATAGTTCTTCAACAAGTAGTCTCCTATTTTGTTTGCCATTATTCTATAACCATGCTCGTTCGGGTGTGTTCCGTCTCCAGTATTTTCCGGATACCAATTCTCGTAAGTGAAGCCCATACCATAGTAGGCGTCGATCGCATCCGCACCGCATCTCTTGGCTATCTCCATCTCCGCTTTCGAGACGTCATAAAGGTAGAGTTCGCTGGCTGGGTTCAGATAGTAGTCGCTGTAGGTTGATTTGTCTCCCGGAACCATCTGACGTACAATTGGAGGAATGACTAAAATATATAGCTTGGGATTCAATTTGTACAAGGTCTGTATGATGTCCCTTAATGCGACCGTGTAGTTATAAATCGGTTTGGTATCTTCCCATGAACCTATCACACGTAATTTGTTATTCCAATCATTTGTGCCCGCTTCGATGCAGACAATGTCGTAATCGGTAGCTGAAGTGTTTTTGATGATTTGCTCAACGTGATCCCATCTGTCTGCATATTTGCTGTTGTGGGCCCATTCCATGGCTGATTCTACCAATGAATAATCACCGGTATCCCAAGCTTTCACTAGACTATAGACACCTAGTCCGTTAATGTTGTTGGCTGGCTTTAGAGATACAGGCGTCAGGTGCGTGCCTCCCACAGCTGCGTTAGTGACGATACACCCATATTCTTCTTGCAAGTAATATGCCCAAGATCTGTACTCTTTACCGACTTTATTTCCCACTCCTTCCGCTTTTGAATCTCCGAAAACGATGATGCGTTTCCCTTTGAGAATGTCTCCGCTAGGAATAACCTCTTCTTGAGTCTCTTCCTGAACTTCTTCCTGAACTTCTTCCTCTTCGCTATCGTTTGTAGCGATGATGATGCTCTTTAAATCCATTACAACGAGATATTGTGCCAAGCCCGCCCACTCCGCAAGATTTTTGTACTCTTTTAATCCGTCATTGTTTACGCAAATGGCTTTGAGTGAAGTCCCATCGAAAGCGTTTTCCCCAAGTCCGTAGATTTCTGTTGCTTCATTCGTGATGACATAATAAAGCGTGTTAAATTTTGCGCAGTTTGAGAAACAACTATCTCCGATTCTTCCTGTTACGTTAGGTTCGGTCTGATTTATACTGATGGTTTCAAGTGCGCTGCAATTCGAGAAACAATGGTCGCCGATGTCTGTGGGATTTGTGATGCTGACTTTTTTCAGTTGTATGCAATTACAAAACGCATATGAACCGAAATCGCAATTTTCTCCGAATTTAACTCTGTTTATGGAATCGCAGTAACCGAATGCATAGTCACCGATAGCGGTTACCGAACTCGGAATTGTTACGCTTTTAATCGCATTGTTTTTATAGAATGCTTTTTCTCCGATGCCTTCGACGATATAATCTTTCTTTTCATGTTGAATTTTTGTCGGGACGCTTAATTCAGCTTCGGTATAATTACCTCCGTTTTCTAATATCGCTGTTCCGTTACTTTCGTTGAGAAGATAGGTGATGTCTCCGATATTGACGCTTTGCCCAAAGGATAGAGTCGCTCCTAAAAACATTGATAGGCTTAAGAAAATCCTAAATACTTTAAAATTCATGTCTTTTTAACATAGATAAATAAATAATAGACAAAATTACTATAAAAGTGGGATTTAAGATTCCTATATTTGAAAAAATATCTTCCTGTTTAATGCTTATTTGTAGTTATCTCCCTTCTTGGACGAATTTTTGTCTATTTAACTTTTAGCTTTTGTTTTTCTATGAATTTATGCCGAAATTGCATTCATAAATGTGGCTGTGAGATGCCCCGTTGAACAACAGAATTTTTTTGTGATAATTTGACTAAATATGTTTGAAATAAAAGTTTTGTCAGAAGAGACGTGTTCTCTTGGCGGTTTTTCTAGTGAGGACGATGTCGTCAAAGTGCCTTCGCAAGTGGAGAAGGATGGGAAAGAGTATGTGGTCGTTAAAATCGATGATTACGCATTTTATTATGATTCGTCGACACGTAGGATAGAGCTTCCCGACACGGTGGAGTCCATCGGTCAATCCGCATTTAGAGAGTGTGAGAGTCTGGTGGAGGTGATACTTCCCGCTAACTTGAGGAGAATTGGTGACCGCGCTTTTTTCGGCAGTAAGAAGTTGAAGGCGGTTGTCATTCCAGAGAGGGTAAATGTGATTGAGGAGGAGGCGTTCGCCCAATGTGCGGGCTTGTGTTCCGTCTCTTTCCCAAGTTCCCTGACTCGCATTCATGACTCAGCGTTTAGTGGTTGTTCCTCATTGAAGGAAATTCGTATCCCGGAAGGATTGAGAGTGATAGGCAATCAAGTCTTTTCGGAGTGTGTCGGTCTGACGAGCGTCTCTTTGCCTAACTCTTTGGAGGAGTTGGGTAGTGGAGCATTCCGCGGTTGTGAGAATCTTTTACAGGTGGTGATGCCTCAGCATGTCCGTCAGGGTATGGATGTGTTCTATCACTGCTTAAAGTTAAAAAGTTCCAGGGTGAATCCTAATGTGATAGACGATTCTGTCTTTGCGCTGAAGATACTTTCCCAAGATAGTTGCGCCATTTGCGGCTACAACGGGGATGCTAAACGTCTCATCCTCCCTTCCCATGTGATGAAAGATGAGTGTGTCTATCAGGTTGTGGAGATTACCGGTTTGGAAGGTTGCGCTTTCGAGTCTGTCCAGGTTCCCCGTGGTGTCGTGACATTAGGGGAAAATGCGTTCCGCTCTTGCGAAAACCTTAATCAGATATTCCTTCCTTCCTCTTTGGCGGAGATTAAGAGCCATGCGTTCTGTGATTGTCCGAGTCTTATTGAGGTCGTCATCCCGCAGAGTGTACGTTCGCTTGGTGCGGAGGCATTCGTCAATTGCGCGAATTTGGAGAGCGTCTCCATGCCTGAAAGTTTGCAGCCAATGGTAAAGAGCGCTTTCAGAGGTTGCCCGAAATTGAGTGAGGTGGAGATGGTGCAACAGACGTCGCGCCCTCAAAATCGTGTGAACCTTTCACAGACAGAAAGAACGGATGTGAAACGACCTCAAGAGGAACGGGACGAGCCTAAGATTGATTGGAAGAACTTGAAGTTTACGCAACTCTCTCCGTCCACTTGTGCGTTGAACCGATATACAGGTTCCGAGAGCGTTGTCTATGTGCCTTCCAAAGTTCTACATGGAAACGAGTTCTTCCGTGTGGTGGAGGTGCGCGGATTCGCCGCGAATGACGATGTTCAGACGGTAGTGTTACAGGAGGGAATAACGACCATCGGACGGGGTGCTTTCGAGCGTTGCCGAGCTCTTGCTGAGGTGCGTTTGCCTGAGACGGTTCAGTCGATTGAGGCTGGTGCCTTTTACCAGTGCGGAAATTTGAAGAAGATAGTGTTGCCTGATTCTTTGCGTTCGATAGGGGAGAGCGTGTTCGCTGGATGTGTGAGCTTGAAGGAGATTACCATCCCAGGCTGGATTAAGTCTTTGCCCGACTCCCTTTTTGAAGGGTGCGAAAACTTGTGGGACGTCTCTCTTCCGAAGATATTGGAGACGATAGGAAAGAATGCGTTCAAGGGGTGTAAGGCGTTGGACGATGTGATGATGTATGACGCCTTGGAGGAAATCGGAGCATGCGCGTTTGAAAATTGTACGGCGCTCGCCTCCGTTTATGTGCCTGACAATGTGGTGAAAATCGGCTCCCGCGCGTTTGCAGGTTGCCGCGCGTTGGGTAAGGCTCATTTGCCTGAGCGTCTCTCCGTGCCTGATGATCTTTTCGATGGATGCCCGAATGTCAGTGTGGAGGAACATGAGAAGTCTCACACGGAGGATCGGAAAAATACCAGCCTACATCTTTTTTAAAGGTCTAATATAGGATAGGGCGAAAGTCCTATCCGCATTATGTGCTCTGTTAGAATTTACAGCGAACTGCCCATTTGAATTGTTGTTCTGATTGTAATTCTAAATTAAAGGTTTGATTAAGAAATACAAAAGCGGGGTAGAGATTGTTCTCTGCCCCGCTTTATTTTCACAGCGTCAGTGATTTTTTACTCTGCGTTACCAAAAGGTTTGTATCCCGAATCGTTGAACTCTCCGCTAGTAGCAATGACATCATTCGCGGTTAGCTTGATGAGCTCCAATTCCGGACGCTCGAATTGTTTTTTTTCTGTATTCATAATGATATATTTTTTGTTTATTATTATTCAATTAATTATTCTGCTGATCCGTTGATGCTTGAAGCGCTTTCGCCCTTCACCTCTTGGTTCTTGATGATGTACTTGGTTCCGTTCACTACGTATGTTCCGTCAGCCAAGCCTTGGAAACAAGTAGCGGAAGAGACATTCTCGCGAACTACACGACCGAGAAGATCGTAAACGTTTACGTTGTCGAATCCGATTGCATCGGAAGAAACGAGTGCGATACCTGTGATCTGGCCGTTAAGACGAACGTTCAAAGCTTTTGGAAGAGCTTTCGCGGTCGGAGCAGTGATGTAAGTACGGAAAGAAGGAACTGTCAATGTGCCAACTGAGTGGAATTGACCTCCCATGAATGCGTAATAGGTAATTAATTGGTCAGAAACCAATGTGTCTGCTGTATAAGTACCTGTGTGCATTGCTTGACCTACTACAATTGGCTCCACTTCGCTGGAAGAAACTTCCACATCGTTTAATGTGTTGATCATCTTCATACCGTTCTTGTAGTTGAGTACGAGGTAAGGACGATTAGCAACTGTAGCCTTGCTTTCCACTTTGTTGAAGAGCAAGTCTGCGCCTGTTCTGGACACTGTCAATCCGCCGAATTCATAAACGTCGCCGTTTACACTGTCGGTAGGAACGCTCCAAGGCAAAACGAATGATGCGATGCTGTTGTAAGGCATACGGTCGAAAGAGATTTCCTTTGCTAAGAAATCAACTGGAACTGTTAAGTCTAAGGAGTCGTTGACGAGCACGCTCTTTGCGACATAGTTCTCTCCGTCAAACCAGATGATGTTTTGGCTCTCTAATGTTGAATCAGTGTACATAACGTCGAGAGCAACCAAGGTGTTGTTGTCGAAGTTGTCTTTTTCAGTTACAATCATCTCAGTCACTTGACCGTCGACCACTACAATGACGTTCGAGAAGGAACCGAATTGGCTCTTGATTTTGTTGAAGAAGAGATCAAAGTAAGAGTTGATTTCGTCGATTTGGGATTCGTCATTATTGCTGATTGCTTCTTGTGCATATTCGATGACCATTCCGAGCGTGTCTGTTTCGATACCAAGTTCATTGGCTTTGTTATAGATGCTTATTGCAGTGTCGACTCTCAATGACAACGCATTTATTTTTTCACTTACTATAACTACAACATGTTCACCCTGAACATTCTCTATCTCGGTTGAGATGATGCTAACTAATTCGTTGATTTCATCTTGTGTGGTGAAAACCAATTGCTTAGTGTATATAGCTTTCCTTAAGTATAAATCTAACGAATCAGAAGAATATTGGTTTTCTTCTGCCAATACAATCAAACTGTCCAATTCCGAAAAGTCAAGTTGGTTGAATGCTTCGATCGACTCATTGGCTTGTTTTATGCCTGAATGAATGGTTTCAACCGCAGCGTCAACGCCTTTTTGGGACATAACGGTGGAAGTTTTGATTCCTCTAATTTCCTCAGCCATCATATTGGCAAGGTCAACATAAACATCGCTAATGTCATTCAAGTAAGTGTTAGCCTCTTCCAAGGCGACGAAGAATGAATCTGTTTGAACAAGAGTCAAAACCGTGTTGTCTGCATATGCGAGAGCGCTATTGACTGGTAATTCTTCAGAAAATATGGAAAACTTTCCAACGTTAATGTTGAGACCTTCTTTTTGAATTGCGATGTCAAAAGATTCTCTACTCTCTCCGTTCTCATTTCCTATGCGACATACAATAGCGCCGACGGAGAAATTAGATCCTGTATATTGTAGCTTATCCTGCTCTAACGTCAATCCGTTAAGTGGGCCTCCTACAATAATGTTGTTCTCGATTTGACATAAATCGGTGAAACTTCCTAAATAGGGTGCAATGACAGTCTGTATATCGGAACTCAAATCTGGATTGGCATTAAATGTGAAGCCAATTTCGTAGTATTGGACATCGTTTTCAACTACTACGACATCTCCGCCGGTCTGTTCTCCGATTGCGGCCCCTCCTTCAGAATCTACGCAAAAAGCGTTGTTTGTGCCTGCGAACAATAGTGGGAATGCAACAATTGCCGCTTTGAATTTCAGGTGTAAATGTTTATTCATACAAATTTGTTTAATAGTTAATTATAGTTGTTTAAATAAATTTTCTTATTCGTTTTGTGTAGAGTGCTTTATGATTATTGCTTGTTTGAAATTGTTTACACATCTTTCATCGAATGCTCCTCTTCACGTTTTTTTGACACACAATGTCTTATGTCGGAATTTATCTCTCGTTTCTCCGCATTGACTAGTGTCCTTCGTACTTGTCGTTAACAATACGAATGAAACTCTATTCTTTTCCCTATGATGTATGATGATGAAATCATACCCATTACACTGAATGACAAATTTTTTCAAAAATATAAATTTTTTTGTTATATAGTAATTTTTTTTCTTAAAAAATATTGATGTTTGATTGTATGTGAATTTCCTATTCTTGTTATTCCCGATAAAAATTAGGTAGGTCATAAATGAAGCCTCTGTGATTGGCATAAAAAAGAGCATTCCATGGTGCTACCCGAAGGAATGCTCTCGAAAATAGTAGGCTTATTTATCAATTAATTAATCTGAATCTCGATACGTCTGTTCTTCTTTCTGTTCGCCTCGCTGGTATTTGGCACCAATGGCTCGGAAGAACCCTTGCTGGCCGCTTTGACATTCTCTTCAGGACATCCGGCGTTGACGAGAACCTCTTTCATTGCGTCGGCGCGTCTTTTACCTAAGACGATGTTCTTTTCTTCCTTCCCTAAGTTGCAAGTGTGTCCGTAAATGGTGACAATCTTGTCTGGGTTTTCTTTGATGTATTTTACCAAATCGTTCACATAAGAGCGTATCTCATCGTTGGTCTCTACGATGGCTTGGTTAAGTTCGAAGTTGACTTTGATGTTCTTGTTCAACCAAGTGACAACTTTTTTCGCATTCTCCAACTCTTGGGCTTTACGTTCTTCTTCTTGTCTCTTCAGTTCCTCAATGGCTTTCAACTCGGCTTCTCTTTCCAACTCTTCCGCTTTGACGATTTCCGCATACTTATCTTCCGCAAATTCATCGTCCATCTCCAACTCGTGTTGCATAGCTGGTAACGGATAGATCTTAGGGAATCCGAATGTGACTCCTACTTTCAAACCGCAAGCCAATAGGTGCGCTTTGTTAGTCTGGTCGCTGTTGACCACGTTGGTGTATTTCTCGCTGTCGTATAGGGGAGCTTTCCCCTTTTCGATGAGACTGGTTACTCCGTAACTGAAGTAGGCGCCGAGGTAAAGTCTGATGTCATTTTTCAGATTATGGATTACACCTGCGTCGATAAACGGCGACACACCTAATTTCTTCAAATCCATCTCTCCCTTATACCCTTGTAAGGTGAGAAATTGGTGCTGCGGCAGGTTCTGGTATTCGATGTTGGTGAGTTCCTCGAAGAATCCTTTCGTCTCCAGGTAGCCCTCCGTGTTTTTGTATTGGTTCCAAACAGGGAAGTTCAGTTTCGCTCCTATGGAACCGATAAATTCCCATCCCTTTTTTATCGGAGTGGTGTAATAGAATGCGATAGGCACTTCCACTTCCAATAACCTCTGTTTCTCTTCCCAATCGTGGAAGAAGGTTCGGTGCTCGTAGGGCTCGTTATTGTCTCTATGAACTAAATCTCTGCGCAATTCGAGGTTGTCGAACGAGGCTTTGGCGTTGTAGAAACCAAGCCCGACTCCTGCTCCGACACCCCAATGATCGTCGAGCATGTAACGGTAGTTGATATTGAATGCACCACCGAAAAGGGGAGTATGGTCTCCGTTTTTAGGGGAGTATTGTATCGATTGCAATCCTCCTCCCAACGTCACATCGAGGTTGTGATCGTATAACTGCGCTTGTGCGGCCATTGCCATCGACAATGAAAACACTGTAATGATATGTCTTTTTATCATCATGATGCAATTTATTTCGTCGTTAAAAATAGATCGGAGATGGCTTTGTCGGAGCCACCTCCAATCGTTTTATTTCTTGATCTCTTTTACTGTTAATCCGTCCACTTCTACTACATACTCTCCGATTGCCAAATCAGTGAAGTCAACGGAAACTTTTTGTCCTTTGAACGTGCCGTTATAAACTTTCACTCCGAGAAGGTTGCTTACAGTGATTGTATGCTCCTCTCCGTTGTCGAAGCTCAACTCGAATGTTGCCACATCCGTGGTTGGATTTGGATAGGCGATGAGGGAGATGTTATCCTTGGTTGTATTGAACCATCTCTTACATGTGCGGAGTTGACGTCCGTCTGTGGTCAATACTTCCATGTAATAGCTTCCTGTCAAACCGTCTCTCTCGCAGTAGTATGGACCGTCAGCGCCTTCAAGTTTGATGTCGTTGTGGTACCATTGGTATTCCAAGAATCTGTTCTCCGTGTTGACTGCGGAAACAACGTCCTCGAAGATGTCAAGCACATACTTGTTGGAGAGGTTCAAGGTCAAGTTCACGTTGAAGAATTCTGAAACTGAGTTGTCAACGTTGCGGAATTGAATTCTTGCCTTGTAAGTGTTAGCGTCGCAGTAAGGTATTGCGATAGGCAATGTGCCATCCTCTTCGATCTTCGTGAATTCCGTATCTTCAAATCCAGCTTCGATGGCTGCGCTGTCGAATAGAATTCTATACTCAGCCGGACGGCCTTCTCCTTTGACTTGGAAGAAGATGAAGTCTTCGCTTTCAGGACAATAGCCGAATGGAGCCATTGAGAAGGATTCGATTGTGTAGGTCTTCAAAGTGAAGTCTGCGGTCAGCGCTGTGTCGGTCGCTACGACGATGTATGGTAACTCAGGCTCCCAACCCTTGAAGTCATATCCCTCTTTGGAAGGAATCTCTCCGATCATATCAGCGGTGATGGTATCTCCGTAGTTAACGGTGATGACCTTCAAAGTATCTCCGTCGACGACGATAGCCAATTCGTATTGGTTAGGCTCGAAGATAGGAGAGAGGGTGGTATCCTTGGTTACGATGATGGTACGCGGATTGTCGGTGTTACCGTCCGACCACTCAACGAAGTGGTAACCCTCTTCAGGGATAGCCTCGATGGTGATGGTGTCGCCGTAGTGGACAGGACCGTCGATGTCGGTGATGACGTCGCCGCCGAAGTCTGCGGTGTCGATCTTCGTGTCGATGATATCCTTGTCGAACTTAGCTACGATAGCAGTGTCGGTTGCTGCGACGATGTATGGTAACTCAGGTTCCCAGCCTTTGAAGTCGTATCCCTCTTTGGTAGGAATCTCACCGATTGTCTCAGCGGTGATGGTATCTCCGTAGTTAACGGTGATGACCTTCAAAGTATCTCCGT
>CALCUH010000053.1 GCA_937907165.1 uncultured Bacteroidales bacterium | reverse complement strand
AATGCGATTATTATGTATTATTAATTATATAAATCATTTTTTTTGCAAAAAAAATTAAACACATAAAAAGTTTAGCGGACACCAATAATTGGAAATTTCTGTTTGGCAAAGATTTTATTAGAGACAGGTTAGCTTCTTACCCCAATAACTTTCTGAATTATGGATATGCTGTTTTGAGGACGTTTGTAACAAGAGCCATAATGGATGCTGGGTTATTGCCAATGGTTGGCATATTCCACAAGAACTATTTTGATGATTTCCCACTAACAGATGATTTAATGGAACCCTTCCGTCCATACATAGACAATATAATCTACGAAATGGTCAGAAAAGGGCAAAAGGAATTGAACAAAGAGATCAAGAAAGATCTTGTTGAAATTTTCTATACGAATATTAATTATGAAGAGATATATAAATCAATCCATTCATTTGCTTCAGTCTGTATAGGAGAAAGTCAATTTGTATATTTTCCAATGTTAAAATAAGGAGTATGTGGGTGTATATATTCATGCAGTTTTCAAGGACCAAAAAAGGGACAAAAGAAAGGAATAAATTTCAAAAAGAGCTCAAAAGCGATGGGTTCAAAGCAATTTATTCACAATTATATGTCCGATATTGTCAAAATTTAGAAGACTCCATCAAACATAGGAAAAGGATAGAGAAAATAATATGTGACAAATCAAAAGTAAGTATTATTTTAGTAGGGGACAAGCAAAACGAATATTCGTATCATCACTTGTCTCATAAAAAAAAAATGAAGAATTTTTGCTAAATCCGCTAGAGAATGTAGAATTTTTTTAACAAAAAAAGGCTAAAATTTACTGATTACTAATCAATTACAACTTACAGGATTTAACATAATTGAAATTATATATCTTTAAAACTTAATTATATTTGTAGCATCTTAACAGTTCAAATATGAGTAAATACATTTATAATATTCTAGTATTATTGTGCTTGTCTGCTTGTGTGGCAAATAATCCTCAAGAAAACAATGCGACTGTTGGATACATGGATTCCGTATCTGCAGCTAAGAATGACACTGATTCTATAAAGAGTTCCGTCGACATTGTACCGTCGTCTCTATCCAAATTATACAAAGAAAAGGATAGAATTTTAATTTGTGGAGACACTTTTTTCATATTCGATGAAATCGATGAAAGTGCGGATACACAGGAGCCAAATGTTACTCTATCCCTTTACAAAAAGGAATTAGGAAAATCTCTGCTAATAGATTCGTTAAATATTGACGCATCCAGTGCGTTGTCTTACTCTCCAAACGTGAAGTGGCTGGATACCGTTTTCATATTGAATGATACGACAAAGGCATTCGGACATCTTGTTTCTGGTTGCAATTCATGTTATGAGAATCATCTTTGTGATACGAACTTTGATCTTATCGCAGTTTCGCCTCATTCTATTCGTCTTGTTATGTCTGAATCGATGGATTTCGATGCCTGTGATAATTATTCCTCAGAACAAGAGGAGTGCTCTGGTAAAAAAAGAACATTCAAGACTGCAGATAGTAGGACAAACGGATATTACGATATTATTGTCTCTGAGGAAAAATGGAGCAGTAAAGGCTTAAGTAGTGATGATGAAGATTACAAATATTCCCGTCGTGATACCACATATTTGATTAAATATATGAAAGGAATGTATAAAATTGTGGATGATTAAATTTTCTTACTTATAATCGGAGTTATCTAAGTGTTTGTCGATAAAAAAACCGATTTAACATAATTGTGATTATATATCTTTAAAACGCAAAGTCTGTGCAACTTTTTGTTGCTCAGACTTTTAATAAATATTTTGTTTGATGTGTTGCGGAATTAAGGTAAAAATAGATATAATGGAAAAATACGAGTTAATTAAAGAGTATTTTTACAAGTATGAAAAGTATGGTATTCAAAAGTGTGATAATGGAGCAACATTGGTGGGACATCCCGATTATTTGCTTCCTAATTGGTGGCTTGTGGAGTTTTACACGACTTTGTCAACATCTGATATAGAATGCTTGGAAGAGCAATTAGGTCAAAAACTTCCAGAAGAGTATGCTGAATTTGTCTCTCATGTTTCTAATGGACTGATATGGCAATGGGGTACTTTTTCTATTTATGGTTTAAGGAAATCTTATGCTAGGGGTGTTGATGCTTCTCGACTTCCGTTTTCTATTCTGACACCCAATGTCGATGAACTGTGTTTGATAAAAAACGCAAAGAATAGTTGTTTTTTTATTGGTGGATATAATTTTGATGGCTCGAAATTATATATAGATAAAATGACGAATAAGGTCCATTACTGCGCAAGATATGATGCGACGCCATTGTATACATGGAATAGTATGGAGGAGATGCTTATTTCGGAAATGACCAGATTACATTCGTTGTATACGGAGAATGGTCGATTATTAGGAGAGTCGGAGAAGGTGACGTTACCCAATTATTAGTTATAGCCATCGTGATTTAACATAATTGTGATTATATATCTTTAAAACACAACATTAAATCATTGACAGAAATAGTATCGGCATTCTCCCATTGTTTAATTTTCCTATTTATTTTTTTCTTCAACTCATTTAAATCATCTATCTTTGTACCCGAAAGATGGTCATCCCCATGTGTGAGTGGAGTTCCATACCTTGGGCGACTATCGAAGGCACAAATTAAATGCCCGTGTTCATTTCGGATGGTGTCCGAAGAACGGATGACGTCTTTTTTTACAAAAGAAATTTCAACCGATATGGTTTGTTCCATATCGGTTTTTTTATTTTTATTCTTCTTCATAATAATCACAGATTTCAAAGAAATTACTTAAAGCCTCTCTGTAATTTTCTACATATTCAGTCATTTTCCACAACCTGTTACGATTTAACATAATTGTGATTATATATCTTTAAAACAGAATGGTTGAATTGGATAACACAGGGTAATAAACTTCTTTATGTAAAAAAGAAAAAGGTTCTAAATCTCGTAAAAGACATTCAGGGAATGAATTTCTCTGAGCCTGCCTATTTAGATTTGAACCTCGTTACAAAGATAGTCAAAGAATTTAAAAATCCCAAATAAACATGAAATTAATTGAAATTCAGCGACATTACTTCTCGTTGAGAGGAGATAAGAACAGGGATTTAACATAATTGTGATTATATATCTTTAAAACTGAATTTGAAAAAAATATTTATTTTTATGAATTCATTAATGGATATTGGATAATTAAGAAAAAATGAAGATTAAAACAATAGTGATTTTGGCATTTTCCTTTTTGGCAATTATTACATGTATTGAATACAAATCCATGAAAATTAGCCATGCAAATCAAAAAAAAACAGACATGGAAATTAACTCTATTCTTTTAGGGTATTGCACTTGTGATTCGTGCAATTGTGTTTCAGGCGTTGCTATTTTAAAAAATAGATTGTCACGTATAAATAGAATATCGTTTTATACTTTAGATAATGGAAGAAAGATTAATCTCGATGATCAATTGATTTTTACCAAAAAGTCAATTGATAATTTAGAAATTACCTTGAATGAATATTATAATAATACAAGTGTAGTATTGTGTGATTCAGATTCTTGTTATGAACATTGTTATTTAAATGAAGAATACTATTATTTTTTAAGTTTGCCAGATTCTTTGAAACATTGTTATTTTAATGTGACATGGGATGATTATTCCAAGTGAATATTTTGACTTTAATTCAAGGGGACTTCTGTAAATTAAAACATAGAAAATAAATAAGTTAGTACTTGTTTGTGATTATGATTTTTCGTATAATACTGTCGTTTTTTCGAACCATTCGCTAAGTTAAGAGAATAAGATTTAACATAATTGTGATTATATATCTTTAAAACTAATGAATTGTACCACGAAACGACAATATACAAACCATCTGAGGTAAATGAGAATATTATATTCCGAATAATGGAAAACAACAAACAACTCTATAATTTTCCCGATAGAAATTTTTACAAAAATCAAAAATGAGATTGAAAGACGTTTGTATCCTAATATGTATAAGTTTTTTGGCTTTGGTTGGATGTTCTTCGCACAAATCTTCGCATAGAACTGTTAATGACCATATGTATGTGGATTTAAAGCTACCTAGTGGTACGTTATGGTCTACATGTAATTTAGGCGCTAATAATCCATGGGAAATTGGTGATTATTTTTTATGGGGTGAAACAAAACCGAAATCAGAAAAGGATACGAGTGGATATGTATGGGGACAACGTGGGAATTATGTAAAATATGGGGAGGTGGACAATAAAATGACTCTGGATGCAGAGGATGATGCGGCATCCGTTTTGTGGGGTGATAAGTGGAGAATGCCGACGAATGAGGAATTGGAGGAATTGAAGAAATATTGTTTTTGTCTAAAAGTAAGAAATTATAAACGGACAGGAATCGGTGGTCAAATATTTATATCCAAAAGAAATGGGAAGAAGATTTTCCTCCCGGTAGATGGCATATTTGGGCACTATTGGACCGCTTGCCTTTGTCAATCGTGTGGTTGTGTTCACCATCATTATTTCATCTACAAACCTCGTTATAAGAGAGGCAAAACATATTCTTTTGGAGTTCAGTCCAAATGCCGTTTCAGAGAAATGCGGTGTTTAATAAGGCCTGTTATGAGTAAGAATGAGTGATTATTTCCTTGTGTTATCTACTTTTATCCTCGTTTTTTTGTGTGCTTATTCGACAAATTTCATAATTTCCATTCACTTAATCGGGAAAAACACCTTATTTGATTTAACATAATTGTAATTATATATCTTTAAAACGGAACACTGCCATGATAACTGCCTTGAGATGGGTTATGTCGGTTACTGTATCGTTTTTCTCGCTCATGTTGTTGGAATTGATGAATTTTGTTGTATATTTACAGCGACGGAACACAAACGGCGCGGATGTCCAAGCCAGCTCTTCCGTCTCAAAAGCATTGGTCTTATTCCAATGCTTTTTTTATTAATAAAAAAATTGCATCATCCCTTCCCCTTTTATGATTTAACATAATTGTGATTATATATCTTTAAAACTTCAGGATTTTATGTGGCAGAGCAATGTAAAGATGGAAAATATTTTGTTATGAAAAGGCGGATTTCAGAAGATAAATATAATGAAGGTATAAAATTAATTGATACAAAAGGAGAAAATGGTCTTAATAAGTAGAAAAATCAGTTGGCTTATTTGTTTATTGCAACTCTTATTTATGAGTTGTACAAGTTTTGAAGACGAGATTCATTCTTATATTAATGATAATTGTGATTTCACAGAATCTGACACTTCTAAATTTACATTAAGTAAAGCAATAGGAATAGATAGTTATGATACACTTTATATATTACAAGAATGGGTTACAGATGAAGAAGTATCGGAAATGATACATATTAATTATAAGTTACCTTTTTTTATAAGGGATAGTCAGCGAGGATTTGTTTTTGTAAAAAATAATGAAGTAATAAAAGCAGAATTGTTACATCAGCGTAAGGTTTTTATTCAACAATATCAGCCCATAACTAACGATACTTTTATGGTTTGGAGAGAATATTCCAAGCATCTGAAACAATTCAAATATGTTTTGTTTCAGTAATTTTAACTATTGGTGTCCGCTAAACATAAAAAGACATACCAAAACAGTCCGCAATGCCATTAAATACGGTGTTGCGGATTCTATTTTTGAAAACCAAGCCCCCTAATCAAACAACGAGAGTTGAATCGGAGGCTCTTTTGACTGTTCGATTAGTTTTTCCCAAAACTTAACCCAACTTTGCCCCCTATCATCGTGTAATTCTTGCAGTCATTGATTTTTTGAAGTCTCGTTTGCGTCACTGTGTACTACAAACTTTTTCTAATTTCTTTTTTCTAAATGGCATCTTCTTGTAATTTAGGATTTCGTAAATCTCTTCGGCTGACTTGTTGGGCTCGCTGCAGATTTAACATAATTGTGATTATATATCTTTAAAACACAAAAGGGGAAAGACAACTTCACACAGGTATCTATATTCAGTCACTGATGAACTATTCCACAAAGAAAAAGCCTAAATCGGCGCCAATTTAAGCTCAAGGCTAGTTCAGGCCACACGACAAAGGCTTTTCTATGTGGCAAAATTACAACAAAAATTCTAATTACAAACATTTAGATTTAACATAATTGTAATTATATATCTTTAAAACAATTGATGAAATTTGTTGTATATTTGCAGTGAGAGAGTTTAACGACGAGAGCGTAGATTGTAGTTCCACGAGGCAGTCGGTTTACTCTCTTTGTTTATTTTTGTATGCCTATTAATACTTTTGTACTATTAGTCACGCTATGAATGTAAATGTTAGTATCATCTGATTCGTTTGCGATAACGAAAGCTGTTTTGCCTGAAATTGTAGTTTCGAAAATGTGAGAAATCCTTCCTTTGGATGTTGATTTAACATAATTGTAATTATATATCTTTAAAACGGTTGTAGAATGGGAAATAAAACAGTATTATCAGAAGATGGATCTACATATTTAGAAGTTGGTTTTATTCATTTAACGGGTGCAGGTGGTTATGAAAAAATTCAAAAATTGTGGAATGATGATGATTTGAATAAAAATTTGACAGATGCGGAAATACAGGAACATCCTAACAATGTAGCATATCGTAGGACAATAACAATTGTAGGGGAGCTTGTTAATGGGGCGAGACAAGCTGCTGCAGAATATGAATATTTGAAAGATGCATCCTAAATTGAGTTCATGATGAAAATAGCAATGTACTTTTGGAAATCAAAAGGATGTAATGATTTTGCGAATGAGATAACTGATGCTCAAATAGAAACCTTGACGAAAAAGGTCAATGGTGGTTTAAATGGAATAAAAAGTAGAAAAAATATGACTAAAAAAGCATATAAGGAACTAAGTAAATGATATTATTATGAGAAATAGATTGTTGATATTATTTATTTTGCTAGCAAATTATCTATATGCGGGTGATTTGCAATGTCTTCAAGGCGTTTGGAAAGAATTTGATATGACTCCTGATAAAAGTATGAGTTCTGTTAATGAATTGTATTTAATTGTTAAGAACAGACAAATGCTATCTGTATGGGTCGAGCAAGGAAATGTTACGCATGTGCAACTAGAATATATGTGTTTTATTCCCGATGAACAACAAAATAAAAATGTCCGATATAAGGATATCAAAAATAATGAAAGTGGTGACGTTTATTTGGCGAAACATCCTTTAAATGATACAGCTATGATTAATAGTGAATGTTCTCCGGAGATGATAAGCTGTGGAGAAGAAGATTTGTTTGTGTCATCTGCAATGTATAGAAGAGGTAATTTAAATTTTGCATTAAAGGAATCGATATTTTATAATGATCCTGATTTTGGATATTTTGTAAATTGTGCAAGAATAAAGGTAGATAAGGCATATATATATGATTCTACAATGCATAAAACGAATGAGTTCCTTACAAAAGAAAAAGAATGTTTTGTCATTGAATCAAATGGCAAATATGTGAAAATGGAATGTAGGGGAAAAAGTGGGAAAGTAATTGTCGGTTATCTAAGAAAGAAAGATATCGTCTTCGATAAATTCAATGAATGATTTACGGAATAAATAACACAAACATATGCGGAAACTTTTTTCATTTTTAATCATCCTCTTCCTGTCGTCCATGCAGTTGGCGATGGCGGATGCGGTGTCGGTAGCAGCGAAGCAGCTGGGATTTAACATAATTGTAATTATATATCTTTAAAACTTAACTTTTGAGAGTTCGAAACCAAAGTTTTTTAGGGTCAGTCAACGTACATAATGTACGTTCCTAATGGCAAGTCGCATTATGGCTTTGGCCAATAACCGTGGTGGTAAATGTAGAAAATCAAAGTTCCCAAAAACATCCAAAACATTAGCAGAGCGCAATAGGTAAATAGTTTCATTATTCTTCTTTTACCGTCAATCTTTAAATGAATGTGTGTAAAGAATATAGTCATAAAGAGAGGTAGCGTAATCACCGGCGAAAATATAATCGCCCATATTAGTTCAAAATAAACAACTGATTTGCAGAAAAAGGACCATAGAATTGTGCTGATGATGGCAACAGAAATCATAGTCATTTTGTCAGCGTTAAATTCCAAGAATTTTAATGACTTGTTAGACGCAAACACCATTAATGGCACAAACAAAAGTCCCAAAGCAATAGTCAAAATGATGTTTAGTGGTAGAACCTTAATTTCAAACAGGTTATGTTCGTCACCGGTTAGTTTTACGAATTCAATGACCTCTCGTTTTAATTCTAAAGATTGGCTGATGTATATTTTATTGGTCTCAGGCACATAAACAGCAAATCGATCATCATAATAATTATCTTCATCAGAAATTGAAGAGAAGCCTGTAAGGGTGTGATACTTGTCGCACGGATTCCATTTTATATGAAAAAAGTCAATATAATCTTTTACATAATCGAAAATGAAAGCTTGTTCTTTGCTTATATCATCAGTCTTTGCATCTTCGCTTATTCTGCCGGTTTTTACTAACCAATTTCTCACCTCGATTGTGCTAATTGTGCAGACGTAAAATTCCTTGGAAACAGAACTTCCGTCAATTCTAATCTTACGACAAGGTCTATAATGGTTTGCCAGCGCTTCGTCTCCCGCTTTTGCTGAAGTTAATGATAAGGCAATCAAAAGAGTGCAAAAAATGTATTTTAATAGATTCATATATTTTGACGATGACACTTAGAAATTGTTTAAATTTAGTTTAAAATCTTTTATATAAGACTCAAAAAACGAGTCGAATTATTTAATAAAATATTGATTATCAGTTTAATAAGTGGATAATTTTCCGTATCTTTATAGTGACAAAAAACAAAGAAAATGAACAATTACCCAACAAATCTCACCGATAATCAGTAGAAAATTATAGAAAAATTTGTAGATGTGCAAGCAAGGAAACGAAAACACCCATTAAGAAGTGTTTTTGACGCCATGATTTAACATAATTGTGATTATATATCTTTAAAACTATAAGGCAATGTGGTATCTTTCTGATACACCAAATAACATTCATTTTATAAACATATAAAAAAATCCCCACAAATCGCCAATTAGACAACTTATGGGGTACCGTTCTCAGCTTTTACACCTCGACCGACACAAATATACAACAAAATTCATCAATTCCAGATTTAACATAATTGTAATTATATATCTTTAAAACTTGTTGTATATTTGTACAAGGAGTTGGCAACGAGAGTGCGGGTTTTCCACAAGGCAGTTGTTCTTCTCCTTTTTTTTATTGGTTATTTAAGAGAACATTGTCGCTTTGTGTTACGCTATGCAAGTATATGTTCTTATCGTCTTGCATTACGGCTAAGACATAAGCTGGTTTCCTTGCAATAATTGTTTTGAACACATATGTCGTTCTGTCTTTCCAATAAGTTTGTCCTAAGATTTAACATAATTGTGATTATATATCTTTAAAACTGTACAAACCAAATGGTTTCAGGAAATGTAGCCAATAAAGAATAAGTAGAAAAATAAGTAAACAAATTAGTTATAATATGCGAGTAGGTGTAATTCTTGATTGTTTGAAAAAAATCACAGCAAAAATTCCAAAGTATATTTGGATTTTAGTTGCGATACTTGCCTTTGAACTTTTTGCTAATTATGTTTTTAGTCTTTTCCTTGGGGAAAAGCATCCTCTTTGTGTGCGCATTGGATCTTCATTTATTTTGACAGTTTGTATATATATATTATTCTCTATATTTCTGTTTGTCTATTCGGCATTCAGTGTGCATAAAACCCATATCCATGCTTTTTATTTAATAATATTGATGATTCTTTTGTTGTTGGCAAATGTGTTTATTCGAAAAATTTATGATTGTATAGATTCCTTTTATATGGGTTATGTAAACTAAACTGTGTCAAGCTTGAGATTTAACATAATTGAAATTATATATCTTTAAAACATGAGACCCGCCAGGATGGCGAAGAGGACGGATAAGAGACCGAGGGCGAACCCCGCCGCGATGTGTTTCCAGTGCCCGTTCCTGCGGAGGAAGTCGACGAACGGGTTCCACACGTCTTTTAAAAATTCCTTCATCATATTTTGCTAATTTGAAAAATTGTTGTAGGTTAGCAACACGGAAGTAATGTGCTAAGTGGGAGTAATCCGCTCAGGACCAAAAAACTCCAAACGACCATCGTAAAGGTGGCCGTTTTTTTTTATAGATTTAACATAATTGAAATTATATATCTTTAAAACGGAAAACCAGATTTAGGACATAAGCCTGGTCATGAATTCTGGAGAGAAAAACAGAAGGCAGAGTCGGAAGGTTTGACGCAAAAGCAATTCAATGACAGGATGAATGATCCAAAACTCTATCAGTGGGAAAATCCAAGTTTTAACAGAAGTCATAAATACGAAAAAAGAAATAGATAAGATGAAAAGAGAAAGAAAAATTTTTAAGTTGCATGAAGCAGTTCTTGACAACAACGCAGAATTGGTTAAGTCTTGTATTGCTGAAGGTGCTGATGTAAACGAAAAAGATGAAAATAGTTTCACTCCTTTACATTATGCAGTTCAAGACGATTTATTGGAGATTGCTAAAATATTATTAGATTCCGGCGCTAATGTAGATTCAAAAAATGGATATGGAAATACTCCATTGTTTATGGCTACTGTTTATTATAAGCCATCTTTAATTACTTTGCTGTTAGAGCATGGTGCGAATATGAATGAGGAAAATAAATCAGGAGTATCTCCATATGGTTTAGCTAAAACTATAATTAATTATCCTTTGTTACAATTTTTTGAACAAAAGTAGCTTTTTGACGTTAATTGATTTTTTTTGTTTTGCTCATTAGATATTGATGTTGTAGCCATCAGTGTTTTACATTTGTCTGCAAAGACTAGAAAAAGGATTGTTGTCATCGAGTCAAAATCTCAAAAAAAACTGTAGAACGGTTATTATATCAACTAATGGTAAGCATCTACCGAACACCAAGCACATCTATGCCGGAACGCAGCGAATCGCCAGTAAGATAGGTGACTTGGAGAGTTGATTTAACATAATTGTAATTATATATCTTTAAAACGGAACACTGCCATGATAACTGCCTTGAGATGGGTTATTTCAGTTACTGTATCGTTTTTCTCGCTCATATTGTTGGAATTGATGAATTTTATTGTATATTTGCAGTGAGACCTTTGAAACCCTCTAAGGCTGTAGCGTAGGGGGTGGCATTGGTCTCAAATTTTTTATAGCAATACAGCATATTCGCTAAGACTGTCTCCTATGGAATAGAACCTGAAAAAATGCCTTTTTTCTTCTGTGTTGTTGTTTTCCTCTACAGATTTAACATAATTGAAATTATATATCTTTAAAACTTGATGAATTTTGTTGTATATTTGCAGCGATACTCACGACCTCCTGAGTTGCTCTAGCGCAGGGTGGCAACTTGGGTATCTTTTTTTTATATCATAATTGCATTGTCACTTAGATCTTCTGTAATTGAATAAAACCTAAAGAAATGTCTGCCTTCTGCTGTATTGTTTACCTCCTCAATGTCTAAGTAATACTTGTTACCACCAATCAAGATTTAACATAATTGTAATTATATATCTTTAAAACTGCAACAAGAGGATTTGATGCTCTGAATGATTCAGCCCCAAATTAACGTTCAAGACGATAGATTTAACTATTTCCATACCATCCCCCACGATTCCGGGCTGAAAGCCCATTATTCCACAGCCCATGGGCAACGCCCTGGGTATGGGAGGAACGGTGCGGCACAATCGCCCTGAAAGGGCATAAGTGAAATAATATAGTAGGATTTATAAAAATTATTTACCTAATTTTATGGTCGAGAGTGATTATAAATAATCTCTCCGCAACCATATGGCTTCCACATTAACCATCGACGCAAATATGAGACACATCCAATATATCGTATCGCTTTTTTGCTTATGCTTATGCATATTCTCGGCACAGGCACAAAGATTAGCCGGGTATGAAAAGAATGACAAATTTTATTACGAAGTTATTTTTGAATTAGACTCTACATTATTTAAGGACGTGAGATATGTCAACCCGTTGGATTCCGCCATAACAAAAAAGCAATTGTTAGGAGTTCAAAAGATAATCATAAAAAATGTTACGGATAAAGGAATATTTAATTTGAGAATTTCAGAAAGTGAACTGACGGCATTTACATCTACCGGATTGTCAGATGTTTTGCGATCTCAAAACCCCGATCATTTTACAATGAAAGAGAAAAAATTTATAACTAAATATTTAGGTAAATCAACTATATGGCTACATCTTGTTGTTTTCCGCTGTTTAAGAACAATTCTTAAACCTATTGAAATTCGAATAAAAGAATGATCCTGAATTAGGTTTACTATCTAAGGGGATGACGAAAGAAGGTAACCCTAAGCCATTCTTCGCATTGTCCGGGTCTGGAGTTAAGGAATGAAGAATATGATTATTATCTGAATTTTTTCATTACGAAAACCTTTATGTCATCTGTATAAGATGATGTGTAATTCTAATCTCGATAATCGATTATATTGAAATTAGAATAGTATATAATGTGTATGATAATCAATAATTAACTTATAAAAGAATTGAGATCACAATTGATTGGTGTAGTTTCTTTCATTTTTCTATATTTAGCAACTAAAAAACAATAACCATGAGCAAATCGAATCCTCAATTTTTACCAACTCTATTTTACTAACATTACTCGCTATCGTACTGAATTTTATAGCAATTTTTTTGTGTAGAAAATCTGGTAGCGTACATCATTGTCACCCAAGCAATTATTGCCTTGCTTGCGTTTCTGACTTATATGTTCTATTATAGCCGTACCTCCAACAAGTATAAAAAACTATGTAGTGTTTTGATGGTGGTTATAGCTTCCATAGTAAGTTTCTTGGTCGTATTTTTTGTCGTTATACTTACTTTACGTTCGCAAAATTTTCGCGGATATATACAGATAGTAGATGTGGATGTTAATCAGCCCGTCGCTTAATAACCACAGATGGCATTTCCCCGCTTTTGGGACGTTTTTTCTCCTTTTACGACAAATCTATCGTCCTTGATGGGAAACGCTGAAATACGGGCTCGCTATGGGCTATTTCAGCCTCATAGCGCAGAGCCTACATTATTCCTCAATGATGATGGCGTTTATTATCACTCTCTTCCGTTGATCGTACAACTTCAGATTATTTTTAGACGCCTTGAATGAGACGACACCATCCAACGCCTTGAAGAATGCGTCTTCGATTCGCTGCTCCAAACACGTTTTCCGCGTCGCCCCCACATCCTTAATCAAAATACTATCTCCTGAAACCTGATACTTGCCACTGAAATTGTTGCAACCGCCGAAACCTGTGACATTCATCTTTTTCCCGAAAACGATATAAGCCACGTCTCCTTGGTTCGGATATTGGAGCTCGCTTCCGTTGATGGCGGTCACCGCCCACATCTTCTCCACCAACATAGGGTTGTCATAGGTTTTCTCCACCGTCTTCTTGGTCGATTTACATCCGGCGAAAACCAGCAGAAGAATCAGAAATATGTATTGCTTTTTCATCATACGTTATTCTCTTTTCCTACAAAAATACAAAAAAGACGATGATATGCAACCCAAGATCTATTTCACGACAGATAGATAAAACCACTACAAAAAGTGAGAAATTTTTCCTATGAAATGCCTCTGGAAACGGTACGCTTCACATGACATACCTTGGCCGGAGTCACCTGTGGCGCCGAGTTGCCGCGCACTATCGCATTCAGTTCCCTATCTATCCGCATTCCCATCATGCAGCTGCCCGCAAGCAACGCTTTCTTCTGCGAATGGTCCATAGGTAACTTATCCACCTGCTTCACGAGGACCTCTTCCTTCTGCGGCAAATAGAGCTGCGCCTTGTTCCCCTCTATGTATAGTTTCGCCTTTGTCCCGTCTTTCATCTCTAATAAGTCGGTCAACTGACCATTACGGGTGTTCTGAATCTTAGCGACCGACGCTTCCGTGAAATAATCAGAGAGCTTACACTCCTTGAATGTCCCATCCCGCCCTTGAAATGCGAGCGTCTGCACTTGGCTGTAATCTCGTTGACGCAATGCGGTGGTCTGCATCATTTCTCTAGACTCCTGATTGATGCGATTGATGTTCATAACGTCCCACAAGCCTTGCCGCTTCACATCTATCGGGTTACCATCACTCCCCTCTTTATAACCATCTATTTTTCTGAATAAGTTCTCGCCGATCTCCTCCGCCCTACTCTTTTCCGACAACACTACCACATTCACGCTTGAATTGCCTAACACCGTATCGGTAACGCTTAATTCTTTCCGCTTCGTCACCACATTGTTCAGCACAAGATGATCTGGGTGATTCTCTCGGTAGGCGATTTCGGTAGACAACTGCTTGTTCAAACTGTCGTATAATGGGGAAGCCACCGGTCCGATTTCTTTTATAGAGTCTTTTAACGTTTGCTTTAAATCAGCAATATCCGCATTAAGTTTCTTCAAATTATCTTCCGCTTTTTTGACGCTCTCCGGATCAGGAGAATTTTGAATGATTTCTAACGTGTCCAGTTTCGCCTTTTGATGACAAAATAAATTACGGCGAAGTAACAGTTGGTCATTGTGCTTGACAATATCTTCATATTCAGTGATAGAAATACTACTATTCTCCAATAGTAAAACCTTGGAGGATTCTCCGAAACGCACTTGTTTTAAATCTCCGTTTTTAAGACAATCACTAAATTGAGTTTTCGGCATGTAATATTGCGTCATACCTCCTTCGCCGTAAGCGGTATTCTCGACCACTTTACCCGTTTCCAACACCAGGTCCTTCTGCAACGCAAACATCACCACCTCACTACGATAGGAACAAAATTCGGTCAAGGGTTTGTTCCATGGCGCTATCTGCAAACCGCGGTTGAGCTTAATGGAATCATTCTCGATTTGATTCAACTCTTCTCTCGGAAACAGATATTCACATGGATTCATCTCGCCAGACGGTGAATAAGAGGCCAATGCGCAAATCTCGGTCCCTGCCTTTAACTGAACTTTCTCATAGGTATCTATACCCGCATATCTATCACTACCCTGCCATTCGGAGGCAGAGTTCAATTGCTCGGCTTCATTTTTCATAATAAAATAATTTTTAATTCACAGGTTTCTCCTTTATGACCACAACATATCATCACCTATTTTATCCAACTCTTTTCTATCCTCTTCCGTCAAGTTGTCATAATCTATTGAAATCACTATTTCCGGCTGATGCATCAAACAGATACTTGAACTGAAGGAACCCCATTCGACCATAAAATCATTCTCCTTCCCTCCATCCATATGACCTTCATCCAAACCGGTCTCATGCATTAAAAACTTATCGTGCAAACGCTTCACCTCGTATGCAGCCTGTTCCCACGTTTCATCGTATGATCGATCATAAAACTCAATGGCTTCCTTCGAAACCAACTGTATCTTTTTTACGTATTTATTTTTTTTTCGGAAATTGCCTCGCAAGAAAACTCTCATAAACATTTCATATCCATCTATCTTCACTCCTTTGAAGAAGAAAATTGGACTGTTAATGTCAAAATTATCCCTGATCAGATGCTCCGATTTGAAGAAATCGGAAGCCATGAATTCCTCACGTGTCATGAAAGGATGTAACTCCCACCCTTTCTCCGCATTAATGACGAAACGTCCTGTCTTTAAATCTAACATACAACTTATCTTTTATTAGTTAATACTCCGTTAATTTGATATGACAAATATATAGTAGGTTTTTCTATTCTCCAAATATTTTGTGTATTTTTTACGTTATATTATATAAAAAATAAAAAAGCCTGGCAAAATTATTGCCAGGCTTCAGACTATAAGAAATTAATAATTAGTCTTTGAATTTAGCTGAGATGAACTCACGGTTCATACGAGCGATGTTGCTGATAGAGATGCACTTAGGACATTCAGCCTCACAAGCGCGGGTGTTGGTACAGTTACCGAATCCCAACTCATCCATCTTAGCTACCATCGCCTTTACACGCTTAACAGCTTCAACGCGTCCTTGTGGAAGGAGAGCGAATTGAGAAACCTTAGCGGAAACGAACAACATAGCCGAACCGTTCTTACAAGCTGCAACGCAAGCGCCACAACCGATGCAAGTAGCGGAATCCATAGCCTCGTCAGCGTCAACCTTAGAGATAGGAATTGCGTTAGCGTCCTGAGCACCTCCACAGTTGAATGAAACATATCCACCAGCTTGTTGGATCTGGTCGAATGCGTTACGGTTCACCATCAAGTCTTTGATAACAGGGAACGCAGCCGAACGCCAAGGCTCAACGGTGATAGTCTCACCATCCTTGAAACGACGCATATACAACTGGCAAGTAGTAGCGCCAGTAGCAGGTCCGTGCGGATGACCATTGATGAACAAAGAACACATACCGCAGATACCCTCACGACAATCGTGGTCGAATACGATAGGCTCTTCGCCCTTCTCAACCAAACTCTCGTTCAAGATATCCAAGGTCTCCAAAAAGGAGGTATCAGGTGTTGTCTCTACGCCCTCGTAAGTAACAAAATCACCTTTTTCTTTCGGGCCGGCTTGACGCCAAACCTTCAAGTTGACTTTCATATTATTATCTGCCATTGTTTTTTCCTTTTAAGTTGATTATGATTTATAATTACGAG
>CALCUH010000052.1 GCA_937907165.1 uncultured Bacteroidales bacterium | reverse complement strand
GGTAAAATTGCACAAGTTCGAGGACGAGGAAGGAAAGCATACCTTCTGGCACACCTCAGCGCACTTGATGGCGCAAGCAATCCAAGCGCTCTACCCTAACGCAAAATTCGGAATCGGTCCCGCTATCGAAAACGGCTTCTACTACGACATCGATTTCGGAGATGTTATCTTGAAAGAGAGCGACTTCGCCGCAATCGAGAAGAAGATGGCGGACATCGTCGCAACGAAACAGACACTCACCAGAGTAGATATTTCCAAGGCGGACGCGCTGAAGATGTTCGGCGACCGCGGAGAGACTTACAAGACTGAGTTAATCAGCGAATTGGAGGATGGTAAGATTACTCTCTACGAACAGGGATCATTCACTGACCTTTGCCGTGGTCCTCATATGCCTGACGTCTCCCCTATCAAAGCCATCAAAATCACCTCTTTGGCGGGAGCTTATTGGAGAGGCGACGAGAAACGCAAACAATTGACCCGTCTCTATGCCATCACCTTCCCTAAGAAAAAGATGTTGGACGAATATCTGACATTGATGGAGGAGGCTAAGAAACGTGACCATAGAAAAATCGGTAAGGAATTGGAGTTGTTCATGTTTACCGACATGGTGGGTAAGGGTCTTCCTATGTGGTTGCCTAAGGGCACTGCCCTTCGTCTCCGCTTGGAGGATTTCTTGAAGAGAATTCAAAAGAAGTTCGGCTACCAACAAGTTATGACACCTCACATCGGAAACAAGGAGCTATATGTCACTTCCGGTCACTGGGATCACTACGGAGCAGACAGCTTCCAGCCTATCACGACGCCAGAAGAAGGCGAAATCTATATGCTTAAACCGATGAACTGCCCTCACCACTGTATGATTTACAAGTGGCAGCCTCGTTCTTATAGGGATCTTCCTTTGCGTCTCGCAGAGTTCGGAACAGTTTACCGTTACGAGCAGAGCGGTGAGTTGCACGGTCTTACCCGTGTACGTTCGTTCACACAGGACGATGCGCACATCTACTGTCGTCCAGACCAAGTGAAGGACGAGTTCATCCGTGTGATGGATATCATCTCCATCATATTCAAAGCCTTGAATTTCCAAAACTTCGAAGCTCAAATTTCTCTCCGCGACCCTAACAACACCACTAAATATGTGGGTTCCGACGAGAACTGGGCGAAGGCTGAGGCTGCTATCGTGGAGGCTTGCAAAGAGAAAAATATGCCGGCTAAAGTGGAATATGGCGAAGCAGCATTCTATGGTCCTAAGTTGGACTTCATGGTGAAAGACGCCATCGGACGTAGATGGCAGTTGGGTACCATCCAAGTGGATTACAACTTGCCTGAGAGATTCGGTTTGGAATATGTGGGCGAAGACAACCAAAAGCACAGACCGGTCATGATCCACCGTGCGCCTTTCGGCTCCATGGAGCGTTTCGTCGCTGTCTTGATTGAGCACACGGGCGGTAAGTTCCCATTGTGGTTGACACCTGATCAGGTTGTTGTTTTGCCTATCAGCGAAAAATACAACGACTACGCCAAGAAGGTGGTTGAGTATTTGGACGCTAATGACATCCGCGCTATCATCGACGACCGCAACGAAAAGATTGGACGCAAGATCCGTGACAACGAGGTGAAGAGAATTCCTTACATGTTGATCGTCGGAGAGAAAGAGAGCGAAAACGAAGAGGTATCCGTCAGAAAACAAGGAGAAGGAGACCAAGGAACCATCAAGCTTTCCGATTTCGCCAACAAGTTAAAAGAGGAAGTAGAGGGTATGATGAACAGCTGGCAGAAAGCATGATTCATTAACTTTCTAAATAAATGGATAAAGGCGGTTTTAATTAATCGCCTTTATTTTTTAATCCATTATCACAAGCTAATTCATTAGGCTGCAAAACCCGCAATCGAAATTATATAATCTTCACAAAGCGAACAATTCGCAGAACGAACGTTTATTCTCCATCAAAAAATCATATAAAATCACATCCTTTTGCAAAGCAAAAAGCTCCGACAGCCTATAGCCATCGGAGCCTTCTAACCTTTGGATGAAAAGATATTTACTCGATGAAATCCTTATGGAAGAAGTATGGCAATGCGAGACCCACATAATGTCTCACATATCCCCAATAGTGCGTCTTACCAGGCGCTACCAAGAAGTAAAGATTTCCCTCATTGAAGTCTGCCGTATAGTGAAAATGCGGTTGGCTCTTCATAGCCTCGATTTGAGGGTTCACATTAGGGTATGCAATATCATCATTACCTGTAGCACAGAAGATGGCGAATTGGTTATCCGCCAATCCGGAATTTTCGACAACGCTATTCAATTTCGACGCCTTGGAATTCGCATCATTAGCACCCCAATAGTCACCACTAAGAGGCATGAAATAGCCAATAATATCTAGATTGTTCTCGAAATTAGCCCAAGTGGAGACACCTCCCATGGAGAAGCCTCCGTAAGCTCTGTGCATACGTGATTTTTTGAAATCATCTATCGTGGTACCTTCAGCGTAAGTGGAATACTTACCCTCTATGTAGGCAAGCAAATATTGTCTTAACTCCTGCCAGAATGTCTCTGCAGAGCATTTGTTGAAGGTTGGAGTCACCACGATGGTAGGCTCGATCGTTCCGTCTTGAATCAAGTGGTCAAATACATTCTGAATTTCGGTTCCGGAAGATTTGCTGATGAACAAAGTGTTTTCATCCTCACCTCCACCATGCATCAAATAGAAGATGTTGTACTTTTTGCTACTGTCATATCCGTAAGGCAAGTACACATAACAGGTATTGGTTCCATTGCCGATGCCATAAGTCTCTTTCACAATTGTACCCTGTTGGCTGCATGGATTGACATTGATGTCGCGGTAAGAGATATTCGCATCGTATACATAATCGTCGGTAACCAAACCGTTTTCACCAGTAGTTTTCACATTGAACACAACGCTATCCAATACGCCTTCCACGGAATAACAAATTTGGTTATTCTTGCTAGCGTAAGTGGAACCGCCTCTGATATAGATACTGTCCATCAATTCCTCATTAGCGTAGACCACTTTACCATCTTTGAAGAAATTCACGGCCTTCAGCTCAAAATAAGGTTCGAAGGAGAACCAGTCGACGTCGAAATAGGAACCGTCGATCACCAACTTAAGCACATGTTTGCCCGCTGATATCTCCTTTGTGGTACCAGTTACCTCTTTATAGGTAGACCAATCACCCGTACTTCCCACCGTTTTCGTGGAACTGATTTTCTCCCCGTCAATCTCGAAATGGAATGATGCGCTGTTGTTATCAGTGGCAGCGGACAAGGTGTACTTAAATTGCGAAGTCTCCTTCACATCCACCGTATAAGCTAGCCATTCGCCCTCCTGTGTCCATCCAATGCATGTACGTCCGCCTTCAGACTTAACGTCAACGCCTTCGTCTAAACGAGCGCCAGCCTCCTTGTTCTCCTCATCAGCATCATGATAAGCGACACCCTCACCACCTTCATCGAAATTTTCCGCTTCAATTTTTCCGGGAATTTCGGAAGGAGTGCCATTAAAAGCGGTCTGAGCAACCGCAGTCATCAAGGTTGAAGTCATCCAACCACAAATCGACAGACATAATAATCTCAATACATTTTTGTTCATGGTTTATTTGTGTTTATGGTTTGTTCTCTATAGATGTGTAATAATGCACAAACTTAATGAAAAAGTTTTATTTGACATCCCTTTTGCAATTTTTTTTAATCATGGAATATTTAACGAATGATAGTCAGAGAAGTATGAAGGGAGAATTGCGTAAAAAAAAGTTGCATCGGATCCGAATAAGCGGCACAAGGTTTCAATACCAACACTGCAAAGCAAAGGAGGTTCTTGCTCATTCGTATCCATACATAAAATCTTATAATGATTGCATACATACGTTTTGGGGAGTTCAAACAATAGACTTTTAAAATAGATTATAATCAATAAATACACATATAAATACAAGTTGAATTATATTGCAGGGATAAATGAATGTAAAATTATGTTAAATTATGACTAGGTAATAATTCAAGGTCGTAGCCGATTTTGAGAGTTACATATTTGCATTTAGAGAAAAAAATTGCTATGTTTGAATATGTGTGATGCAAATCACACGGCTTTTATTAATGTGTATGTTGAACTAAATTTGTACGGCCATGAAAAAAGGAATCGCAATTTTCGCAGTGTTGGGTGTATGTGCCGCAGCTGCATTTATCTATCAAGAGCACTTAAATAACACGTGCGTAGTTAGTGCAGAGAATGCTGAGCCAGAGCCAGACATGGTGCTTCAGGAGCCTGTAGAAGAAAATCTTGGAGATGAGCAATTGTTCTCATCCATCAGGAGTGAGTTCACATCCTCAGAGGAACAACAAACTTATTACGAGTAATGTTGACCGAGAGGGTAAGTTAATAACAAGTTAATGTTTCACCTATAAGGTAGGGTGTAAACGAAACAGGAGGGCTTTCTAAGTCCTCCTGTTCTGTTTTTACGGCAGCGATTAAGTTATTCTAACTATTCTAAAACAAATAAAAAAGGTCTCCCTCGAAAGGAGACCTTTTCTTGTTATAGTAGAAAACGATTAAGCGTTCTTTACTTTGTCAACAACCGCTTTGAAAGCCTCAGGTTGGTTCATGGCTAAATCAGCCAACACCTTACGGTTCATTTCGATTCCTGATTTGTGGATAGCGCCCATCAACTGTGAGTAAGACATACCCTCCAAACGAGCGGCCGCATTAATACGTTGAATCCACAATGCGCGGAAGTTGCGTTTTTTGTTCTTACGATCGCGGTAAGCGTAAAGAAGACCTTTCTCCCAAGTATTCTTTGCGACTGTCCAAACGTTCTTTCTTGCACCATAGTAACCTCTGGTGAGTTTCAAAATTTTCTTTCTCTTTGCTCTAGAAGCAACGTGATTTACTGATCTTGGCATTTCTTTAAATTTTTGTGACTGTTAGCGCCTCAATTGAATGAGAACTTTGTGCTAAACATTCGATTAATACTAAGTTTTAACGTAAGCAAAGCATCTCTCTAACGCTCTTCATGTTAGCCGTAGCAACAATTGCGTCGTGAGTAAGGTTCAACTTCTGCTTTTTAGACTTCTTCGTCAAAATGTGACGTTTGAACGCATGCTTTCTCTTAATCTTTCCTGATCCGGTAAGGGCAAACCTCTTTTTGGCACCGGAATTAGTCTTTACTTTTGGCATTTTTGTATTATTTAATTAAACTATGTATTAAGAAATTCCTTATTTCTTTTTCTTCGGCGAAAGTTGAATGATCATTCTCTTACCTTCCAACTGAGGAAGCTGGTCAACCTTAGCGTACTCCTCAAGATCATTAGCAAATCTCAGCAAGAGAACTTCACCTTGTTCCTTGAATAAGATGGAACGACCCTTAAAGAACACATACGCTTTTAATTTTGCGCCTTCTTGAAGGAATCCGATCGCATGCTTCAACTTAAAGTCGTAGTCATGGTCATCGGTCTGAGGTCCGAAACGAATCTCCTTCACCACCACCTTAGTGGCTTTGGCTTTCATCTCTTTCTCCTTCTTCTTCTGTTGGTATAAAAATTTTTGATAGTCAGCGACTCTACAAACAGGAGGCACTGCGTTCGGAGAAATTTCAATCAAATCCAATTCCTGCTCTTCGGCAATACGAAGCGCTTCCTCGATGGGATAAACTCCTTGTTCGACATTGTCTCCGACAAGACGAACCTCGCTCTCACGGATCCGATCATTGATGCGATGCGTTTCTTTACCTGTGCCATTATCTTTATTTGCACCTGGCGCTTTCACATCTGTTCTCTTTATAAAAGGTTTTGTTGCGATAACTTATTTCCTCCTATTAATTAGTTAAACGTATTGACTATCAATATTTTGAAGCAATCCGAACAAGTGATTTCACACACTCGTTTCTTTTTTAGCTCAAAATCGACCGCAAATTTAGTAAATTTCGTTGAATCAGTAACATAAAAGGTGTTTTTTTCATATATTTTTTATGATTTTATTACAACTACGGGAAAAAGCAAAAATTCTCCCCCTTTTTAGTACATGGCGTCACCCCTACCTCATGTTAAGAGAGACATTAAAACAATGCAAACTGATTTTAATACCTTGGTTGGAGGGAAGGATTAACAGTGTTCGAAGAAGGTCCAGAAAACGGTTCGTCCTCTCATAGAGGCAAAAAAAGAGGGGACGATCCTTACGGAACATCCCCTCTAAGACGGCGGCGACCTACTCTCCCACAATACGCAGTACCAT
>CALCUH010000051.1 GCA_937907165.1 uncultured Bacteroidales bacterium | reverse complement strand
TGTAGAAGGTTTTAGATAATGCAAATAGGAAGCGCACATCAAACCTGATGCACCGCCTCCTATAATTATTACATCATATGGATTAGACGAACTATTTATCATATTCAACTTTATAAAAATTATGGTGATTATAGCCAAGGAATTTGTTGAGGTTTTTGAAGTGAGGTGATTATATGGGTTTCGCTATAGATGCAAAAGATGCATGGGCTTTTGCTAAAAAATATCCCAAGCGTTTACTCGAAGAAAACATAGCGATTGCAATTTCAGATGATGAGTCTACGGTTTTATGTATGACTATCGACGAAGAAGATGACGGCGTTCATCTGTATGTTTTCGTAGACGAGGAAGTTGTGTATGATTCCGTAACTTATTCATCACTGGAACTTGAAATAGAAATTAACGAGATCGTTGCAGAATATGGGATTTGTAACAGATCTCTTGACGGTGAGGATATTATTACTCAGCTTGAGTTGCTTGGACAATCTTTGGGGATTGAAGACATTACAGAGCTTACGGATTTTCAAGAGGATTTTTTAGATCTGCTTTTAAGGTATGACATTGATATTCTTTAATTGATTGTTTCCTCATAAGGGTGTGCCTACTACGGTAGACATATCCTCATGCGGAAACGCATGACATACATACGCAGGGTTTTCCTAATGGATACCCACTAACCACATTATATTTTTATTTCAGAAAGGAAAATGTACAAATGGCAAAAGTAAGTATCACAGGTAAGGTAGCAGCAGTTATCTCAGACATCTCACTCGAAAACATCAAGGTTATCGAGAAGTTCCGCCCACAGGCTCTCTCACTCTTCGAGGGTGAAGGCAAGGAAAAGACAATCGTTTTCAGAATCGCTTCTGGAAATACAGATTGCATTTCTAACAACGGTATCGTTTTCACTGCAAAGGTTGATGACGGCAGAGCTGTTGTATGCACAATGCTTGAGGACGCCGAGAAGGCAAAGGATCTTTTTGCTGAGAAGTTCGGCGTAGCTATCCTTAACCTCAGAAAACTTGAGGCTCAGATCCCTGCAGTTCTCGAGGAAATCAAGGCTGAACGTGACGCAGTTATGGCTGCAATTGATGTTCAGTAATCACAGGCAATACATAAGTCAATCGTAAGTAATGGGCTGGTTTTATGCCAGCCCGCAATTTTAAGGAGGAATTTTAAATGATTAAAGTTACTATCGGAAATTCATTAGGCAGAACTGAATACATGCTGACACCTAACACAACAATCCGTCAGGCTCTTGAGCAGGCTGAAATCGACTACGCAAGAGGCGGGGTTTCACTTGACGGATGCCCGCTTCAGTCTAACGATCTCGACAAGACATTCACTGACAAGGGTATCACTGAGAAATGTTTTCTGCTTCAAGTAGTGAAAGCAGATAATGCTTGATTGAACCCCTTCCACTCAGGGTTTAATACATATCATACGAGCCCCGGGGTTTCTCGGGGCATTTCATTTACAATTTTTTATAGTAAGAAAGGAAAATTATTATGGCTAAAATTTCAATCGCAGGTTCAGCAGTTATCATCACATCAGACATCTCACTCGACAATCTTAAACTCGTTCAGAAGTATCGTCCACAGGCTCTCAACCTCAAGGATGAAGAGGGCAAGACAACTCTCTTCGCTATTGCTACAGGCGAATCAGGTTCTGTAACAAAGTATGGGGCCGTTTTTAACGGTTTCACTCGTGACACTGAAAAGAAGGCTACTATCACTATCATGAAGAATGATCTCCCTGCAGAAGCTGACAAAGCTAAGTCCGAAATCGCTGATGAATTCGGCACAGCACTCAACTTTATCAACAAGCTTGAAGCACTTCTTCCTGCTGTAGTTGAGGAAATCAACACTGAACACGCTGCTATCATGGCTGCTATCGACGTTCAGTAATCACAGTGCCAATCGTAAGAGGGGGCAGGGTTTCCTGCCCCATATTTATTCAATTAATTTAATGGAGGAATTTTATTATGATTAAAGTTACTATCGGAAATTCATTGGGCAGAACTGAATACATGCTCACACCTAACACAACAATCCGTCAGGCTCTTGAGCAGGCTGAAATCGACTACGCAAGAGGCGGGGTTTCACTTGACGGATGCCCGCTTCAGTCTAACGATCTCGACAAGACATTCACTGACAAGGGTATCACTGAGAAATGTTTTCTGCTTCAGGTTGTAAAGGCAGACAACGCATAATTAAAACAATAAAGTAATAAGCAGTTACATAATCAAGAAAAGAAAAAACAATCCAAAAGTAAATCACAATCTCTCTAAACCCCGTCGAAAGGCGGGGTTTCCTATGGACAAACACAGGTAACTCCTGCTAAGTTCACCAATCACAAACACAAACCGCATTTTTAAAAAGGAGGAATTAATAATGTTCCGTAACACAATTAACGACACACCTTGGTCTGCGAGATTAGATCAGGTGTATAAGAACATCCCATACCATGAGGATAGTTCAACAGCAGATGTATCATTGATATCAACGGTACGTGCTTTACTTTACACGAGACTCCCAGAGGGTAGTCTTTTTAAAGTCAAATCGACTGTACGTACCATCGGAACTTCGTATTCTGATGACAGGATTATTAATGAGATAAAAGATGTTATTCCGCCAAACATCGCAGATTCACTCTTCTTTATCGGATTAAAAGATGACAGAAAGATGCGTAATGATGACGCTAAGGCGGCAACTTTATGTGCATCAGAGAACCTTTCGCTTAATGGATATAAGGAAGTTGAAAAGGTTAGGGTTTTCTTCCAGAAAACAATGGGGGTTGCCTGCTTCATCAACCCAGAAATAAAATCAACAATCATTATCTATGACAGGAAAGGGCTTGACACATATCATTATCTTCAGTGTGTTATTCCTGTATGTATGCCATGGTTTTTTGCAGAAAAGCCGGTATCACCTGATGATGCTGATGAGTATGCTCTTATTGCATCATTACGTCAGAAAACACAGGATGATTATGTAAAAGCGTTATCAATTCTTGCTGACAGATATGATATCGCAAGTAAGAAGTCAGAAGTTATGCTTGCTGATTTTGGAAAGTCATGGGCTTCTAAGGAAAAGAGGATTCTGACAGATAAGATTCAGCATCTGAATGAAAAGATTGAAGACTATCAGCGTACAATCAGCGAATATCTCAGAGATATTAGGGAAAAGCAGCTTAAGCTTGTCGGAGTTGAAGCTCAGTTATCTACAAGCGGTAATGAGTTCGCTGCATACTTCTCATCAAATAAGTCTATGGAGTTAGTTGATGCAGAAGACGGAAAACTTACATTTATAGCCAAGGGTTATTTCGAATTTTATGATGAGGAACTCGCTAAGACTGTCATCAACAATGATGATTCGGCTATATATGAAACATCTCATGACTCTGTTGATGTTGAAAAGTTATTCACAGCAATATTCATTGATCACAAAATGAAACTGAGATCATGTGCGGCATACACACTTAACATAGCTGAGTATTCTGTATCTGGAAGAGACGGCTGGAGATTCCCTACAGGATTCACATATTTCCCTAACACTCACATTCAGTCATATCATTGTCTTGGCGACTATCGTGAGTCAATGATTGAGGCTCTTAAGAATAATGATATGATAACAGCTACAGAACTGTGCGGAGCTTCAGTGAGATCATTAAACTTTGCAGATACAACAGTCATGGAACGTCTTGTAAACGACCTGTTCTCTAGTAGAATGGCTTGTATCGAACTTCCTGACGGAAAGCTTATGACTGTTAAAGAGGCTATTGAATATCTCAATAAGGAAGTGACAGAGGATGTCGTGGAAGAAGAAACAGCAGGACAGGAAGAAACTAAGGAGGAAGAATAGTATGAGTAGAAATATCAAACCAACGCAGGAGTTTATAGACTCCTGCAGAAATGATTTCTTGAACATGCTGAGTAAGGGCGTGTTCGCAAGCGGAAAGGTGGATTTTTCCAGATCATTTGCAATTGACACAAAACAGAAAGCATCTCTCACATTCACAGAAAAAGCTTGGCACAAGATGTGGGCTCTGGTTGATGAGTTCTCATCTGAAGTCGCTTGGCATGGTGTGTGTAAGAGGGAGGAACTTGAAGAAGGTGCTACTGAAATAGCTGCATACAGAATAGAAGATATACTTGTTTACCCTCAGACAGTTTCAGGGGCAACAGCATCTTCAGATGACGAGAAGTATCCAATGTGGTTAATGAGTCATCCGGACGAGGTGTTTAATCACATCAGATTTCAGGGGCATTCTCACGTAAACATGGGAGTAACTCCTTCAACAGTAGATACAACATTCTACAATGAACTTCTTGGACAGTTAAAGGATGGGGATTTCTACGTATTCGCTATCTACAACAAGAAGAGAGATAAGACGATTAAGATTTATGACTACGGCATGAATCTTATGTTCGAAACAGCTGATGTTAATGTGTATATCGAAAAGGAACCTGACGGGATTGAACGCTTCATAGATGAGGCTAAGTCAATGGTTACAGAAGTGAAATATACTACGGCACCAACACATACATATTATGGGGCGGCTTATGTAAAGACACCGTCAACACCTACAAAGACAGCTTCAGCACCGGCAACTTCAAAGCCAATAACTAAGCCATCAAGCTACGCCAACACATTATACGATGACGATGATGATATTTATTATGGAGCTCTTTCAAACTTCTATAACACAAAAGGAATTTAAGGAGGTGAGCTTATGACTCGTCGGGAATTCGAAGAAGATGTTACTACCTGGAGCGAGTTGATGTGCTTTATAAGTGATAATAGTTTATACAATTATGCTGAGGAAATCTATCACTCAGAGACTTTTGAATCTATTATCATAGAAGATATCCAAGAGGCTTCAAGTCTTGACGATATTAGGAGAATTTTAAATGATACTCCTGATGGATACGATTATTACATGCGAGAATATTATGGTTGGGTAGGGCTTAGCGATGGAGACGACTACTTTACAGATCTTAAAGAGGATATTCTCCGCGATTTTGATATTGATTCAGATATATGGGATGAAGAAGAACCTGAAGAAGAGTTTGAAGAGATAATTGAGCCTCCGCTTGAACCGGAGGCTATCTCTTTGGATGAAGTTATCGAGGACTCTTCAGCTATCTGGAATGCATTTACTCCGCCGGTAATAGATATCCAAGAACCAACACCAGTAAAACCGCCTTTCTTCTCAGACGAGGTAATCGACAAGGTGTTTGAAGAATACGTAGAACAGGAACTCCGAGAGTCAGAAGAGTTATTGGATTTTCTGTCAGCAAGTTAAAGAAATAAATTTTATGGAGGTAAGTTATGAATTTAAGTAAGTCATTGGAGTATTTTCAGCCGTCGTCAATAAACGGCAGGATTCACATCATCGGATGTGGTTCAGTAGGTTCTACTGTTGCAGAAAATCTCGTAAGATGTGGTGTAAAGAACATTACATTATGGGATATGGATACAGTTGAACAGCACAACATCGTTAATCAGATGTTCACAGAACAGCATGTAGGTAAACCTAAGACCGAGGCATTACTCGATCTTCTTATGGATATTAATCCAGAAGTTAAATCAACAATCGAGTTAAGAAGTAATGGTTGGCAGGGTGAAGCTATCTCGGGTTATGTGTTCCTTTGCGTTGACACAATTGAATTGAGAAGAACATTTGTTGAAAAACATATGTATTCAACAGCGGTCAAAGCGGTTTTTGACTTCCGCACATTACTGGAATCAGCACAGCATTATGCTGCTGACTGGACAAATCTCCAGCAGAAAAAGAATCTCCTTGCGACAATGCAGTTCAGTCACGAGGAAGCAATGGAAGACACTCCGGTTTCCGCCTGCGGAGTTACACTTGGAGTAGCAACAACAGTAAGAGGAATCGTAGCACTTGGTGTTTCAAACTTCATAAGATTCATAAAAGGTCAGGGAATCAAGAAGTATGTAGTGCTTGATCTTGCAAACTTTATACTGGATGCCTTTTAAGGGCATCCTCAAACTATAATGTATTACCTTTTAACAAGGTGCTTCTGTCGTAGATGGAAGTTACAATTTGATAAGCCGACGAGGCGGGTATCCCGCTGCCTGGACTCATCTGGATCGCTTCCGCCATGAATCTTTGGATCCGTTTAAATCAAAGCAAGATTCAACGGTAATATCAAACCCAATAACTACGTAGGATATCTGCTCGAAGCATCAGTTGTTCCAAGAAAAGAGTGACTGAGAAGTTCTTATTGAGGAGGTCATCCGGAGCTGGTTAAGATCGCATATCCATAATCAGATTATAGTTTGTTAAATATTAAGAAAGAAGGTTTTAAAATGTTATTTGAATTTCAGAACAATAAAGTAAGATGTGAATTGCGGGGTCGCCGCATGTGGTTTGTGGGGAAGGATATAATGACTTCTCTGGGCTATGAAAACCCAGAGAAGAACCTTCCTAAATACATAGAGGACGAAGACACGACTTCTATAAAGGTTAAAGATACGCTGGGTAGAACCATATCTGCCATTGCAATTAATACATACGCAGTTTATAAACTCTTAGCCATGGCTGAGGTAATTAAGACTTGCGATACAGATACGATAAGAGCATTCAAACATTGGCTGGACGAGGTTGTCCAGCCGATAATTGATAAGAGCATAGAAAAGATTGTATCCGATGAGGATATGGCAATTTTAAAAATTGTCCATGCAAAATCTGATACAGAAAAAGCTTCAAGCATTAAAGAGTTCAAGGAATTAATTATCCAGCAGGTAAAAGTAGAAACAAAGAAAAGTACCACTGGCAAAAAGGTTAGAGCAACAGAAGATAATGATATAAATTTGTTCTCAGTGTCAGAGGTAACAGAAACCCTGGGTCTTAAGAAAGGTCAGATATTAAGATGGGCTTCAAACAACGGAATGTTTGGTTATCGTGGTAGCTCTGGAAAATCTCCTTTTGTTTCAGATAAAGGATATCCGTTCTTCAGAATCTATAATTCAAATACAACAGTGGGGCTTGTAGGTGTTACAGACGCCGGAATAAAAGCCCTCGAAGAACATATCGAAGAGATAAGAAATACAAAACTCAAATATAAAACCCTCTAATCACAGAGGGTTTTCTTTATGAGGTGATTGATATGGAAGAGATACTCGCAGTAATAATGAACTATGTTACTTTGGATACTGAATGTCCTGATAATTGTCCAGTCGCAGAGAAATGTGGAAAAGGCGGTCACTGCGGAGAATTAATCAGAGAATGGATGATCGAAAAGTTGAAGGAAGACGGATACAAGAGGTGATAATATGTTTGAAGTCGGAGAGTTAGTAATGATAAATCCAGCCCTTGAGGTTGGTGAAAAATATGAGTATTGGCATGTGACTTCTGAAATGCTTGAACATAAAGAACGTGTTTTTGAAATTCACAAAAAAGAACACGATAATTTTGGGGTTTATTACAGATTAAATATACCGGGAATGGAGGCATATGGCTGGACGGACGAGATGCTTATTACTGCAGCTGAATCAGAGCCTGCATCCGAAGACGAATTAAAAGAGTTATTTGGTTGAGGTGATAACTATGGATCAGTTAGAAATCGGCACAAGAGTTAGAGTCAGAAAAGATTTAATTCCAGATACTGTGTATGGAGGTACTGCATTTGTAGAAAGCATGGAAAAATACTTGGGTTATGAAGCAACAATCGAACATGCTATTCCATATCCAAATGAGATAAAATACGAACTCGATATTGATAACAGATGTTTTTGGTGGACTTCAGAAATGTTCGACTTGGAGATTGGAGAGAACAAAGAACCTTCAACCGAAAACGAGCTGATGGATTTCTTAAGTTAAGAGGTGACGATACAATGAGATATGAAATCGGAGACATGATAAGAGTCAGAGATGATTTGGTTACAAACACCAGATATGGTACAGAACGCTGTTACTTTATTGAAGAAATGGAAAAATATCTTGGGCGTAAAGCACGTATTATCGATATTGATGAAGTAGAAAACCGTGTGTACTATTTACTTGACATTGATGACAGGAATTTTCACTGGGTTGAGGAAATGTTCGAAGAGGAATCAGTCAATCTTGAAATGGCTACCGAAAATGAACTGATGGGATTTTTAAGTTAGGAGTTGATAATATGGAACAGTATGAAGTCGGTGATGCGGTAGTAATAAAGACTGACATAGAGGCTGACGAAGATAGAATATATAGAGGCGGTTGTTTCTTTGTTGAAGGTATGGAAAAATATCGTGGTTTAACAGCTAGAATTGTTGAACGTGAAAGAGAAGGAGAAGAATCAAGATACCGTCTCGATATTGATGATGAATACTGGATATGGACAATAGATATGTTCGAACCATATGAAGAAATCAATCCAGCTACGGAAGATGAATTAAAAGAACTATTTGATTTGAGGTGAGTATATGTTTGAAGTTGGCGATGAAGTTATTATACATAGTGACGTCGGAGAAAATTCCTACGTAGGAAAAGAAGAGTACGCTGGGTTAAGAGGAATAATTGTAAAGGTTCATGAAGAACACAGGGAGTTTCCATACAAGATTGAGTTCGATGGCAGATCAAACTGTTATCTTTGGAACGAACATGAGTTTGATCTTGTTTGTAGTCCGGAATTAAACATATCTTCTGAAGAAGAGTTTGATAAGTTCTTTATAAACGAGGTGATAGTATGATAGTTGATATGCACGGAAATCCTCTAAGGGTTGGCGACAGAGTTTGTGTGGGAAAAATACCACCCTCATCTTATCGGCTCAAGAAACAGTTCTCAAGCGAGACAGCTGTTATAGTAAGGATCGATGAATATGAGCCTTATCCATGTATATTAGATTTTGAAATTGAAGAAGTTAAGAAAAATAACCGCTTCAGGTGGAAAGGTAAGGAAATAGAATTACTTCAAAGTGATCTTGAAGTATCAACTGAAGATGAGTTACTGGATTTACTGTCGTAAATAGGAATGGAGATGATAAGTTATGTGGATATATGATTACTCTTTAAAAAATGGGGGAAGATATATGTTTTATACGGATGAACCTTATATACCTGATGAGGCTGTTGAGTTTTGTAAGAACAACAAAGGTAAAATCAAGTATAAATTCTGTGATCATTTCCCGCAAACAGTTAAATCGTACATAAAGAACTCAAGACCTAACAACGATATCTGTGTGGTTATTTGCAATAATAATAGGAGCGAAGATAATGAAAACTAAATTTCATCCGGGTATGTATATTCGAGAAGCACTCGAGGCTTCTCATACAACTGCTGAAGAGATGTCCAAAAGGGTAAACCTTGACTTAGGATATCTCAACTCTCTCTTATCTGAACAGGCAAGCATTACTGAGGATGCAGCAGAGAAGATTGGAGTATTTTTCGATATCAACCCAACTACTTGGGTTAATTTGCAGAGAGCTTTTGATAATGAATGAGGTGATATAAATGGGACAGAGACTGGTTGTTAATATAGAGGCTAATGACGTGACGGTTGCTTCTATATATTATCATTGGAGTGCTTATACTATGAGTGCTCTTTATACGATAAGAGATATTGTCAGTTCGTTATATGACAGTGGATATGATCCAGCATACTGTAATAAAGAAGAGCTAATGCTTAGGATTCTTAATATGTGTGAAGCATCTGGTGGAGGTTTAAGTCAGATAGAACACAATGGTGATCCAAACATTGAAGCTAGTAATTTCAAAAAGATGTTTCCAAATAGGGAATATAAAACAACTGGTAGTAGAAACGACGGTATCGTAACGTTCACTGATTTTGGAATGGAATATCAAAACGGATGGGCTGAATCTACCGCTCGTATTGATTTATCCAGTGATACAATAGAGTTTAATGTTTATGACGAGTTCGATTCTGTAGAGGATATGATACAGCAAGAGTGGTTTGAAGAGGACGATGTACCTACAGACATTCCAAAAACAGATATCTACATTGGGGAGTTTTCTTTTGATGATTTAGATGAGATAATATCATTCGCTGAATCAGCTGTAGACGGTATATTCTGGTCTTCTGATACACTTGTATGCATGCTTTCTTAAAAGGAGGAATATGAATGAAATTTCAAGTTGGAGATATTGTTAGGGGAACTTCATACTACATGTTTACAAATCAACATTCTACTTGTGAGGTAATAGGTTCTTCAAGATCAGATAACTTAGTTAAAGTTAAAATTTTAAATTATGATGATGAATGGCTTAATACTTTAGGGGAAGAAAGGCGTAGAGATTTTATAAATCAAATTAACGCTGTGTACGATGTTGAAGCTTGTCATATAACACTTTTAGATAAGCCTCATCGTGTAAAGTGTGCTACAGCTAAGCAGCTTAAGGATTTTCTTTTAGGAGATTAACAATGGATGATATTGAATTGAAGGAATTTACCTTATCATTTGAGGTAAAAGGTATACATACAGAAACAATTTCTGCTTGTTCGTTTAAAGAAGCTAAAGAAATTGTACTTAAAAATATGAAGGAACAAGGGTTTACTGGTCTGGATAATATCCAGATAGGTAACTGTAAAACTCTGACTAAGATATGAGGTGATTATATGTTTAATATTGGTGATGAAGTACGTCTTGTTCCTGGTATTGAAAAAGGAGCAGTTTATAATGGAATTACTATCAGCAGATCGATGCTTTTTGATGGAGCAAAGACGGTGAAATTAACAGGAATCAATACAGACATCGACTATTCATGGGTTCAGTTAGATAATAATTATTATTATCCAGATTCAGTGGTTGAGCTTTTTAAACCTCTTGAATATGATATTCCTGACCTCGAAGAGTTCAATCAGCTTTTAATGTTAAATAATCCGACATTTTTATCTGAGGATTCTTGATAAAAAAATGTTGCTCGAAAAAATTTTAGAACCTTTAGGGTGCTAAAATGATTTTTAGACCACGTATTTACGTCGTTTGAAAGGGGTCTCCCTTAAAGAAAAAAATATATAAAATATATATATTATTATTAATATATTTATAAAAATCTTAAAATAAAAATGTTAAATTATTATACATATAATTTCTGGAAATGAGGTTAATTATGGAATTTGAATTTAAGTTCGATATTGGAGATAAGGTTAAAGATATTAAACAGGGATTTGTATTCATTATCACAGGTAGAAAGAGAGTATACAAGGTAAAGGATAACAGAATGGTTAATGTATATGATGGATATATCAATGATAAAATCAGGGTTGATCAGTGGAGAGAAGAGTATCTTCTCTGTATTGGATAAGTAGTCGAGGTGATATTATGGATGTTAATGATATAACTGTTGATGAATATGTAAGAATCGTAAGCTTTGATAAGTCACGACTCGAGGCTGATGATTTAAATGAATCTTTTGTAGGGCGTGTAGGCAGGGTTTTAGAGATAATTAAAGACATAAAAGGTCATGACTATGTTAAATTAGACATAGGACAGATGTACAATGGCCATACAAGAAGTTTTTCTTATTGGACAACTAAGGAAATTGCTCTTGTGTCTATTGAACTTCCAAGCGAGTCAGAGTTTTTAGATTTTATAAGGGAGTGTTAAGTGATGTTTGAAAAAGGTGATAGGGTAAGGGTAAGGCATAATTTAAAAGAGATAGATGCTCTTCTTAGATTAGGTGGTTATAGTACTCCGGGTGTATGTGATGAAATGGAGGAATATGAAGGACAGGTTTTTACACTACATGGTTTTTATAGCCGTGATTCTAAACTGTGTTTCTTAGAAGAGATAAGCTGGACATGGCATGAAGGGTATCTTGAGCTTGCTTATGATAACGATAAAATTGAAGTTTCATCCGAGGAAGAGCTGTTGAATTTATTAAGTTAGGAAGGATTTAATATGAAGAATTGTAAGTATAAGATCGAAGATTATGTCCAAGTCGTAAATCCACATGATGGATATGAAAGATATACTGGTAGAAGAGGTGTTATAGTAACTCGTCATTTTGATACGGATTATAAAGGTTCTTATGAGATACGGTTTGATGGGGATAATGATATAGATAATTATGTGTGGTTTGAAGAAGAGATAGATTATTGTACTAGTCAGTCAGTTGAAACTGCAATAGCATCTGAAAATGAACTGCTGAATTTATTAAGTTAGGAGTGTTTTGACATGGATAGTAGTATAAATTATCGATACAGACCAGGGGATTATGTAGAGGTTGTTAATCCAGTTACTAAAAGATATGAAAAATATAACACGCGCAGGATTTTGCAATATCCCGCGCGTGTTGTTCCGTGATGCCGTATCTTATTGTTTACTTTTTCGCGTACAGAAACATGAAGAGGACTATCGCCAGAAGCGCGATAACCAAAACCACGCCCAAAACGGTGCTGAGCGCGCCGCTTACTATTGCGGTAGCACCCTTGATAAGGCGGATAACGATAATCAGAACGATTATCGCGAGTATTGCGAGAAGTCCGAACAACCCGATTTTTTTCATTCAACTGTTCCTCCCAGTTTTTCCAAGATTTCGGTAAAGTATAGGGGCAGCTCCGTTTCTATGTGTATCTCCTCCCCACTGCGGGGGTGGATAAATTTAAGCTCCTTTGCATGCAGGCACTGACCCTCCAGCCCCTTGTCCGGCGACGGAGCTCCGTAGGTGCCGTCGCCGAGCAGCGGATGACCGATGTGCGCCATGTGCACGCGGATCTGGTGGGTGCGCCCGGTCTCAATGCGGCACTCAACGGAAGAAATGTTTGAACGTTTGAATGTTCGAATGTTCGAAACGCCGCCCGTCATTCGAACATTCGCACATTCCGAACATTCCAACATTCGATAATTGGTAATCGCCACCTTCCCGTTCTTCTCCACAATCGCCATGCGCTTGCGGTCGACGGGATGGCGTCCAATCAGGTTTTCGATACGCC
>CALCUH010000050.1 GCA_937907165.1 uncultured Bacteroidales bacterium | reverse complement strand
TATCTTGTTTTGGGACACAATCTTGCGCGAGTCTGTGCCTGATTGTTATGCGTCTCTTGGCTTTAGAACGGTGTCGACGAACCCTTGCGGCGAGATTCCGCTTTGTCCGTATGATAGTTGCCGTTTGTTGGCGATCAACCTCTATTCGTATGTGAAGAATCCGTTCCAGCGTGATGCGCAGTTTGATTACGAACTCTTCAAGACACATGTGGCGAAAGCGCAGCGTATCATGGATGATATCATCGATTTGGAGATGGAGATGATCGATCGCATCCTCGCAAAGGTGAAGTCGGATCCTGAGAGCGATGAGGTGAAGCGTACGGAGGTGGAACTTTGGCAGAAGATTCAGTCGAAGACCGTCAAGGGTCGACGCACGGGCGTGGGCACTACCGCTGAAGGCGATATGTTAGCGGCAATGGGCTTGACCTATGGAACGCCTGAGGCGACCTATTTCTCTGAGCAAGTTCACAAGACATTGGCGGTTGAGGCTTACCGCTCGTCTGTCGAAATGGCTAAGGAGCGTGGCGCTTTTGAAATATATAACGCTGAATTGGAGGAGAAAAATCCTTTCATCAATAGAATCAAAGATACTGACCCCGCTTTGTATGCGGAGATGGTGAAGCATGGTAGACGTAATATCGCTTGTTTGACCATCGCTCCGACGGGTACGACGAGTCTGATGACGCAGACGACGTCGGGTATCGAACCGGTCTTCCTTCCTGTCTACAAACGTAGACGCAAGGTGAATCCGAATGATCCTGAGGCGCATGTGGATTATGTGGACGAGATGGGCGACTCTTTCGAGGAGTTCACCGTCTTCCATCCGAAATTCATGGTCTGGATGGCTGCGAAGGGTTATGACACTTCTAAGAATTACACGCAGGCTGAAATCGATAGGATGGTGGTGGAGTCTCCTTATTTCAAGGCGACAACCCAGGATGTGGATTGGGTGGCTAAAGTGCGTATGCAGGGCCGCATCCAACGTTGGGTGGATCACTCCATCAGTGTGACGATTAATGTGCCTGAGTCTGCTACCGAAGAGCTGGTCGGCGCTCTCTATGAGGAGGCTTGGCGCTCCGGTTGTAAGGGTGTGACGGTTTACCGTGAGGGTTCCCGCTCGGGTGTCTTGGTCTCCACGAAAAAGGAGGAGAAGCCTGCTGAATTGCAGAACGCCTTCCTAAAGGCTGGTGAGGCTCGCCCGAGGGAGTTGGAGGCTGATGTGGTTCGTTTCCAGAATAACAAGGAGAAATGGATTGCTTTCGTCGGCTTGATTGAGGGTAGACCTTATGAGATATTCACCGGTTTGGCGGACGACGAGGATGGCTTGCTTCCGGTAAGATTATCCGCAATATCGATGAGGAGACGGGTATGAGCCGTTACGATTTCCAGTTCTCTAACAGAAGGGGGTATAAGACAACTATCGAGGGTTTGTCCTATAAGTTCAATCCTGAGTATTGGAACTATGCGAAACTGATTTCCGGCGTGTTGCGCTACGGTATGCCTATCGACCAGGTGATGAAATTGGTGGGCGGTTTGCAGTTGAACAGCGAAACCATCAACAACTGGAAGAACGGTGTGGAGCGCGCCTTGAAGAAATATATTCCGAACGGTACGGAGGCGAAAGGGCTTGTCTGCGAGAAGTGCGGACAAAAGACGATCCGTTATCAGGAGGGATGTCTCATCTGTACGAACTGCGGCTATTCGAAGTGCGGCGGATGATGGAGTTTATATTGAATAAGAATGTGAATCGAATTTATTTCTTTTTATAAAATACTTTGTTTCATAATTAATATGTTTTTTTGATTTGCAGTGGAAGGTCTCCGGAGTGATCCGCAGGCCTTTTTTTGTGTGGTTTTCGTGTTCTGTAAACATAATAATATTAGCCTATGAACGATCATTAGCCTGAAGCACAAAAAAAGGAAAATTGCTACGGTAGAATAGTGTTACAAGTAGAATAGAAATGTGTATAAAAAAAATAGCTTCTAAAATGCCAACCATAGGAATCGAACCTACCATACCAGCTTGCACTGCCCATTACCTATTCTGGGTATTGTTGACGTCTTAAAAGCTATTGAGTGCGAATATAATATTTTTATGAATAAACAAACAAAAACTTTTTCTGATAATTACACACATATTGCCGTGACATAGTGACCTTTGCTATAGTGCCTATGATGATAATCGGAACGATAAAAGTATGTGATTGCTGGGTAGAATAGGAGAAAGACTTTTAGTAAGCCTTCTCTTCTCCTTTCAGCATGTTGGTCACCGTTTTGATGATGATTTTGATATCCAACCAGAAAGTCCAGTTCTCAATGTACCATACGTCCTGTTTGATACGTCCCTCCATCTCGGAGAGGTCTTTCGTCTCGCCCCTGAAGCCCGTCACTTGCGCCCATCCGGTGATGCCCGGTTTCGCGAAGTGGCGCACCATGTATTTGTCGATCAGGTGGGAGTAGATTTCCGTGTGTTTCAGCATGTGTGGACGAGGACCTACGATGGACATGTTGCCGATCAGCACGTTGATGAACTGTGGTGTCTCGTCGAGGTTTGTCTTCCTCATGAAAGCGCCGATTTTTGTCACACGGGCATCTCCCTTCGTGGCTTGCTTCTCGTCGGCGTCCTTGTTGACCGCCATCGTTCTGAATTTAAAGCAAGTGAACTCCTCTCCGTTCTTTCCTGTCCTTTTTTGTCTAAAGAAGATAGGACCTTGGGAGGTGGCTTTGATGATGATGCCCAAGACGATGAATAGAATCGGGAATACGGTGACTAAGAACGAGAGGGAGACTATGACGTCAAATGTTCTTTTTACCAATCTGTTGAAAAAGCCTCTTAACGGTTCTTCCCTAAGGGAAATGATGGGAATAGAGTCTTCCAACGTGGTGAGCACGACGGATTTGCGGATGAAACGCATGAAATCAGGAACGATGTAGAATCGAATGACGTTGTTTTCTGCGTAACGTAAGATAGGAAGCGCCTTACGGTCGTCGCCTGCCGGAAGAGCGCAGATGATTTCGTCCGCCTTATACTTTTCGGCGAATTCCTCCACGTCGGCCAAAGTGCCTTTGACAAGGCTCGGGTCCACCTTGTAATCCTCTTTCGCACGGTCATCGAAGAATCCGATGAACCGGTATCCGTATTCGAGGTTGGTCACGGTGGAGTTGTATACTTGTTGTGCGACGCTTCCCGCACCTAAGATAATCAATTGCCTATGGTTGCCTCCGTGTGAACGGTAACTTTTGAGTATCGCGCGGGAAAGGACTCTCCATGTGGAGACGCAGATGAATACGCTCGCCACGAAAAGGACCCAATACCAAGGTTTAAAGATGAATCTGTCCAATATGCTGGATGCGGCGAAGAGAATGCCCGCAAAAACGGCGGTTGTTCTGAAGACTAAGGCGACAATGCTTTCGGAGTGGACGATACGTCTATCCAAGATGATGCCCGCATTGAAAAGACTGATGGCGTAGGACATGTTGACAAGCACGATGCGGTACCTGAAGTCCATCCAATCGATTCCTCCGTAATAATGGTTCCTATATAAAGTGAAGACAACAAGGAAAGCGAGGTTCAATATGAAAAAATCGCCAAAACCCACTATAATTTTTATCAGACTCGCATGCTGTTGCTGTTGTTTCTTATTTTCCATTTGCAGCTTCCCGAAAATAATCTCTTATATCAAAAACATAACCGTTTGCAAAAGTACAACAAAAGTTTATAAACTTTGTCATGAAAATATGAAAGTGGACCTTTTTTTTTCTTATTTTTGTGCTTTGATATACAAAATGTTTTTTTTTATGGGATTCGGTGATTTTTTATCCAAACTTTTCGGAAATAAGGCGCAGCGCGATATGCGTTTGATTCAACCTTATGTCGATAAAATAAAAGAGGTCTATCCATCTATAAAGATGTTGACCAATGATGAGTTACGTGCGCGTACGCAATCAATTCGTGAGGACATCAAAAAGTACGTTGCGGCAGAAACAGCTAAGGTGGCTGATCTTCGCGCGAACATAGAACAACAGGAAATTGAGAAGCGTGAGCAAATGTATGCTGAGATTGATGATCTCGAGAAGAAAATTTTGGACAAATATGATGAGAAATTAACTCAGGTTCTTCCTGAGGTATTCGCTATTGTGAAAGATACGGCGCGTCGTTTCTCCGAGAGTGAAATCGTGGAGGTGACAGCGACGGAGATGGACCGCGAGTTGGCGGCTACGAAAGATTTCGTGGAAATTGATGGTGACAAGGCATTATACCATAACCATTGGATGGCGGGTGGTAGTGAAATCGTGTGGAACATGGTTCACTATGATGTGCAGCTTTTCGGTGGTGTCGTTTTGCATTTGGGTAACATCGCGGAGATGGCGACCGGTGAGGGTAAAACCTTGGTGGCTACTTTACCTGTGTTCTTGAACGCTCTTCCGGGTTGCGGC
>CALCUH010000049.1 GCA_937907165.1 uncultured Bacteroidales bacterium | reverse complement strand
CCCGCCACAGACCGGACATTTAACATCCTTAACAAGCTGTGGTGCCAGGTCGTCGAAATCAAACTTTAGACCAGTAACTTTGCCATTTTCATCAATATACTTTTCGGCGTTCTTCACGGCGATTTACACGTTAGTCCTCTATCTCTTCTCCATCAATGACTATGAGAAGGGACTATTCTTAAATTTCATAAGAAAGAAATCATGAAACTGGCGATACTGACACAACCACTCCTCAGCAACTACGGAGGCTTACTACAAGCCTATGCGCTCCAGCGTGTGCTGAAAAACATGGGACACGAGACATGGATGGTCAGATTCTGCGACATGGAGTATTACCATACCCTTTTATGGTTCAAAACGGGCACGAAAAAAAGCCTTAAAAACGCCGCTAGACTCATATTAGGCAGGAAGATGGTACTTCATCCGACGAGGAAAGAGAACGACTATGTGAGACAAAATACGGAACGTTTCATAAAGAAACACATCGAACCGATTTCACCTTTGGTTTCGTCACCCCGCCAACTCAAGAAATTTTGCGCATCAAGCGCATTCGACGGTTATGTCGTCGGCTCCGACCAAGTGTGGCGTCCCCTCTATTCACCCAAGATAACCAACTTCTTCCTAGACTTCTGCCGCCAAGCGGACGTCAAAAGAATCGCCTACGCAGCCTCCTTCGGAACCGATAGCTGGGAATTCGACGATAAAGAGACCAAACAATGCGCCGCACTAGCTAAACGCTTCGACACAATAAGTGTCAGGGAAGATTCCGGCATCGCACTCTGCGAAAAATATTTAGGTGTCACCGCCAGGCAAGTGTTAGATCCGACGCTTCTCCTCGACAAAGAGGATTACATCCGAATAGTGGAAGAGGATAATATTCAGCCCTGCAAAGGCGATCTTTTCTGCTATATCTTAGACGAAAGGGAAGGGAAGCGTGAATTGGTCGATTGGATCGCCGACAAATACGGAATGAAACCTTTCCGCACGATGCCCGAACTCTATTTCACAAAACAAAACCTAGAAATGAATCCGCAAGGATGCGTTTTCCCAAGCGTCTCCGCATGGCTTCGCTCCTTTATGGACGCACGATTCGTGGTAACGGATTCCTTCCACGGCTGCGTATTCTCCATTCTCTTCAATAAACCTTTCGTAGCCATAGGAAACGAAGACAGAGGTCAATCGAGGTTCCGCTCCCTCCTCAAGCTATTCGGAATTGAGAAACGTCTCTGTTCCACCCGAGAGGAGATTGAAGCGGCAATAGAGACACCCATCGAATGGGAGATTGTGAACAATACACGGGAACAATGGCGAAAAGATTCATTAGAGCTGCTAATACAAACATTAAATAAAAAATAAAAAGATGGCAGATAATCCACTCATATCCATCATATGCCCCGTCTATCAAGCGGAGAACTATCTGCAACGCTGCGTGGACTCCATCCTTTCCCAAAGCTTCAAGGAGTTGGAATTGTTGTTGGTTGACGACGGCAGCAAAGACCAAAGCGGGACAATATGCGATGACTATGTGCGAAAAGACCCAAGGGTACGAGTCTTCCACCAACCGAATAGGGGAGTCTCCAGCGCGAGAAACGTGGGGATAGACAATGCGAAAGGCGAATATACCATCCACGCAGATCCAGACGATTGGGTGGAACCAGACTGGTTGGAAAGGCTCTATGAGCAAGCGGTCAAAGAGAATGCGGACCTTGTCATCTGCGACTATTTCGAGCACAACAACGGCACCCAGACCTACGCAAAACAAGAAGTCCCCACAACGGGAGAAAAACTCCTCGAAAAAATTTTGGAAGGAATGCCCACCTATTGCTGGAACAGGCTCGTCAAGACAGAGTGTTACACCAAACGAAACATACATTTTCCAGAGAACGTGACCATTTGGGAAGATCTATATTTCTTCGCCTCCCTATGCATAGAGGACGCCTTCACAAAGATAACGCACGTCGAGAAGGCGCTTTACCACTACGACAAAACTATCAATGGCCAATCGCTCGTGAAATGCGGAAATAGCAAGTCGATCGAATCCCAAAAATGGGTGATTGGCTACCTCGACAAACACATAAATGACAAATCGCAACTCGATAACCTAAAAATAATGACCATGGAACGTCTCTTCCTTGACAAAAACGCCACGGGAGATTCAGTGGTCAAAATTTACCCGGAAATCAACGATAAATATATTGATAAAAAGCAATACGCATCACCTATATGGAGAGCGGCCGCATTCACACTGATTCATCCATGGTGTCATAATATCGTACTAAAAGTCATGTTAGTTGAATTTCTACTTAGGCATACATTAGGAGTCATAAAAAAACACTATTTTTGCAAAATATTAATGTAGTATATATATATAATTATGGTTAACTCCAAAGTTTCAATAATTATACCTATTTTCGGAGTAAGAAAATACATTGAAAAATGTGCTCGTTCTCTCTTTGAACAAACTTTCAAAGATATTGAGTATATTTTCGTGGATGACGCCACTCCCGATGACTCCATGGAAATTTTGAAGACTATAGTGGCGCAATACCCGAACAAGGAGGTTAAATTTATTAACAAGAAGAAAAACGAAGGATTACCGCAGGCAAGACGAAGCGGAGTAACCATCGCATCCGGAGATTATATTCTCCATGTGGATTCAGACGATTGGATAGAACCTGACATGGTGGAAACGCTTTACAAACACGCACAAGAAACGGACGCTGACATGGTTTGCTGTGGATGGACAGAAGAATATGTAGACCATAAAGAGAAAAAGATTCCTACCCCTATGAGTCTATCAGACTACAAAGAAAGTATTTTGTCCCTGGAAATGGATGCTTATGTATGGAGTAGGCTGGTGAAACGCGACCTCTACAAAAATTTGCAATTCCCTACATTCAACATGTTCGAGGATTTCGCCATCACAACGCAGCTACTCGATAACGCGCACAAAATCACTTTTGTAAACCGATCTTTGTATCACTACGACCGATCGAACCAAAACTCCATCACTTCTCAACGATACAGATACGTTCTAACACAAGAGATTCACAATATTTACCAAGTCTATCAAAGGGAGGTGAAAAAACGTGGGGAAGAGGAGAAATCCCGCATATTAGGCAGGATGACCTACGCCATGGGATGGCATAACGTTCGCCATCATCTGAATAACAACCTTACCGCGGAGGAAAACCGGAACATAAGGTCAGGTGTTCTCAAGCAACTACCTAACAAGAACTTAGGATTCCCGATGTACAAACAAATTTTCCTAAAAGGTTTTTACCATATTCATTTATAAATAAATGATAGAAACCGATCACTTAAAAATATATGCGGCGTCTCTGGAACAGATGGAGACCTTCATAGAATCAGCAGTCTATTGATGTTCTGAAACAAGCCTACAGGGAAATGCTGGAGGGATGTCTGGCACATCCTAATCAGTGAGAATGGTATGCAATATGGATGATAGAATTAAGGGACGGCACTCACATCGGAGAACTTTGTTTTAAGGGCGTCACAGAAAAAGGAATTACAGAAATCGGCTATGGTATTGCGGAGGATTATAGAAACTGTGGTTATGCCACAGAAGCCGTTTCGGCACTTACGGACTGGGCATTAGAACAACCTTGTTTAATGTGTGTCATGGCTGAAACGGAAGAGTCCAACGTCGCCTCCCCAAAAGGTTCTGAGCAATGCAGGATTTAAGCTGACGGGAGAATATGGTGAAGAAGGTCCGCTTTATGCTCGTAGGAAAAAGTAAAAAATGTCCATAACCTCCGAAATTCATTCATCGCTTTCGCCATAATACAAACAAAATTCCGATAAAAATCTATTGGTGAATTTTCCGACAATCTCTTAAATATTTATACAAAATAAAGAGAGATTTTATACCATTTAGAATATATTTCTATAAATTTGCTATAGAGATATCATTTATTCTATTTAAAATACTGCGATATGATATTAAAAATTAATGGAGACGGAGCGTATATCTACGTGGATTTCACCGATAATAACGAGGATTTCGACTTCGAAGTTAAAATCGAATATCATTTCGATAGTGTATATATATCATTCTTCACATGGCTATGCACATGGGATTTTGAGACTTTGCTAAACCAATTGGATAATCTTTCCGATCAAGAAACTTTCAAATGGAGGTCCATGAGAGGTGATTTCCAAGTAAAATGCAGTCAACAATACAATACTTATTTTTGGAGTATCTCCTGTTACACAAATCTAAACTCAGATTTCGAGGCGACGCATTCATTCCATTTCACGATGACCATGAACAAATCACAATTCACGGAATGTATCTCGGACTTACAATCGATATGTTCCGGATTGGGTAAATTTTAATATGGATCATCTACCATATTATCACAAATGGAAGAGAGAAAATTGGATTGTATTGGAAAGATTTATGACTTAGTTGAAACTTGAGACATGCGATATCCAATCATTAAATAATCAATTAAAATATTATTTATCATATAGTTCATGAAAAAATATATTCTAACACTTGCCGGCGCCATCATTTTCGCATGCGGTAACATCGAAACAGGGGAAGCCAAGACAAAGGGAGCCAGCGCAACGAAAACAGCGACAGAGAGTGGGGTGGCAACCGACTACACGACGTCCAACATTCAAAAGGGACAAAAGATCCAACGCACACACGAGGAACTCAATGAATTCTTCGAGAGCCTAGGCGAATTCGTCTACAAAGAAGGAGATATAAAGGTTCTTTCGGAAAAAGACGGAGCGATGAAAGTCTTATTCACCGAGATAGCCAAATCAGAAGAGGGAGAGTCGGGGAGCCCCGTAGAGATGGTAATACCTATCCGGAAAGCTAGGTTCTTCATTTGCAGCGAAAACATGGAATATTCGGGGCTAGGCGACATAGAAGTATCCCGAGACGACATGCCCACCCACAGCGTCAGAATCTACTTCCACGAAGGAGAAAAAACAATATTAGCCGTCCGAGAAAACATTCCGGAATTGTAGTATATAATATACATCAATACGAGCGGCGGATCATATGGTCCGCCGCTCCTCATTAATACCCAACGGGACATTCAAATCCATCTCTCAGAAAGAATCTAATCTAGTGAAACACAATATCATAATGGCTGAACCTGTTAAACATTTATATCTTTCAGATAAAAACATTATATTTGCATAATTGATTGTCAATATTACCTTGAAAAACAATAATGTCATGAATCTAAAACACTTCAGCTTTGCGGCGTGCGCGTTGGTCTCATTAACACTTAGCGCACAAGAATATATGTATGTCTGGAAAACCGACGGAACAAACGAGGCTTTCGCTATCGCCGAGGTGGACAGCGTCACATTCACGAAGACAAACGAACCTTCTTCCCACACGGAGGGACTGGACATTACCGCCACCCAATTAGCGAAAAAGATGTACCTTGCCTGCAACATAGGCAACACGTTGGAGAGCGTCGGCTGTTCCACCACATCGAGCAACGAGACTTGCTGGGGCAGCCCGATGATCACACAAAAGATGATTGACGCCTACAAAGCCGCAGGATTCAACACGATACGCATTCCGGTCGCATGGAACATCTATGCGGAAGAGAATGGGGGAGTAATCCCCGATTGGTGGAAGAAACGCGTGAAAGAGGTGGTGGATTATTGCATCAACGACGACCTTTACGTCCTGTTGAACATCCATTGGGACGGCGGATGGTTGGAGCGCCACGTGGAAGCCTCTTCGCAAGCCTCGGTCAACGAGACCCAAGCGCGTCTATGGAAACAGATCGCGACTGAATTCAAGGAGTATGACGAACATCTGCTCTTCTGCAGCTGCAACGAACCAGACACGGAGAACGACGAGCAAGCCGCCATCCTGAAAAGTTACCACCAGACCTTCGTGAACACCGTTCGTGAAACAGGCGGGAACAACGGCACCCGCTGCCTTGTCATCCAATGCGCTGGCACCTCTGCCGAAAAAGCCGTACAATACGATTACATGCCTACGGACGTGGTGGAAAACCGTCTTATGATGGAGTTCCACTATTACCCATATACCTACGCATTGATGGAGGAAGACGCGGATTGGGGACCTTGCCACTGGTTTTGGGGGAAGAACTACCAGAACATCGTCGTGGATGGTGTCAACCGCTCCTGCACATGGCACACGGAAGAGACCGTGGTGAAGGAATTCTCGGACATCAAAAGAATGTTCGTGGACAAAGGCATTCCTGTCGTCATGGGCGAGTTCGCCGTGATGAACCGAGAACTTTCAGGCGAAATGAAAGCGAAGTTCGAAGCGTGCCGCGCGGACTATTACCAATTCCTCACCCAAACAGCGAAAGACAATGGTATCGTACCAGTCTTGTGGGACACACCTGCAGGCAATATGAGCGTCATAGACCGCGACAACAATTGCGTAGGCAACCAAACAGCCATGGACGGTCTGCTTAGAGGGGCCGAAGAGGGGAGTTATCCGTACTAAGGGGAGAGTTCTGAGGAGAGAAGAGAGAAACAGCTACCTAAACAAAACCATGATGTTTTTTATCTCAGGAGAAATCTCACCCACAATAGGAGAGATGGAGTCGAAAACATTTTGGAACTTGAGGTAACGGACATCCCTTCCGACCACAAAACTATCACACAACGCATGATCCATTTTAGGCAAAACACCCGATGGTTTAGAGAGATAAGAATTGAAATAAGGTCCTTGGTGTGTTCGGATATAGAGCAAAGGAACCGATTCGCTATGAGAGGGAATTCTAGTCTCCACGCCATCGATTATTTTAGACCAGATGGGAGTGGTGTCCCAATCATAACGTATTTGGGTATTGCATATCTCCCTAACACCAATCTGTCTGCAAGTGGTCAAAGAATCTATTTTCCATGAATATTTGGAGTGTTCCGTATTCTGCACATAGGAAAAATCTACAGTAGGGACATCCTCGGCCGTGTTGATGTGACGCCAAGTCACAGCATCGTCCGATACCGACACGAGACAAAAATTATCGTCGAAGCCGTTCCCGTCGAAACGGAAAGTGTAATCCTTAGAACGCACCTCATTGCCCAAATCTATGACTATGTAGCCACCGAACCCACCCAAAGTGACATCACCGCTATCCAATGACAAGATACGGGTACATTGCCTCAAAATATCCTCTTTGGAATCATAGCCGGAAAAACGTTGTTCGATAAATTGCGAATATCCCGGCGCATAATCCACCACAATTGGTTTGACAATCCTCTCCGTAAGAGAGGTGTCGCTGTCCTGTTCATCATTCTTTTCCTCCTGCAAATCCTTCTCTTTGCAAGAGAAAAGAAGCATGGCGAGAAATGTCGCCATGCCAATCGTTTTCAGCCCCATACTCATCGAGAAACGACTATATCATCAATGGCCACATAAGCAGGCACATTCAATCCATAAGCGCCCGATTGGTCCTCTGAGGCCGTGATATTAACCCTAAAATGATCACATATTCCCAACGCAGAGCAATCCACCTTGCTCCATTCCGTGACAGGTACACCATCCTTCACCAAATAGAACACCACCTTACCCGCAGACTGTGTCTCCTCCGCATCGCGATAACCCTCTAAGACAAACATAACCTGCGTATTCAAATTTGCCGCTGTATTAAAACCATCTCCATATCCGACAGAATGTAGTAAATAGGTCGAGTTATTCACATAGAGTGATTCGATGGAAAAATCCCCATACATATTGCCTATATACGGACGGCTGTCGTAAGAATACGGAGTAGGCTCCGCATCTTGGTAACCATAACTCATCAAGAAATTGGAAGACCCGTTGGCGCCACCACTTTCCGCGGCAGAATATACCTCAAGTTGTGTCATGAAACCACCATCTTCAAAAGAAGAATTATAATAATTGGACAAAGCAAGTCCTCCCGACCAATAAGCGTTACCATAAGAGAGATCCGCGCCAGTAAATTCACCTTGGAATCCAGACATCAAGCCAGAGAGTTGATCGACGAAAATATAGCTACAGTTACTCCCCGCACCGTCATCTCCATACAAGAGTTGACCTCCGTATTGTTCATCATCGATTAAATCGGACCATTTGGTAGGTTCTTGTCCGCCTGTTAACGAACCGGTCAATGGAGTCAGCAAATCATCATCTTCAAAAGAGACTCGATAACAAGATCGTCCTTCTTGATTCTTATAAACCAATACGTTGTCATCAAGCATGCCAATTGTGACCGTGTCTATCTCCCGCTTTGTAATGGTATCGTGTTTCTCAATCTCCACAGTATCCAGCTTAATAACCTCAACCTCCACGGTATCCCACTTGATGACCTCAACCGTCTTCTCAACTTCCACAGTATCCCTCTTGATGACCTCAACCGTCTTCTCAACCTCCACAGTGTCCCACTTGATAACTTCAACCTTCTTCTCAACCTCCACGGTGTCCCGCTTGATGACCTCAACCGTCTTCTCAATCTCCACAGTGTCCCATTTTACAACTTCCACCTCTCTAAGGATTACTTCAGGTTGAGTAGGATCAGAATCATCGAATGAAGCCTTTTCGAAATCGTCCAACAAGATAACATAATTAGAGCCATCCTTCTTTTGGACATTTAACGACGTTTGGGCGTACGCACCCCAAGAGAGTAGGGATGCGACAAATATTACAATTCCTCTTTTCATTTAGTGATGATTTTAAGAGTTTGACCATTAGCACGGAATACGCATAGATAAAGGGATTGAGGCAAACCACCCAACTCGATGGTTGCGTTTTGGCGGACATCAAATGATTTATAAAACTGTCCACCTGGCAAAAAGAAGTCAACATCTCCCGTGTAATTGTTGATTTCAAGTATTTTATTCACCTCATCAAAGCGGACAAAGAAATTCTGCACTTCGGCGACGAAAGTAACATCGGCATTGATCTCTTTCACCTCAAAGGAAACAACCTCTGAAAGTTTCCATTTAGCCTGACCCTTAGGAGCAGTGACCTCAACATTTCCGCCTTGCGCCGTTATGGAGACTCCTTCCAGCGCATAACTAACGCTATCACCTGATTTTAGATTGATTACAGCAGCCCTATATGTAGCCGCATAAGAGCATGCGATATTCAGTAACATCGCACATAGCAAAATTCTCTTTTTCATATTTACTAATTGAATATTAATTAATTATACGTTACCACAACTCTAAAAAAAACTAATCGACCAAATAAAGGGAACGATAGATAACAGATTGCAAATTCTGATTGAAATAGGAGACCTCATCCGATTCTTCACCTTCATTATGGTCAAACCAATACAAACCACCAAAGGGCAAGCCGTCGTCGCAGAGAGAATCGGACACGTAACGAAGGCTATGGTAGCCGCCGCAATAGGGGAGGAACTGATATTCCGCCTTGTCGTTAAACTGGAAAATAGAATCACCTTGGGCAAGATAACTACCCAAAGTATGATACAAAACCACAGTGCCTTCGGAAGGGGAATAACCCTGAAGAGGAAGTCGAATACCAGATTCCCCGATAGGGTAAACGGCAGCGCAATCTATTGATAAAGAAGCGGATAGAAACAATTGTTCAAATTCTCGGAGGGTTGGCAGACGTTTGAGCGAATCATTTTTAGGGGATATATCTTTTCTTTCGATAGGAACAATATATGCGCGGTTCACAGCGTCAACTTCATCATGACCATCTGTTTTACATGAAAAGGTAAACAACACACTAAAAATGAAAATATGGATTCTTTTCATCGGACCAAATTAAATTTTCCGCAAATTTCAATCCATTTTTCTTCTGATACAATATGCTTTTAATATTCGGTAAAATATACTATTTTTGTTGAAAAATCATTAATTATAAGAACTTTTTTCTTCAAATAAACATTATGAAAGGAAACATTCCTGAGGAAACACTGGACGAAATCGACTTGAAAATACTAAAAGCATTACAAGAAGACGGGAAGTTAACCTCCAAAGAATTGGCAGAACGAGTGAATCTTACCACTTCACCTGTCCACGAACGGCAAAAACGTCTAGAGGAATTGGGGTATATTAAGAAATACATTGCCATATTGGATGCCAAAAAGTTAGGATGCGGCATGACTGTATTGTGCAATGTGAAGCTCAAACAACACTCCAAAGCGAACGGACTGAAATTTGTGGAAACCATCAACGCCATTGAGGAAGTGACAGATTGTTGGAACACATCCGGTGATTATGATTTTATGATGAAGATGATGGTTCGGGACATGGATCATTACCAAGATCTGGTACTCAACACATTAGGCGAAATCGACAGCATCGGCAGTTTACACTCCATATTCGTGATGGCGGAAGTGAAACACTCCAATATGATTCCATTACATATTTAGGGAGGCTGTTCCGTAGCTTGGGGAGGCTATTCTAATTCTAATGGTGTTTTTTGCTTAGCCATAATCTACTTTTATAGCCCCAAATCTAATAAAAAAAGCAATATGATTATTCGAAAAAAAGGGACGTACCGTATTAAGAGTACGTCCCATTATGTTATATAAAACTTCTAAATTATTGAACGTCGAATCCCATGCCGTTCCATTTTAGAATATGTAAATCTCTCTCTTCCTGTCCATCTTCCCAAAAACTATATTCGATGTCTTTGCCTTCCTGTGGCAACATACATTCCAAATGTCCTTCCCCGAGAGGTTTGTTGAAAGGTGCCTCGATGTACTCCAACTTTTGAGTCTCCTCGTTGTAAAGGAAGAAAAGGAGGAAGGAGTTGTAATGGTATAGTAAAGTGTCAGGGGTTACATCCGACTCATGCACATCGCAGTGAAATGCCACCAATTTCTTGCCGTCCTTTCGGTTCCAATAGCAACAAGCTAATTTATACATACCGTCACCCTCCTCGTATAATTCGAAATATCCCTTCTTCATGTCGCATTGTTCGTCCATTTCTTTCAAGTTCTTTGGGTCCTTGTAATATTCGTCAACGGATGGTAACAAAGCGTAAACAAAGGATTTGATATTAGGGGAGCCTTCCACTTGGTGTTGATCCGATATCATCCTTTGTTTCTTCTCTTCCATTTTCGTTTTAAACTTGTCATCCTCTGATTTGGACGACGGATTTTCACTGACAGAATCAGTTGCCTCTGTAATAATCTCTTCCTGTACGTTTTCTGTCGTGGCATTGGTCTCTGAGTTGTTGGACGTGCCATTTGAACATGATACAATCACTGATGCGGAGAGTATAAAAGAACTAAATTTTAGTAATTTCATGATGTTTTTTAATTATATGAAAAATTTTAATATAAGTTGTCGGAATACCTTCCATAGGGTTCATTGGATGGAATATATATATCCTTCAAGTTAACAGTAAATTCACCAACATTATCAGCTTTTAACATAAAAACTTCCTCCGAGAATGTTCCTGTTATGTTTTCACAACTACCTTCGGGAGTGAAGAGATATCCATATACATTCTGTGGATTGTTGTAATTAATCGCAACTAGGTAAGTTTCATTTTCCTCTGGCATCCTTTTCGATGAACACGGGGTGTAATGAATCGAAATCAGGGAAGTTTCATTTCCCGTATTATTTCCTAAGTACATTTCAAAATAGAGACAATCTTCAATCTGATTATAGAGTTCATTTTCTCTCAAAGTTTTTTCTATTATGCTTATAGTCGTATCTTGTTCTAATTGGATATATTTTTTCCCTATTTCACTAAGGTAGGGAGTCACTTCCTCTATTGTACATTTATCACTTAAATAGGGATCTAAAGCTCTAGCATATATTGGCATAACAGAAGCATGTATGTCAAATTTAAAAAGATTCTCTAAAACACGATAATTTATATCGTATTTTGCATTTATAACATAAAATTCCGCCAATTTCTGATATTCCGCTTTTAAAGAGTCCAAATTTTCATATGAATCTTTTTCTTCTTCATATAACGCCTCAAAATTTTCCTTAAATTCCCTTTTTGCCTTATTGCTCCAATCTCTTTTGTTAAGGAATTCGAAATAACCCTTCAGTGAAAAAAGAGTAGAAAAAGGGAACTTGTGTTGTTCAATGATTTTTCCCGTAGTTAAGTCAAATATTAATGGAAAAAAATCATACCATTCATGACGAGAATCATACCAAACAACAAGGAGTCCCAAATATAGTATGTTGGAAGAGATTTCATAACGAAAATCAATTCCATGACAATTATTTTCTGCCCAAACTTCCCAGTTTTCCTTTTCAGTCATACCATCATATTCTTCGTATTTCAGAATATTTTCAATGTATGTATTGATTGAAACGACTATATCATTATATTGTATGGCATTGGCGTTTACTATAGGAATGCTGTAATGTACAGTAGGATGGGAACAATCATCACAATCTTTATACAACACTTCGCTCCATGTAATAGAATCAATTTCTATGGGAATATGTGTTTCTGAACTAATAATCACTTCAGTATTGGCAGGTTCCTCTTGCACAACAGTATCTGAAGTAGAGGAAGTGTCTGCAGAGTTATGAACTGATGGAGCGGAACATGCGGTTAAGAAAAAAGAGATTCCAACAAGTCTGTCTATAAGGCGAAATTTCTTTACGAAACGATTCATTATTACATTTATCATTATGTATTGTTTATTAACCGATAACAAAGTTACAGAAATTCATTGTTTGAATGGCTCTTTCCGCATATTTTTGACACTATATCCGTACTGACGAAATGAATGGGTATGGTTTCCATGTTTTGTTATATAATTAATAATATGTTTAATTCGTTCGTATAGAGTAAGTTACAAAAATTCAAATGTGTTTTTTTTACGGTAGTAGTGTATTATCTATTTTTATGACGTTTTCTTTTGCGTCAATTGTGCGCAAAAAATAAAATACACGTTCTCCATTTAAATCTTTATTCGCAAAAACGTACAGTTTTCCATTTTCCCTTATTTCTGTTTCGTCGTTCATTTTTTCACAATTTTTTAATCTGTCTTCGCTTTCTGGGTAATGTATTATCCTGTTATTTACGAACACATTTGCCGCCGTATCAATTGGATAATACCGCCCGTCAAATTCTGAATAATGAATTTGACCGTTAAGTTTAACGGCGATAAAAGGAATGTAATTCAGACTATCCGCAATATTAATTGTTACATGATAATTAAACTTTTCGTCGGATAACTTATATAGTTTCGACACCTCATTTTCCGTTTTCTTTTGCTCTTCCGCTTTTAATTCTTCGCTGGTTGGCAAATCGTCCTCACCGCACCCAGCAAGCAAGGATAACGCACTTAATAATAGAATTGTTTTTTTTCATTTTATCTCCCAATTTTATCTGATATTTATATAAAATCTTTTTAAATAAATAATTCTCTTGTTAGCTTCATCCCATAGGGAACTAGAAGGATA
>CALCUH010000048.1 GCA_937907165.1 uncultured Bacteroidales bacterium | reverse complement strand
GATGATTGGGATGTGGAAGTCTTAGGCGTGGAAGACTTCGTACTACTCGTCGTGGTTTTGGGAGTTGTGGAAGAAGAGGAGGCTGGTGCTTTGGTATCTTTTTGAGCCACCGGTTTGGGAGCCGGTTTTTCAGCGGGAGCCAGCGGGTCCTTGAAATTGGCAGGGTCTTTTCGGCTGATGAGCGCGTTTTTACCCGTGGTGCTGAAAGTCAAAATGGAAGCTTCCACACCCACTCCGTCTGGTTTTACCTCCAGATAATAATGGGTTTTATCGTTATCCTTTTCCTCCAGGCAGGAGACACTGATTATGAAATCAGGGTAATTGGCTTTCACATAATCCGTGATGGCGGAGGGAAGTTCGCCTTGTGGAACGGTGAAACGAGTATAGAGCCATTTCCCATCGGCGGATATATATACTTTTCCGTTGCTTCCTTCATCTTTAACGGAAGCCACATAATCGGAGCCTTCTTTTTGCCATCCCGTCACTTTGACGTATGGATATTGGTATTCCAAAGTTTGAGTCACGTCGCCCGGCACATCCGCAGTCTTGATTTTCTGTGCGGAGAGCGTCCAACCTAATGATGTAAATAACTGAATAGCAGCGACAAGGAGTACTAATTGTCCAAATTTTTTCATAAAATTCCTATTTTAAAAAAACGGGGCAAAGATAAAAAAAGTTTTTAGTTGTTTAAGTTTCGCAAGTTGATTTTATCTAGTATATTGTTGACATTTCAAATTGATGTTTTTTGCAAGTCATTCTGGTTCAGTAATATATTTTCAAAGTAGATATTAATACAGATTTTCCATTGGATTTTAAGGAGTCTGAAAGACGACGACCGAAAAGGATCCGGTTCGTCCGGCTATTTTTTGTGGATTCTCATTGTGATTTTAAAACCTGCATACGCAATCTTACACAATAATTTGTTGAATATCACGTTCTTTTGTCCTATTTCTAATCCCACAACATTATGAAAAAGTTTTTATTACTGAGCACTTTAACCGTGCTGCTTTTTTCAACTGCATTTGCTCAGGTTCCGTCCACACCGACACATTCCTTCAAACATCACGAAATCCGGTTCGGATTAGGCGACCCATTACTACTGTATCATCAGCTGCCCGAGACTTTCAATTCGTCACTGACTATTGGCCAATTATTCCAAAAGGCACCCTACGGGGGAAGAATTTGCACAACACTCCCCATCACTATCGGCTATCGGTATCGCGCCCTGAAGTGGCTTTGGGTTGGCGGCGATATCGCCTATTGCGGGATGTTCGGACGACCAGACAATCCGATTTTGACGGAATCTTTCAACGCGCATCTTTTTCAATTGGCCTTATCCGTTCGCTTTTCGTACCTCAACAGAGAAAAAGTAACACTATATTCAGAATTCACACATTCCATTGTATCCGTAAATAAAGGATTCGTCCATAATGAACGTGTTCACGCCCAATATACTTTGATTGGCGTTGAATTTGGCTCGCAACAATGGTTCGGTTCCGCGGAATTAGGATATGGATTCAAAGGCATCTTAAACGCGGGTGTCGGCTGCCATTTGTAATATTACATTAAAAATCAACACATTAAACATTCATCCTTTAGCATCCCTCCATCCTTTTTTACATTATTGCGTCATATTAAAAAAAGTGTATATTTGCGCCCTTTTTAAACTATATAACAATCAATTATAAATCAAATAATTAAAACACCAATGAAAGTTTATCAAACCAAAGAGATTAGAAATGTTGCCCTCATAGGCGGTAACCGCGTAGGTAAGACAACGTTAGCCGAAGCCATGGCTTTTCACGGCGGCGTCATCAGCAGAAGAGGCACAGTAGAGGATAAGAATACCATTTCCGACTACCGCGAAGTGGAATTGGAAAGACAACAGTCTATCCAAAGCACCGTAATGTATGCTGAATTTGAAGGCACCAAGATCAATATGATCGACTGTCCGGGTTTTGATGATTTCGTTGGTGAAACTATCGGCGCTCTCCGCGTTATGGATACCGCTTTGATGGTTATCAACTCTCAAAACGGCGTTGACGTTGGTGCTGAAATCCAATGGCGTCACGCAAAAGCTGCCGGCATTCCCGTAATGTTCGTCGTCAACCAACTCGACCACGAAAAGGCCAACTTCGACGAAACCATGCACCAACTCAAAGAATACTTCGGCGGCAGCGTCATGCCTCTCCAATTCCCTGTCAACGCAGGCGTTGGTTTCGACTCCGTTATCGACTTGCTTCAAATGAAGCTCCTCAAATTCCCGGCTAACGGCGGCAAAATGGTAGAAGAAGACATTCCTGCCAACCTCGCTGACAAAGCTGAAGAAATGCACAGCGCCCTTATCGAAGCTGCTGCTGAAAATGACGAAGCCCTCATGGACAAATTCTTCGAAGAAGGCACGCTTTCCGAAGACGACATGGTTAAGGGTCTTAAACTCGGTATCGCCAACCGCGGTACTTTCCCTGTGATCTGCGTGGCTGCTAAAACCGACCAAGGTATCGACCGTATGATGGACCTCGTGGTTAAGAACTGTCCGACTCCTGACGAAGGCGCTGCTATGAAGACCAAAGACGGCAACGAACTCAAGTACAACGCTGCTGATCCTTTCGTGGGCTTCATCTTCAAAACCGCTATCGAACAACACCTCGGCGAAGTCGCTTTCATCAAAGTGGCTGCCGGTGAAATCACAAAGGGTGCTGACCTTACCAATACGGTGAACG
>CALCUH010000047.1 GCA_937907165.1 uncultured Bacteroidales bacterium | reverse complement strand
TCATTCGCAGCAGCGACAATCTTGTGTCCGTTCCCGTCGAGCGTGATGGCCTTCGTGATCTCGAAGGTTCCCGTGACGCCTTCAATGTCCTTGAGCAGCGAGACCGTGTCGCCCGCCTGCGCAGCGGCAATCGCAGTCATCGACGTGATGGAGCAGGAGAAGTTGGTGCAGAACGCCGCCGAGGTGGGCGAATACATCATGGCGCAGCTCAAGGCTGCCAACCTTCCGCATGTCGTGGAGGTGCGCGGTCGCGGCTTGATGATCGGTGTCGAGTTGGATTGTCCTCATAAGGAGATCCGTAGCAAGCTCGTCTTCGAACAGCATGTCTTCACGGGCTGCAGCGGAACCAACGTGCTCCGTCTCTTGCCGCCGTTGTGCTTGACGAAGGCGGATGCCGACGAGTTCATCGCGCGCTTCAGAAAAGCGTTGGCTTAATCAATTTTAGAAATATCGGGGAGATTCTTTCGGGTCTCCCCTTAATTATATCTTTTCATAATGAGTAATATGTTACAAGCGGTGGTGCAGGATGTTCGCACCAAACAGATTCTTCGTGTGGGTTACGTGAACAGCGAGGCGATCGCTAAAATGGAGGCTGAGAAGGTGGTTTATCTGCTGAATGCGGATCACTCCGCTTTGGAGGTGGTCACGGGTGGCGAATATTTCAAACCGGTGGCTGTGGACGCTTTGGTCTATAATACCGACAAGAGCGCTGTCATCATCAAGGCATTGCCTGAGGGTTCCACTACGGGTGCCGACACGTTCCGCGGCGACAAGAACTTGGAGGATCTCGCTTTTTTGTCTTATTTGCAGGACTTCATCGAGAAGCGTAAGCGTGAGATGCCTGAGGGTTCCTACACCACGAAACTCTTCACCAAGGGTGTGAACAAGATCTCCCAAAAGGTGGGCGAGGAGGCTGTCGAGACAGTCATCGAGGCTACGAACGGAACGGGCGAGCAGTTCTTGTACGAATCTTCCGACCTCATCTACCACTTGATTGTTTTGTTGACTGAGAAGGGTTATAGAATCGAGGATCTCGCTAGGGAGTTGAAGGCAAGGCATAAGGAATAATCGTCAGAAGGAGCCATGAAGAATTTTTTGGTTCTCATAGGATTATATAGCCTTACCTGCATGTCGATATATTTGATGACAGGAAATAACAGGCTGGCATTCCTTGGGGGCGGTTTGGTGTTCTTTTTAGTTGAATTGCCGATATGGGTTAAATGGAGATCTGCCAAGCTCAAGGAGTCCGCATCGCGGATGAAAGCCTTTTCGCGGGAGAGTGATGATGATATAATCTTTAATGGCTCGGAGATTGAGAAGCCGGAAAATACGGTACGTTCCATCGTCAAGTTGTTCGCGATTGTGATGTGGAGGGACAATGTGGTCGCGGCTTCTGAGGTCTTGTTGGCGCACGAGTATTTCGACAAGAGGTTCAAAAATTCGCATTGCCTCTCTTTTTTCAATAAGGACAATAAGGAGATGCGCCTTTTGTTGAAGCAGTGTCTCAAGGGGGGAAAATTGCCATCGTATAAGGATTGCGCATTGGATGTCTTGAAGGCTGGCTTCCCTTATGAGGTGCGGTTTGAGCTTTTGGAATATTTATTTAAGACCGCCCATGCCTATGAGAATATCTGTGACGCCGAGGTTTCGCGTTTGCGTGAGATCGCGCAGTTCTTCGTCATCAAGGAGTGGGACATCCTTTCGTTGGAGTATAAATATGAATGTAGAAGGAGGGAGTCCGCTGACAGGAAAAAGGAGACCGAACGTATCAAAAATTTGTCCGATAGTATTATGCGCCAGGCGTACCTCACCTTGGGCGTGGCGCCCGATGCCACGGACGAGGAGGTGAAGGCGGCCTACCACGGGATTGTGATGGTTTGCCACCCCGATAAGGTGACCGCTAAGGCGGGCTCCAAGGAGTGGGAAAATTTGGTTGTGCAGTTCCGCCATACCGTCGAGGCGTACCGCATGGTTTGTGAAGCGAGGGACATCTCATAATTCGTTTTGTATTAATTGATTATATAAAAATATCCATCTGAATCCTCATGAAGTTTTGCGCGTGTGTCATCGCATATTATCCAGACGAGCAGTTGTTGCGGAAGAACGTGGCATGCTACCGTGATTTCGCCGAGAAGGTCTTCATCTGGCAGAACACGCCTATGGCGGAGCGCCATGTGTTGACCGATTTGGGCGACAACGTCGAGTGGATCGGCGGCGAAGGGAATGTGGGCATCTCCCGCGCGCTCAATGAGGTGTTGAGGCTTTGCCGTGAGGCTGGGTATGATTACCTGCTGACGATGGATCAAGATAGTTGTTTCGAGGATTTCCCCCTTTATTTGCGTGAGGTCGAGAGCCGATTGCCTGCTGAGGATGTGCTCGCCTTCGGACCGGTGACGCCGGGTGAGCATGCGGCGGCGGGCTCTTTCGAAGAGAAGGGTTATATCATCACTTCAGGCTCTATGGTCTCTGTGGAGCGGGCGCTCGCGATTGGCGGCTATAGGGAGGAGTTCCTAGTGGACGGAATCGATATCGACTTCTGTTTCAAGGCGAAGGCGGCGGGTCTCAAAGTGCTGATGGTCGGTGACGCGTTCCTTCGTCAACGCTTCGGGCAGACCGTCAAGGCGGGCGACAAGGAGATGGTCTCCTATCCGGCGGAACGTCTCTTCTCCATCGTGAAGTCGCAATGGATGATTTGGAAAGATTATCCGCACTATTTCAATAAGTTACATTTCCTGAAAATCTTCTACTTGGGCGAACCTTACCATATCCTCTTCTACCAAAAGGACAAGTGCCGCAAGCTTGGGGCGATTCTCCGCGCCACGGTCGCGGGCATACGGTATAAGGGAAAACAATGATTGGTTTTATCCACACCAATGCGTTTTACCACAAGGGAATATTCACATATAACTTTTTTCATTAATTTTGGTCGATTAAAAAATAGTCTTATGATTTCAAATATTATAAAAAAGGTACTTCTATTAATCTCAACTCTTGTGTGTTCGTCTGCGTTCGCATCAAATGGGGATTGCACAGATGAACGTTTGAATGGATCAGTTTGTACAGGCATGAAATTCGGAATGTATGTAGGTAGAACAGATTTTAAGATACCTACATATAGGGACAGCACTCTTTTTTGTGATGTGCAGTTGTTCTTTAATGAGAAAAAACATGAGTTGACCAAAACAAAGGATAAAAAGGAACTGAAATTTTGGAATAAACTAACTGATGAAGAACATAGAGCGTTAGAGGAATTTGTAAAGGGTGTTAACAATGAATCGTACATTTCTGTTGCTTGTGATTCTTATTTTGATTTAGGTGCAGTCAGACAAAAATATCGAATCGAGAAAGATCAAATGGTGATTGATTTGAAATTAATTAATGACAGTACTATTGGATTGTATAATTCAGATGGCAGTATTATAGAAACGATAAAACATAGCAATGGAATGTTGCCTCAAAATAGTTATCGAAAAGAATGGGTGTATTGGTTTGAAGGTAAGAATTTTTACGTCAGTTGGGGGAAAGAAAAGGTGTTTATAAGTTCTCCTTACAAAATATCCGAGGATGGAAAGACAATCTCTTTGATATTGAAAAAGGAGAAGAAATCTAAAATTCAAATTAAAAACAAAGCTGACATCTTGGAGGTTAAAGATATAAGTAAAGATGAATTGAAAACCGTTGATAGTATATTAGTAGCTTTCGGAGGGAAGGCTAAACAGTACAAAATCAATAAAGATACCATTTATGTCAATTTGAAAAACATTAGGGGGAAAGGTCATGTCAAAAAAGAAGAAGGCTATTTGTCATGGCATTGCAATTATGACAACAACGTGCTAATCGATGCTTTGACAAAAATCGACAGCCTTGAACCGCAAATTGAATTGATGAAAAAGTATCGAAATTCAGATCAATTCATGTACGTCGAACCTGAAGATACAGCTGCAGTTATATCGTGTGTTAAAAAGCATAAGGATCTCTTTCCTAAAGATGCGGTTCCGTATTTTGACGAAACCAACCAGCTGATTCTTGTCAAGAAAGATGAGCCAGCAAAAGTTAATCATACACATATAAGTGATTTGTGCATTCTAGTATCTGATGGATCATTTTATGAGATCTACATAACTTTGAATGAAGAGGGAAATAAGAAGTTCGCGGAATTGACTGGAACCAGCATGGGAGAGAACGACGTAATGTTGATGGCAGATAGATTAATGTCTTATCCTGTCTATTTTTCCAATGACAATGGGAACATTACTATTGTTTATGGAAGTCCTAATTTGAAAGACATATTGGAATCTGCCATTAAAATTAAATTGGCTATGCAACCGTGATGCGTTAAGCATTTAGCCAGTAGAGACGTTGCGCACTTCGTCTCTACTATTCCCTTTGGACGATAATGCTGGTGGTCTCCTCTTTCCCGTCGATTCCTTCGAACCGGCAAATGATGGCCACCTCGCTGCTCCCCTTCCCGGGAAACCATTCTTGATTATTGATTATATCTCCTTGTATGAATGGTTGGTGACTATTGGAATAGAAAGGGTTGTTGATTACGATGTATGGGGATGAGGTCGAGTGGAACTTCACTTTGCGGATGTTGCCATATTCGTCTGTTATGATTATTTTCCCTTCTTTGGTAATGTCTATGTCCCTGATGGGATTGCCGGGGGATTGGTAGGTTTGAAGCGTGCCACTGGTGTCCGTATATTGGATTTGAACATTGTAGCGATGCCGGATGACCGGTTTCAATGTGAATGTGTTTTCTGAGATTATCTGTTTCTTGAATTCATCGTATACGGTTACTGTATTTGTTTCTTGGTCCTTCGGTAGATTGGTGATGTGAAAACGAACATTCCTGTAATCTTGCGTTCCCGAAAACATCAATACTCCGCTACTGGTTTCTATTCTCAGTTGTGGTCGGATGGCGTTCTTCTTTTTTATCAAGAGGGTAGGAGTTCCTTCCCCCGTGATGGAGATGATTTCCTGCATCTGTTTCTTCGCCAAAGAGGGATTCCCGAAAATGTCATTGGCTGACAGACTGACTTCCGTTGCGTCTTTTATGATGGATAATTCTTTGGTGATGGATCCGCTGACGCCTTGCGCGAAAGCTGTTCCAAACATGGAGAGTATCGTCAGGGTGATGACCATAAATAACCTATTTTTTTTCATGGCTGCTCTTATTACATAGGGTTTGTGTTTTTGCGAAGACTTCATGCGATTCAACTTTCTGTCTCTATCATTCCATTACCGATTAAGCAAAAGATCAGCCCACCACCAAAGAGAAATTAAGACCTAAAGCGTTGGCAATAAGCACAAACGTGCTAAGCTGCATATCTTTCTGTCCCTTTTCTAGCGAAGAAATATATTCTCTCTTTTTACCGATTCTATCACCTAACTCCTGTTGAGTCAAATGCTGACGTTTCCTTTCCTCTCGTAGGATGGATGCATAATACCAGACCTTGCTTTTTGCCTCAAACTCTTCGCGGCTAAGTGACCCTTTTTTTTCTTCATCTATATTAATCATATTCTTTTGAATGATACGTCTCTCTAGCTTCTTTTTCATACGGTAAATGTAATAAATATATTACAAAATAATCATAATATGTAATTAATATCTTACACTAAATTCAGCGGATGGTGAATTGGTGCGGATGAAGGAATAGATACTTCCAGTTTTGTCTCTTCTCCGATTGGGTAGAGCACGATTCAATTTTTTCTTTCATAAAAACAAAACAAAAAATAGAATTTAACAGGACAAAGATAAGGGTATTTATAATCATTGAATTTATAATTCACGAATTATGTGACGGACGATGCGTAGAGACGTTGCAAATCATAATCCGTCCGATTGTAGCTCTACCGGCTTTTCTTTTTCAATATCGATGTCAGCACCGTCATGATGATGGTGAGTCCGAAGACGTATCCGTAGGCTACGCGCATGCTGGTGGCGTCGGCTATGGCGCCGATGAGGAACGGTCCGAAGAGGAAGGCGGTGCTGCTGATGGTGTTGACCATGGCGATGCCCATGCCCGGGTTCACGCCCTTCTGCCGTCCGGCTAGGCTGTAGATGATAGGGACGAGGCAGGAGATGCCCAAGCCTGCGATGAAGAATCCGATGGCGGCGAAGAGGAAGCTTGTGTTCACGATGATGGTGAAGATGCCGACGGCTGTGACGATGCAGCTGCCGAATAGGATGGCGGGGTCGCTGTATCGCTTGCGTATCCTGTCGCCGAACGACCTGCCTATCGCCATGAAGGCGGCGTAGATGGTGAGACCGAGTGGCGCGAGGTTCTCGGGAAACTCGACGATGGTCTTCATGTAGACGGTGCTCCAATTAGTGAAACTACCTTCCGTGACCCTCGAGCAGAGGGCGATGAAGGCGATGAGCAGTAAGATGCCTTTGGGTAGGATGATGAGCGGACGCTTCTCCACGCGCTCCGCCTTCGTGACGGTCTCTTGCAGGAAGAAACGGCGGATGTAAAAGATGACCGCCATGCTGAAGAGCGCCACGCAGAGATGGTGGACGTAGATCGGTTGCCCGGAGGTGATGAAGAGGATGCTGAGGAGCGCTCCGCAGCAGACTCCCACGTAGTAGAGGGCGTGGAACATCGAGACGACCGGACGTTTGTAGGCGTTCTCCACAAGGATGGAGTTCCCGTTGATCGCCACGTCGGTGATGGTCACGAACATGCCGTAGATGGCGCAGAAGGGGAATACTAATATCTTATAGGGGATGAGCGTCATCAGCGGGAGCAGCAGCATGTAGACGTAGCTCATCGCCGTCAGTTTCTTGCTCCCGAAACGTGCCGAGAGGTGGCAGCAGAAGGGGGTGATGATGAGCGAGCCGATGGCCATGCTCAGCGGAATGTAGCTCAACTCGCGGATGGACATGCCGTAGTGGGCGTTGATGCCGGGATAGCGGGTGACGAGGGAGGCGTAGACGAACCCCATCATGAAATATTGTGTCAATAGGGCGTACCGCGCGTGGTGTTTGGTCGCTGTGATCGTATTGGAACTCATGACATTTATACTTAAATGTTCGTTTTTTGTTTTCGGGCGCGAAGGTAATATTCAATTATGAATTTTGAATGATGGATGATGAATTTGCAAAACCATAAAACCATTATTTTGATATTACGTGACAAAAATTATTATCTTTGTCAAATGCGGTTTTTGTGAAAGCGTTTTTTGTTGTAAATAATTTTATAATCGAATGATAAAGAGAAGCATTGCGTCACTTGTCACCTTATTGCTCGTCTCGTTGTTTTCCCAGCATCTCTGGGCGGACACGTTGACGGTCAATTCCGAAGTCAAGACGGTGACGGTCTATAAACAGGGTGCGCTGGTCAGCCGTAAGGCGCACGTGAAGGTTCCCGACGGCGTGACTATCCTGAAACTCCCTATGCTGAGCCCCGTGCTCGATAAGAAAACCATACAGGTGGGAATCACCAATACGGACATCTCTTTGGGGAAGGTGGACGTCGATTTGGTGATGCCTAATCGTGCGGAGATATCGGTGAAAAACGATTCTTTGGGTAAACTTTCTTCCCGTCTGGCGGATTCCCTCTCTCTTATTGAGTCTTTCAGTAGCGTATTGGATAATGAGAGAAGCATATTGTTGAGAAACAATAACATAGGAGGGAAGAAAGGTTTCGATGCGGAGCGCTTGAGTGGTGTCGCCGCTTACCTGAGAAAGGATCTCGACGAGATCGTCGACCTGCAACTCGGCTATAAACAGAAGCGTAAGAAGTTTGAATTGGAGCGTCAAAGCATCAATCAGCAAATTCGCCTGTTGGACGAACGTGCCATGATGCCGAAGAGCGTGGTCTATGTCTCTCTCGTCTCGAAGGGCGAGGCGGAGACCGATGTGGAGATCACCTATACGGTAAAGGAGGCGGAATGGACTCCTTTCTACGAGTTGAGGGTCGCGGAGGATCAACCATCCTTGGAGGTGACCAAGAAGGTGATGGTGCTTCAAAAATCCAAGGAGGAGTGGAAGGACGTGAAGATGACTGTCACCCGTACCAATCCATCCGACAACAATGCCAAGCCTGAATTGCAACGCTACACATTGCCTTATAATCAAGCTTATAAAAATAGCCTTAATCCTTCAACCGGGAATAGGATGATCAAGGTGATGGGTAATGTGCGTGATAACAAGGGAAGCATCGAGGGTGTTTTGGTGACTTGCGCCGAGACCCGCGTCACTACCCAGACGGACGCTTCCGGTTTTTACAGCATTATGGTGCCGGAAGGTTCTCAACTGACGTTCACCCACGCTACCCATAATACGAAGACGGAGTCTATCCGAGGTAATTCCATGGTGATTAATGTGACGATGAACGAGAACTCGCAGAAAATCTATGGCAAGGGTATCGATATCAGAGGTAAGGTAAGTGATGAATCGGGTCCGTTACCTGGTGCCGATGTTGTGGATAAAAGTGATCCTAATAATTTTGAGACGACTGACTCAGAGGGAAATTTTGAAATGTCTGTACAGGTGGGTCATATCCTTGAAATTAGTTTTTGGGGGTATAGGACCAAAACAATTAAGGTTACCCCAGATCTCGCTTCAAGGGTGTTAAACATTGTCCTTGAGCAATTTGATGAGGAGTTGGAGGAGATTCTGGTTGAAACAGGTTATGGGAAAGTACGTAAGAGTGATAGGACGGGTTCGGTTGCTTCTGTCGACCGAGCTTTGGCAGGAAGTGTAAGTGGTGTGAAAGTATCTTCTTCTGGTCAACCAGGTGCAAAAGAATCTGTTCGTATCCATGGCGTTTCATCTTTGACAGGAGCTTCCAATCCATTGTACATTGTGGATGGCATGCCGCTTGATGATGCTAACAATCAGTATGGAGGAAATCCGTTGGCGAGCATCAATCCCGAAGATATCCTCTCTATGGAGGTGCTTCGAGACGCTTCCGCTACCGCCATCTATGGTTCACGCGCGGCGGACGGTGTCATCATAATCACTACCAAGAAGGGGGCGCAAGTGGGTTCAGGTCTTTACCTCTCCACTTTCTCTAAACTGCAGGATTATACGGCGGAGGCGACGTCGCTCAACACCATCCCTTCCGACGGTTCGGAGCATGAGGCGCTGCTCAGCACGGAATCCATCCCAGCTAAGTACTCTTATTATGCGGCGCCTAAGATCACGCCTAATGTCTACATGTTGGCGGAGGTGCCACACTGGAGAGACTACGAACTGTTGAAAGGCAAACTCCGCATTTTCCTCAATAACACTTACATAGGCGAGTCTTTCTGGACGCCGAACGAGATACAAGATACGTTGCGCTTCTCTGTGGGCGTGGAGCGAAATATCGCCGTGGAGCGTACTTTGAAATCGACTAACCGTCGCAAGAACCTCTTGAAGAACAATAAGATCACGAGGGAGTGGCTGATTACGGTGAAGAATAATAAGGAGATGGCCGTGGATATCAATCTGGAGGAGCAGATTCCGGTGGCTACCAATGACAAGGCGAAGGTGGAACTTATCCAATCGGACAGCGCGAAGGTGAACGAGAAGGAGGGTATTCTTCAGTGGAACATCCATTTGGCGCCTGGCGAGAAAAAGGAGATCAACGTCACCTATGAAGTCACATTGAAAAACGATTATGACTACAATAAATTATTGTATAGTAATGATTTATAATAGAATAGCATGGAAAGAAAATATATGAAGATAGAAAGAATATTATTGGCGGGATGTTTTTCACTCTATTCCCTGGCGGGAATGGCCGCGCCTGTTGAGGCTAACTCGAAGATCAAGGAGGTGATGGTTTACGCTACGGGCGCCATGGTTAATCGTACCGCAAACGTGAACGTCAATAGCGGAGTCACGGAGGTGAAGGTTCCGTTGCTCACCCCTATGCTGGACCAGAGTTCCGTTCAAGTGGGCGTGAAGGGCGGCAGCGCGACGCTCGCCACCATCGACTACGATGTGGAGGTGCCGAGCCGTAAGCAGATCGGCAAGGAGGTGGTGACGCTCACCAAACGTTCAGCCATTTTGCGTGACTCCATCGATATGATGATGGGCAAGAGCTCGGTCTTGGACAAGGAACGCAATCTCCTTTTGAAGAGCGACAATATTGGCGGTGAGAATGGTTTCTCAGCCCCTACTTTGCAGGGAATCGCCTCTTATGTCCGCAAGGATTTGAACGAGATCATCACCATGCAATATAATTACCAGCAGCGCATCAAGGAGTGCCAGGACGAACTCACGAAGATTGAACAAAAGATGAATCTTCTCTACGAGAAGCAGATGGAGCCGATGAGCTTCCTGATCGTGAAGTTGGAGGCTCCGTATGCCACCAATTGTGACCTTGATATCCGCTACTTCGTGAACAATGCGGCGTGGATGCCTTTCTATGAGGCGCGCATCAATAGGAATGACACTAAGCTCCATTTGGTTCAAAAAGCCTATATCAGTCAGGCCAGCAAGGAGGAATGGAAGGACGTGAAGCTCTCTTTGTCCCAAAACGATCCGAGCGTGAGCAACGAGAAGCCTGAGTTGGGTAGGTACATCGTGCCTAACGGAACTTACGTCGGCAGGGTAATCCACACGACGCAAACGGGTAATCCTTTCCTCAAGGTGATGGGTGTGGTGCGTGACTCGAAAGGACCATTGAAGGGCGCTTTGGTCACTTCGGACGAAGACCGTAAGACGGAAACCGACGAGAACGGCTATTATGAGTTATTGGTTCCGAAAGGAAGCAAGGTGGAATATAGTTTCTCAGGCTACTTCAACACTTCATGTTCGGTCAACGGCGAGAACGTGGTGGTGAGGAACGTGAGCATGGACGATATCGGCTCTAAGGTCACGGAGGCGAACGTTTCCCTGAGATACGACAACTACATCGCACAGAATAGGATGGTGCGCCTCTCCTCAAATGCGGCATTCAATAGCGGCATGGAGGCGAATATCCCGCAGATGAGCATCCGTAACACGGTTGATAAGGTTCCGGGTAAGAACAACATACCGGACGACGGCGCCGACCATGAGGTGGTGGTGAAAAATCTCTCCGTCGATGCGGAGTATAACTATTATGCGGTGCCAAAACTCTCTAAGGATGTCTATTTGGTGGCTTCCATCCCTAACTGGAAGAAGTTGGATCTGCTCGATGGTAGCGTCAAACTCTTCCTCAACAATATGTATATGGGCGAGAGTTTCATCAACGCCCGCCAGGTCGAGGACACGCTCAACCTCTCCATCGGTAAGGACAAGGAGTTGGCTGTGGACCGCAAAGATATGAGGACCTATTCGTCCAAGAACCTAATCAAGACGTCCGACAAGGTGGAGCGCGAGTGGATGATTACGGTGAAGAACAACAAATCCACATCGGTGAAAATCACGGTGGAGGATCAGTTCCCGGTCTCCACGGAGGAGGATATCAAGGTGGAATTGGTGAACAATGGTGGCGCCGAGGTGGACGAGAAGGAGGGTAAACTCACTTGGAAACTCAATTTGAAGGCGGGTGAGAAGAAGGAACTGAAATTCTCTTATTCGGTGAAGTCTAAGAACAGAAGCATCCAAGTGGATTAGTTTTTGTCTAAACAAAAGAGTTGAATGAATCTATTGAAAAGATATATTTTGTGGGCGATGGTTTGGGGACCGTTTGTCACCCTCTCCGCCCAGCAGACGGCTAAGCCTGCGGTAGAGGCGAAGAGCGATACGGTCTATACCCTTGTGGACCGGAAGGCTGCCTTTCCGGGAGGGAGCGTCGCATGGGACAATTTTATCGCCAAGAACCTCAGGTATCCGAAGGTGGCGAAGAATGCGGGGGTGCAGACGGCCGTTATCGTTCGTTTCATCGTCCGCAAAGACGGTACCGTCACCCAGCCTGAATTTATTTGCAGCACCCATCCCCAGTTTACCGACGAGGTCAACCGCCTCATCAAACTGATGCCGAAATGGACGCCCGCCAAAAGGGAGGGAAAGGTTTGCGATTCCTATGTTAAGCAGCCCTTCATCTTCCAACTGAAGGAGACACCGACGGATAAGGCTATGAAACGGTTGAGGGCAAAATATAAATAGGGATTAGAATAAAAAAAATCTACTTTTAGAATATATAATCAATCAATATATTTAAAATAATTGTTAGAGGGGGGATATCGTTTCCTCCCTTTTTGATTTATTATTTATATTCTAAAAATGTGGAATTTTCGTCGGAAATGCTTATATTTAAGGTGTTTGTATAACCTTGATGATGTTTTTTTAGGATTTTTGAATCAATGATTTCGGGATGGGGACCGATTCAAAATTTATAATTTTTGGAACTCTTCTCATATCCTACAAAGTGATGGACGCATACCTTTGCGTTGTAACGTTTAACAAAAAAATGAGCTGCCATGAACTGTAATCTTAAACACATCACAATTTTAGTAGCATCGCTACTGGCGCCATCTTTAAATATGTTTGCCGCGCAAACGTTGAAGGTGGACTTGGGGGATAGTATTCGTCCCGTGACTCATTGCGCGTCAGGTTCCTTATATGGTATGACGGAGAATGAACCTGCTAATATAGAGGAGATGGTCGCCCCTCTGAAACCTCACATGTTTTGTCAACCCCCAGAGGGTAAGAATGGTAACCAACACCCGTTCGGTGACGGCTACGTCGTGGCGAAACGTCTGCAGAACACGACTGCCCAAGTGCAGATCACATTGCCCGACTACTTGCCTAACTGGCCTTACAAATGGCCGGGTTTGCAAACTTGGCTGAGCGCCGTTGAGACTCAGGTGAAGAGAAGATTCTCCGAAGGGGTGGACAATATCCATAGTTACGTGATCTGGAACGAACCGGACGGAACGTGGAACAACTCTAACGGAGACATCAATTCCACGGTTTGGAAGCCGACTTACGAGTTGCTCCGTAAACTGGACCCTAACACGAAGATCGTTGGACCTTGTATGGCTTATTACAACGATTCCAGGATGAGGACTTTCCTCAAATTCTGTAAGGAGAACAATTGTTTGCCTGACCTTATCTGCTGGCACCAATGGGGAAGCGGCGGATTCGTGGATGCGGTGAACGCTGTGCGTAAGGCGCAACAGGATTTGGGTATTCCGGAACGTCCGTATTGCATCAACGAGTATTGTGCGGGTTCGGAATCCAGCAAACAGCAGTATGAAGGTTGCCCGGGTTATTCCGTGCCTTTCATCGCCAAGTTCGAAAGATACAATGTGGAGAGCGCGACCATCTCTTGGTGGCATGTGCCGCATCCGGGACGGTTGGGTAGCTTGCTTACCGACAACGGACAAAAAGGCGGAGGCTGGTGGCTCTACAAATGGTATGGTGACATGGAGGGCTATATGGCTAACGTGACGCCTCCGAACGATAGGAGCGAGGGCGTGGACGGTTTCGCTTCCGTCGACAAGAAACACTACTGTGCGAGCTTAGTCTTGGGAGGAAATTCTGTCGGAGACGTGAATGTGGTCTTTAATAACTTCCCTGACTTCCTCGGCGGTACCGTAAGGGTAAGGGTGGAACGCGTCACTTGGAAGAGCATCAACACGCCTGTCAACGGTACTGAATTGGTCTCAGAGTCCGATATGGCCATCAACGGAGGAAGCCTTACCGTTCCTGTGAGAATCGAGAGCGAGTTGTACGGATACAGGGTCTATATCACGCCGGTGAACGTGCCTCAGAACCCTTATAAGAATGTGACTGCCACAATTCCCGGTAAGATTGAAGCGGAGAATTACGATGAGGCAGGACAGGGGTTTTCCTACTACGATAATGATGATAGCAACAAGGGCGATGGTAATTTTCGTACGGACGAGGGAGTAGATGTCGTGAAGAACGGCGACGGTCTCGCGATCGGTTATACGGAGAAGGGCGAATGGTTGGAATATACGGTGAACGTTGAGGAGAGTGGCGAATATGACGTCACGGCTTATGTTTCGGACGGTGGTGAGACGGAGGGCTTCAAGCTCTATCTCGACAACCAACAATTGACCGAGGACTACACGATTCCCCAGACCTGTGAGGATTGGTCCGTTTACGAGGAGACTAATGTCGGCACGTTTCAATTGGAAAAGGGAGAACACATTCTCAAAGTGGAGATAGTGGGAAGCTATGTGAACATCGATTGGCTGAAATTTGCATCGCACAGTTCGGTAGGACTGAAGGACTATGTCGACTATGACAAAATCAAAACGTTGAAGGACGCCCAGTTCTTCGATATGGAGGGACGTGCGGTCAGCCAAGAGGCATTGTCCGACGGCAAAGCCTACATCGCAGTCACGCCACAAAAAGAGAATTTAAAATTTGTCAAGAAGTAACACGCAATAGAGGGATGATGATACGGAGAGATAGAAGGTCCGGGGAAGAGATTCCTCGGACTTTTTTTGTGTTCTGGTAACTGGTACAAAATTTCGATTCTATCGTAAATCTGTACTATTTTTTGCTCGGACCAGCAAAAAGTCTAATGTGGAGACAAACAAAAGGAGCAAAAGACCCAAGTCCCTTGCTCCTCGAAATTTTCTCAATAAAAATTGTACAATAAGTTAAGCGCTCATAAAGCTAATTGTATTTACACACCTAAAACAATGCTCGGATCTATTTTTAGCGTTTGACTAATCTTACGGGCCACTTGAAGCGTCGGTTCGCATCGTTGATTAAGAATGTCACTTACCCTTGATGGACTTACGCCAATCAATTCAGCGAAAGCGGCTTGCGTTAGTCCCATTTCCACTAATCGAAGCTTCACTATTTCTATGAGCGATGGAGCTGTTATAGGATAATGCTCCTCTTCGTATTCGTCAACCAACTCTGAAAGGATGTTCAATTCCACGGCATGCTTTTCCGTAGGCAACGTATCGTCTGTGACCATAGGAAGCAATTCCTCAATTCGCTCCAAAATCACCTCGTATTCCACTTGTGTTTTTAACTTTGCCATATCTATATGTTTTTTGCATCTATTTTATCATATTCGGAATGCGTTCCGATAAAACGGATAAGTACAGTATCAATCACAAATTTGACCACGACGATTAGTCTATATTGATTACCTTTAATATTGAATACATAATGTTGGTTTCCAACATAGTCCACACTATTAAAAGTCTTTTTTATGTCTTCAAAACACTTCCAATCGCTTTTTTTTGTTTTGACAAACCATTCTTCTAACGCTATTTTCGAATCCGCATGAATTGCGTAGTAAGCGCAGATTTTGCTTCTTGCTATTATTCTCATTGTTGTGCAAATATAGTAGATTTGTTTTGCGTTTCAAAATAATATTTTGCGATTCAAAACAATGTGTAGATTATTTATATTATGTTATTATACCAAAACAAGCAATTAAAAGGAGCAAAAGACCCAAGTCCCTTGCTCCTCTATTATCAGTATAAGAATTCTTAAATCTTAATTCTTACCTCTTAATTTCATGGATTAGCCCATTGTAACTACCACCTCGTTCACATTCTTCATCTTGCTGAAAGGAACGACGTTGCCTTCGATGGCCTTTCCGTTCAAAGTGACGGAAACGACACCCTTCTCCACCTTCTTAGGGTTCTTGACAGTGATGTTTACGGTCTTGCCGCGGAAACGACGGGTAGCGGTGAAGCCCTTCCAGCCTGGGATACATGGGTCGATCAACAATCCCTCGTAGTCAGGACGGATACCCAAGATGTATTGAGCGGCTGTGAAGTATGCCCAAGAAGCGGTACCGCTCAACCATGGGCAACGGCTTTGACCAGCGCGCATGTTGTAGGTTGAACAAGTGGTCTGCGCATATACGTAAGGCTCGATTTGGCGAACCTCGGCACGCTCGTTGTAAGCGGCAGGCAAGTAGTTCTTGTAGTTCTTGAAGGCACGTTTACCGTGACCCAAGATACAATCCGCCATGATTCCCCAACCTTGCGTGTGCTGGAAGACAGCCGCGTTCTCCTTCATACCCTTGATGAAGAGAGGAGCCTTGATGACCGAAGCCTCAGTCTTTTCGTACGGAGGATCGCAGAGCACCAAACCATATTTGATAGCCAAACGTTTCTCGACGCTATTCATCACCGTCTCGGCGCGTTCGCCTGTTGCTTGTCCGGAGATGACCGACCAAGAGTTAGGGTTCAACCAGATGGTACCCTCGTTGTTCGGATCGTTCTTCGTACCGAAGATGTAGCCGTCCTCTTTGATGGCGCGCACATACCATTCGCCGTCCCAAGCCGCCTTGTCGATATCCTTGGTCAAACGAGTCAAGTGACCTTCCGCCCACTTCACCTCATCGGCTTTCTTCAAGCGGTTGCAGATGTCGATATAGACAGTCAACGCGTAGCGCAATTGCATAGCCACGAAGATTGTCTCACCCTTAGCGCCCAACACCAAGCAGTCGTTCCAGTCAGCCTTCAGACCGCAAGGCAAGTTGTTCTTTCCGCAACGGTCCAAGTTGAATTGGATGGCGCGTTTCAAGTGGTCTAGCACGGTGCCTTCGCCCTTATCCGAGTAAGGCAATACCTTGTTATAGTAATCGATGTTACCCAACTCCTTCACATAAGTAGGAACGGTGCAGAACAGCCACATACAGTCGTCAGAACGGAACTCGTTCTCAGGCGTAGGAGCCTCGTGGCCAGGGTTGTGGGCGAAAGGCTTCACAACCGGCATGGCGCCACCGTTGGAGTTTTGTCCGGTCAACATCAATTCGAGACGTTCAACCACCTCCTCAGGGATGTTGTGGATGACGCCCAACATATCTTGGATCGTATCACGGTAACCCATACCGTCACGTTCGCCACGATAGATCAAGGAAGCCGCGCGGCTCCAAGCGTAGGTGATCAAGTTGTTGAATGGGTTCCACATATTGATCATGCTGTTGAATGCAGCATCTGGAGTGTTAGCAGAAAGACCCTCGATACGTCCGTGCCAGTAGTTAACCACCTTGTCGAACTCAGCCTTTACCTTAGCAGGGGTAGCCACCATCTTAGCGGCTTTCTTTCCTTCCACCCAAGCCTTACCGATACCGAGCACTACGGTGAACTCCTTTGTCTCGCCGGCAGCCAAGTCCAAGTCGACTTGAAGCGTACCGCAACCGTTGTCACCTTCAGTCACCGTGTTGCCACATTGACCGTTCACAACAGAGATAGGGTTCGCGTAAGTATGATATGCGCCGATGAACTTGTCGCGGTCGCTATCGTAACCAGTTACCTTTTGACCAACGACGCCGATGAAAGAGTGGCGGGCTTGGTCTTTGTTCTGGAAGTTCTCAGGCTCCTCAGGCATATAGAGGTTGTTGCCGTGGTCGATGAAACCGTTCTTGTAAGCGGTCTTGATGATATACTGCGTATATTGCAAGTTGTTGCTATCATCGTTCATGTTCCAGTTGGAGGCGAACTCAGCGTAGGTGAAGGCGCGCAATTTGCGTGACTTCTTGCCCATGTTGGTCACCTTCACGTGCCAAACCTCGAACTCCTGTCCTTTAGGCACGAAGTAAAGCGTTTCGGTCTTGATATCGCTATATTCCGAAGAGATCTTAGTGTATGCGGAACCGTGGCGGCACTCGCTCTTGTATTGGTCGAGCGGCTTGCCCACAGGTTGCCAAGAACCGGACCAGAAGTCCTTGGACTCGCAGTCGTGCAGATAGATGTAGCGTCCAGGCTGGTCTAATGGAACGGTGTTGAACTTGATTCTAAGGAAACAACCTTGTACAGAAGAGCGGAAGAAAGAATAACCTCCGGCGTTGTTGGTGATGATCGCTCCGTAGCGGGTATCACCCAAGTAGTTACTCCAAGACTTTGGAGTGTCAGGTTTGGTGACGACGTATTCCTTGTGCTCGTCGTCGAAAAATCCGTATTGCATAAAATAAAACTATTTAAAATTCTATCATTAGATATTTTTTCAAATATAGTGATTCTTCCCACACGAAGGAAATAGTTGATGATAAATTTTGGCTAAAAAATGATTAATTGGGGAGGAACGTATGGTTTTGACGTGCGCTAAAAAGTTTATATAATATGTGAAAAAAATTACTTTTTTGGCGTAGGAAATGTTATTATCTTCGTATATTTGCCAAGTTAGTCAATATGACATTTCGGGGTTAGAATAAATTGAAAAGCTTTTCAGTGATATGGGTAATGATAAAAGGAAGAATATGATGGGGATAGGGCGTCGCATAATGGGGGTAATCATGATTGTCTTGCTTGGGTCGAATGTGTATGCGTCATTACAAAATTCAAGTGCAAGTACTTTCATAAAGGTTGACGGAAATGGCGCAAGGATACGGGAGAGTATAGAAAACTATGATTGTGATAGAAAACATCGATTAAGTATTACAGATGCTTATTTATACAATATGTTGTGGCAGTATTCCGAAGATGATCAAACATGGACGGATTATGCGACAACAAGCGAGATAGAGGTGACAAGTCAGCCTGGAGTTATAGGTTATTATCGTTGCCTACTTACAAAGAAAAGTGGTGGCGAGCAGCTTTTGGCTCGCCAAAGCGTCTCTGTCGAGTGTGGTGTGCCTGAGACATGCGGTACGATTGACAATCGTTTGGTGGTATGGAAAGATGATTTCAGTAGTGTGCCTCGTGGTAAAAGACGAAATTGTTCTGATGTGATAAATAGGGAATTTAATGGTGACATTAATTCAATCGTGGGAGATAGTATGTATGCGGTCATTTCCCATATGGATGATGCCAAAGGTGATGATATGGAGGTGTTTACTGGTGGTAGAGACCATACGGGTAACAAGGATGGTGGTTTTTTATTCTTCAATAATTATAAATGTCCCAATTGTAGAAAGTTTATGCCTATTTATGATATATATAAAAAGCAGATCGATTTTGACTTGTGCCCTAACACTTCGTATTATTTTATGGCATATGCGATGAATGTGTCGAAAATCGAGAATAGTGTTAATTTGGAGTTTTATATTATAGCGGAGGATGGCACAACTTTGGGTAGTAATTCTACCAATTTGATACCTCTTTCTCCTTTAGGCAAGTCGGATTGGTATCCTTTTGGCGTCAGATTCAATTCGGGAAACCACAGACGTGTTTCTATCAAAATTACCGATATAGGTACTGCGGCGCAAGGCAACAAAGTGTGCATTGACGATTTTACTCTTTATACATGCGATACGGAGGTGCCCGAGACCAAATTGACTGCGGGGTCTTCTTCCGACGTTGACGGTGTTTGTGGTGATGTCACCACTTTGAGTTTATCCAATATGTCTGAGTGGGAGACCAGTTGTCCGAACGTGTATATCCTTTGGCAGAAATCGACGGATGGCGGAAACACATGGATCTCTGTGCCTGAGTTGAGCGGTATAAAAAAATATACCGCCCAAGTTTCTTTTGAGAAATCGATTGATGGTATCCGTTACCGTGCGATTATCGCGAAGGATGAGAGGGCGGCTAATTATATCGATGCGAATGGTCATGCGGAGGAGAGTTGTCCTTACTTTAAGATTACCAATATGCTGACGCTTTCCTGCCATTGCGAAGCGCCTGTCTCCTTGACTCCTTCCGAAGTCTCTGTCTGCAAGGGGGCGGATGCCGATTCGATTGCGCTCAATTTCGCTGTGACGGATGGCTCGAATGTGGATGAGTATCATTGGATGTATAGGACAAGTCCGGAGTTGGCATGGACACCTATTCGGAAGGCGAATGGTCCCGTTTTAAAGGTCCTTCCTAATGTGACGACCTACTATACGGCTTATGCCGTGAACGGCGATTGTCTTTCGGATACCGCATCTTGTGTGGTGCGTGTGAAGGATGTGGAGAATACTCACTTCCCATTAATGGGGAAAGACACCGTTTGTACGGGAGGTTCTTCGGAGTTGAGTCTCAACGTCTCTCCTACCACTAAGGTCTCGTGGATGGTGAAGAAGGCGACGGAGTCCGACTTCTCCTTGCTCACGTCGGAAGATGGCCCTTCCATGGAGGTGACTCCGGGACGAGGTGATTCTTATTACGCCATAACGGAGATGGATCCCCAAACGTGCGCGAGTGGTATTTCCGATACGATTACCTTTTTTGTGACGGATTCTTTGCACTTGAAGATAATGGCTTCGGCTGACACTACCTGTGAAAATGGAACGGTGACTTTATTTGCCGATTATGACGGGGCGACTGATATTGTATGGGAAAAACAGTCTGAAGAGTACAACAATTTTGAGACGATCTCCACGGATATGTCGAGGTCGATTGATGTGATCCCGTATAATAAGACTCTTTATCGTTTCCGTACAGCGGATGATGGTAAGTGCCCTGTCTTTTATTCGGACACGGCCATGGTTGTTGTCGTGGATTCGATAAGGATTATGGTGGAACCTCCATATGTGGAAATCTCGAAGGATGAATTATTCGAGCTGAAGGCGGAAATTACCGGCGACATGAAATCTTTCGAGTGGAAGAAAAAGGTTGATCTTACTGAAACTACTCAGGGTTACGATTATGAGATTAATGATGTAGCTGACGTTGATTGTGATTTCATTATCGAAGCAAGAGGGAATCTTTGTCCGGACGTAAGTGTTACCGTTCCTGTCACTGTTATCCAGCCGCAAGAATTAATGTTATCGCTTTCCACCGATACGATCTGTTCGGGCGGGGAGGCGACGTTAACGACGGATTTAAGCAACGTGCAAAACATCATATGGCTAGCTAGAGAGGACGACGCTGCCGATTTTACGGAGATAACGGAATTCTCTTTGGATCCGAAGTCAACGAATAAGGTTACTCCCACAACAACCACACAATATAAAATACAGGAGAGGGGGACGGATAATTATTCCGATATCGTTACACTTTATGTGGAACAACCGGCGGGGATGGAGCTAAACGGACCGAAGATTACAAGTCCGGGTTGTGAAGTGGCGCTCTATTATAAAGTGACTGCTCAATACGCTACCGCTGAAATAACCTTGCAGGAATCAAATGTTGACACTGTGATGGAACGGAGTATTCCGTCCGATGGGAACACTACTTACGGTCAGTTGCTATTTACGCCTGTGCAGGAGAGCGAATATACATTAATAGTGAACACAAAGTATTGTCCGGAGAAGAGATTGTCGCATACGGTGAAGATGTTGGAGGTATCGCAGGAATTAACGTTATTCCTTTCCGCTGATACGATTTGTTCGGGAGGGGAGGCGACGTTAACGACGGGTTTCAATAACGTGTCGGACATCGTTTGGTTAGCCAAGGCTGATACTGTTGATGATTTTACGGAGATAACGGAATTCTCTTTAGATCCGAAGTCGACGAACAAGGTTAGCCCCACAACAACCACACAATACAGAATACGGGAGAAGGGCACGGATAATTATTCCGATATTGTAACGCTATATGTGGCACAACCGGTGGAGATGAAATCCGTTGATGATGTTGTTACTGCATGTCCTGGCGAAATAGTATATTTCAAAAGCTTTTTTAACTCCAAAATACCAGTTAATGAGGTTTTTATGATGGAAACCACCGATACAAGTGAGGTAAAGTCGCCATTGACTTTCTCTAGCACTTCTTATTATTGTAGCGGAGATTATCTTTTATCCGTTCTCGCTGATCAGGAGAAGGAAGTCGCATTCGTGGTAACTTCTAAGTATTGTCCGGAGAAGAGTGTGTCGTTTCCGTTGAAGTTGTATGACGTGCCAAATAATTTTACGTTCACTGCATCAGCGGATACTATCTGCGAAGGTGATTCTGTGGTTTTCACTACAGATTTTCCTTTCTCGGAAGATAATTTGTGGTTGGAATTTTGGCCGTCAACAGACGCTGAGTACTTGTTCGAAAAGAGTCCTGAAATGGTTCGATTCGAATCAAACGCCATCACAAGATATCCGAATCTTGGCGATTCACGTTATGGGTTTATCGCATATTCGGAAAATGAGTGTAGAACGGAACCTATTTTCAAAGATATCCATGTTTCGAAACCTCTTGAGGATGTGGTGACGGACACGACGGTGTGTGAAGGGGTTCCCGCTGTTCTGCGTATCCATGTCGCAGAATCAGGCTCCCAGTTTACATGGTCCAATACCGCCGATTTCTCGAATGTGGTCGGGTCGGATGATTCGCTCAGGATCACTCCTACTGAGGATATGACCTATTATGTGAAGGTGAAAAACGAGGCGTGCGAGAAGTTTTTGGAACAGAATGTGTTCCTCTTCTCTCTGCCTGAAATCTATTTGAAGGGTGATGATTTCATATGTCGGGATACTTCTGTGGATCTCATGGGCGGTGTGTCTTCTATGGAAAATATTTCCCAGGTTATTTTGAGGGAATCCGTTGGGGGCATTGTTGTCGGAGATTCGAGTCTGTGGGACAACTCCATGGGAGGTGTGAAGGACGCTTGGAATTTTCAAGTTCTTCGTTCTCCTGAACAGAATACCGAATACTCGTTGGTTGTCGTTCCTAAACAATGTGCGGCGGCGCAGGTCTCTCATTTTGTAAAGGTGGCTGACAAGGAGCCGGATTACACGTTCACGGCCTCTGCCGATTCCGTCTGTCCGGGAAATCCGGTGACGCTTACCGCACTATTCCCTAACGAACCGGAGTCCATGGCGTTGTATTCCTACTATCCGGGGAATTATGGTGAAGCGAAGGAGATAGTGGAGAAATGTACCAATCCCGTAGATGTATATCCTGACGGGGAGTTGGAATATCGTCTTGTGCCAACATATAGTAACGGATGTTTAGGAGAAGCGCACACGCTCTCCGTCCATATGCTTGAGCCGGTGACGGGCGAGCCTTGGGATACGACGGTGTGTGAAGGGCAGTCTGCCGTTTTGCGTGTCCGCGCGTCGGGTACGGGAGAGAACTACATATGGTCTAGTAATGCAGACTTTACCGATACGATCGGTACGGGTGATAAGTTAAATATCATTCCGTCCGAGGAGAAAACCTATTATGTGAAGTTGGTCGACGGAAAGTGTGCGAGCGTGATGGAGGAGAGAGTTCATGTTGTTTCTGCTCCTGAAATTGGGCTGACGGGAGAGGATAAGGTGTGTCCCGGCGCCGAGTTGACCTTACAGTATAGCGTCTCCTCTTTGACGGACCTCTCCAGGATTTTCATGCGCAAGTCTATGTCCGGCAGTGTCGTCGACGAGTTTGAACTGTGGAATGGCTCGGTGATGGGCGAGGATTGGTATGCTGGAGATTATACCGATGGTCCTAGCCGGGAGATGGAATATACGCTGGTCGTCGTGCCTAACCATTGTCCTGCGATCGACACATCCATTGTTGTGGGGATTGCGGAGGTGCCTACAGGTTTCACCTTCACCGCTTCGGCGGATTCCATATGTTTGGGTGATTCCGTGCTTCTCTCCACCGACTTTCCTTTCTCAGAAGGTAATTTGAAATTGGATGTTTGGCATCCCGAGGATGTCGATTATCCTGCTGAGAGTGGAGTCATGGAGGCGGGTTCCGAATATAATTATCCGTATGATGATTTCCGCTACGACCTGATTGCCCGCACGGAGGAGGGTTGTTATGCGGATACGCTCTCGCTCACGATCCGTGTCTCCCAACCGATGGAGTTTACGTTGGCGGACACGACTGTGTGTGAGGGAGAGACCGTCCAGTTGCGTGTCCATGCGACAGAACCGGAGACACGGTACGTTTGGTCCGCTTCCGTCGATTTTTCGGATACGCTCGGTTTTGGGGATAGGATCAGTGTCAGCCCGACAGCTGACGCGGAATATTATGTGAAGGCTGTGAACGGTAAATGTGAGAAGACATCGCAATTGGCTGTCCATATCGCTCCAAATCCTTCCATCGAATTAGAGACGGAAGGCCGTTCGGCCATCTGCAATGGCGTGGGCGGTTCAGGTGATTATCTCTATGACTTGGGCGATGGCTTCTCTTCCGTCAACAAGCTCGATTTTGTCGTGCCTTCGATGTCTTATACCTTTACGGTCAAGGACGGGTGGGGATGTTTAGCCGACACTACTTTCAGCATGGTGTATGATGAGCTTACCATTCCGGAATATTTCACGCCGCAAAGTGATGGGGTACACGACAGGTGGGAGATTGTCAATTTGGATAAGTACCAACAAGTGAAGGTTTCAATATATGACCGTTTCGGGAAAAAACTCTTCGAGACGAACGATCCTGAGTTTTCGTGGGACGGAACTTACAATGGGAATCCGCTCCCTTCGGAAGATTATTGGTACGCCATCTATGTGAAGGATATTGATCGATTCTTCAAGGGACATTTTACATTGATAAGGGCTAAGTAGTTGTAGAGGGATAAATGACGGACGGGGAACTTCACTTCCCGTCTATTATTTTGAATTAAAATGTTGTATCTTTGCATGCTGGTCTAATCGATCAATATACTTTTGGGGTATATAAAATTTGGAAGTTTTTTCAGTACTATGGGTAATAATAAAAATACGAATATAATGGAAATAAGACGCTCTATTATAGGGCTTTTCATGTTGCTGTTCTTTTTCTCGGTGGGCTCCGTCGCGCAAACCATATTAATCGATGGTGTGCAAACGTCATCAATTAGTGGAGAAACTTGTGGGAAAAAACATACTCTTGAATGTGTTTTACCAACCAATTTTGGCTCCAATAACGATTGCAGGTGGGAACGTTCGGATGACGATGGAAATACATGGTCGGCATTGCCTGAGAGCGGACAGAATGTTTATTCTATTGATGTTGTAAACAATAATGGTGGCAAGCAGTTGTTTCATGTTATTTTGCAAGGTGTCGGTAGTATCGTACAGTCGTTTGATGTCTCATTGGAGTGCAATTTGGCGATATGTGGTACTGACGAGAATCGACTAGTAGTATGGAAAGAGGATTTCAAAAGTACGCCTCGTGGAGAAAGGAAAGCGTGTGCGGACGTGCAAAATAGGAATTTCGAACCGACTAAGTTTTTAAATAATAATATGTATGCGATCGTTTCCCATATGGATGACGCCAAAGGTGGGAATAGTGTCGGATTTGCTGGTGGAAGAGATCATACGGGTAATAAAGATGGAGGGTTCTTAGTGATTAACAATCCTGATGGTGTAGCATATGCTAATATGCTTATCTTCCAAAAAGAAATCGATTTTGATTTGTGTCCTAACACCTGGTATTATTTTTCTATGTATGCGATGTGTGTATCAAGGAATCTTCAACCAACCGATGCTTTGCCGAATTTTTTGTTTGAGATTATCGGTGACGATGGTACTTCCGTATTAGCCTCCGAATTGTCGGGTGAAGTACCTGCCGCTCCTGAAGGTATTTCCACGTGGTTGCCTTATGGTGTCCAGTTTAATTCTGGCAGCAACACGCATGCGACTCTTAATATATATGATTGTGCGAAAAAGGGTACGTTTGGTGATGATATGGCCATTGATGATATCTCACTTATCGCTTGTGAGAAAGAGGTGCCAGCAACTATTTTGAGTGCCGGTTTAACCCCAGATGTGGATGGCGTTTGTGGCGATTCCACCACACTCAACCTTTCTGAAATGTCTGAATGGGAGAGTTCATACCCTAACGTTTATGTTGTATGGCAGAAATCATTGGATGGTGGTTACAGTTGGGATATTGTGCCGAGTGTGAGTGGTGAGAAGAGTTATTCCCTTCGAGTGCCTTTTGAGGAGTCCGTTGTTGGAATTCGTTACCGTGCGGTCATTGCGAAGGACGAAACGACCGCTAAATTCATCGCGGATAATGGCTATTCGAACGATGCGTGTTCCATCTATATGATTACCAACGTCTCCACACTTACTTGTCATTGTGTGACTCCGGAGATATCATTATCTCCTATCGATACTTCTTTTTGCTTGATAAAGGATGACTCAGTCTCCCTCTCAGTTTCTGTGACGAATGGGGTGAATGTGGACGAATATCATTGGATGTATAAGACTGATATTGATGCGGCATGGACGCCCATTACGACGGAGAATGGACCTCTCATGAAGGTATCTCCTACTGATTTGACCCATTATGCGGTTTGTGCCGTGAATGATAAATGTACCTCGGATACCGACTCCTGCGTGGTGCGCGTGATTGTTCCTGATAGGGTTTTTATCCCTTTAGATGGTAAGGACTCCATTTGCGAGGGAGGTTCTTCTGTCTTGAGTTTGAATATTTCTCCTTCGGTCAAGGTCTCTTGGAGGGTGAAGAAGGCGGGAAGTGCGTCCTTTTTCCAGTTAACGACGGAAGATGGTCCTTCCATCGAGGTAAGTCCGAACCATGGTGATTCTTATTATGCCATTTCGGAGGTAGATCCACATATTTGTAAGATTGTATTTTCCGATACGGTCAGCTTCTATGTGGAGGATTCCATACACATTGGTAAGAAATTCGAGGATTATAGGGTTTGTGCCGGATCCGGAGTTATGTTGAGCGCCGTCTCCAAATCGGCTAGTGTGATTGGTCTAAGATGGTCGAAAAGAAGTGAAGATGGATTCGAGATTTTATCGGAGACGGGTATGACTACGGATACTCCATATGTTAGTTGCGAATACATTGTTACATATATCGCTAAAACTTGTCCGAGTGTGAGTGATAGCACTTGGTTTGACGTGTTGCAGGCGGACGATTTAAAGCTAAAGATTTCTGCGGACACCATATGTGAAAATAGCACGGTGACCTTAACCGCCAATTATGGAGGGGCGACTGATATCGTGTGGGAACGTATGACAGCAGGTTCCACCTCCTTTGAGTCTTTCTCTACGGATTTGACGGGATCGCTAGAAGTGCAGCCGGATGGTGAGACTGTTTATCGTATCCGTACCACTGACGATGGTACATGTCCGATTACCTATTCGGACTCGGTAGCGGTGTTTGTGGAGGATTCGATAAAGGTTAAGGTTGAACCGGCTTTGGTGGAGGTGATTAAGGGTGAACTTATCAATTTACGGGCTGATATTACTGGTGATGTGAAGTTGTATGAGTGGAAAAAAAGAATAGGTTTTAACGAGGAGACGAAATCTTATGATTTAGGCGTGTCTGACATATCTGATGTTGACTGCGAATATACTTTTGAAGCTAAGGGAACAGTATGTCCTGATGCGAGAATCTCCGTACCTGTTACAATTCTCCATCCGCAAGAATTGTTGTTATCTATTTCCACCGATACGATTTGTTTGGGAGGAGAGGCGACGTTAAAGACGGGTTTCAGTAACGTTTCGGACATTGTTTGGTTAGCCAAGGCTGATATTGCTGATGATTTTACGGAAATAACCGAATTTTCATTAGATCCGAAATCGACGAACAAGGTTAGTCCCACAACAACCACACAATACAAAATACGGGAGAGGGGCAAGGATAATTACTCCAATGTCGTGACACTCTATGTGGTACAGCCGGTGGAGCTTGATCTTATCGGACCGGGAATAATATGTCCGGGCAATGAAGTGAGCCTTGATTATTTGGTGTCCGATTTATCTCAGGTCGTCGAAGTCGCCTTGCAGGAATCGAACGCTGACACGACAGCGGAACAGATATTGTCGTCGGATTATATTTCGACATCTTACACACAACTTCTGATTGCGCCTAAGCAGGAGACCGAATATACTATCAAGGTGAACACAAAGTATTGCCCGGAGAATAGAATGTCGTATACGGTGAAGGTATATGACGTGCCAAAGAATTTCACGCTCGAGGTTTCTGCGGATACCATCTGCTATGGTGATTCCTTGATAATCAAAACTGATTTCCCTCTTTCGGAAGGGAAAGCGCAATTGGAAATTTGGCATCCTGGTGAAACGGAAATGGCTGGAGAGGGAGGTATTTTTAGAACGAATACGATTGTCGTTTATCCCGACCCGGGTGATTTCCGTTATCAATTACTTACCCGAACGAATGAGGGATGTCTTGCGGACACGTTGTGGCAAAAGGTTCATGTCTCCGCACCGATTGAGGATGTGACGAGTGATACGGTCGCATGCGAGGGCATACCTCTTGATTTGGCTGTGCAAGTGGCTGCTCTAGGCTCACAATATACGTGGTCAAGCTCCGCCGATTGTTCGGATCTACTCGGCACGGGAGAGACGTTCAGTTTCACGCCTATGAGTGATACAACCTTATATGTGAAGGTGAAAAACGAGGCGTGCGAGAAAGTTTTGGAGCAGAAGGTCACCCTCTTTAATCCACCAAAAATTCAATTGATTGGCGACGATGTGATATGTCCGGATAACGCTGTGAATCTTTACGGGGAAGTCTCTTCATTGGATGGCATCTCTGAAGTTGCTTTTAGGGAATTTGTTGATGGAATCCTTGTCGGAGACACGACCTTATGGAATAGTTCCATGAGAATGAATCAGAATATTGCTTATTATCATCTCTCCCGCTCTCCTAAGCAAGAGACCGAATACTCGTTGGTTGTCGTTCCTAAACAATGTGCGGCGATGCAAGTTTCTCTCAATGTAACACCTGCTGACAAGGAGCCGGATTACACGTTCACGGCCTCTGCCGATTCCGTCTGTCCGGGAAATCCGGTGACGCTTACCGCACTATTCCCTAACGAACCGGAGTCCATGGCGTTGTATTCCTACTATCCGGGGAATTATGGTGAAGCGAAGGAGATAGTGGAGAAATGTACCAATCCCGTAGATGTATATCCTGACGGGGAGTTGGAATATCGTCTTGTGCCAACATATAGTAACGGATGTTTAGGAGAAGCGCACACGCTCTCCGTCCATATGCTTGAGCCGGTGACGGGCGAGCCTTGGGATACGACGGTGTGTGAAGGGCAGTCTGCCGTTTTGCGTGTCCGCGCGTCGGGTACGGGAGAGAACTACATATGGTCTAGTAATGCAGACTTTACCGATACGATCGGTACGGGTGATAAGTTAAATATCATTCCGTCCGAGGAGAAAACCTATTATGTGAAGTTGGTCGACGGAAAGTGTGCGAGCGTGATGGAGGAGAGAGTTCATGTTGTTTCTGCTCCTGAAATTGGGCTGACGGGAGAGGATAAGGTGTGTCCCGGCGCCGAGTTGACCTTACAGTATAGCGTCTCCTCTTTGACGGACCTCTCCAGGATTTTCATGCGCAAGTCTATGTCCGGCAGTGTCGTCGACGAGTTTGAACTGTGGAATGGCTCGGTGATGGGCGAGGATTGGTATGCTGGAGATTATACCGATGGTCCTAGCCGGGAGATGGAATATACGCTGGTCGTCGTGCCTAACCATTGTCCTGCGATCGACACATCCATTGTTGTGGGGATTGCGGAGGTGCCTACAGGTTTCACCTTCACCGCTTCGGCGGATTCCATATGTTTGGGTGATTCCGTGCTTCTCTCCACCGACTTTCCTTTCTCAGAAGGTAATTTGAAATTGGATGTTTGGCATCCCGAGGATGTCGATTATCCTGCTGAGAGTGGAGTCATGGAGGCGGGTTCCGAATATAATTATCCGTATGATGATTTCCGCTACGACCTGATTGCCCGCACGGAGGAGGGTTGTTATGCGGATACGCTCTCGCTCACGATCCGTGTCTCCCAACCGATGGAGTTTACGTTGGCGGACACGACTGTGTGTGAGGGAGAGACCGTCCAGTTGCGTGTCCATGCGACAGAACCGGAGACACGGTACGTTTGGTCCGCTTCCGTCGATTTTTCGGATACGCTCGGTTTTGGGGATAGGATCAGTGTCAGCCCGACAGCTGACGCGGAATATTATGTGAAGGCTGTGAACGGTAAATGTGAGAAGACATCGCAATTGGCTGTCCATATCGCTCCAAATCCTTCCATCGAATTAGAGACGGAAGGCCGTTCGGCCATCTGCAATGGCGTGGGCGGTTCAGGTGATTATCTCTATGACTTGGGCGATGGCTTCTCTTCCGTCAACAAGCTCGATTTTGTCGTGCCTTCGATGTCTTATACCTTTACGGTCAAGGACGGGTGGGGATGTTTAGCCGACACTACTTTCAGCATGGTGTATGATGAGCTTACCATTCCGGAATATTTCACGCCGCAAAGTGATGGGGTACACGACAGGTGGGAGATTGTCAATTTGGATAAGTACCAACAAGTGAAGGTTTCAATATATGACCGTTTCGGGAAAAAACTCTTCGAGACGAACGATCCTGAGTTTTCGTGGGACGGAACTTACAATGGGAATCCGCTCCCTTCGGAAGATTATTGGTACGCCATCTATGTGAAGGATATTGACCGATTCTTTAAGGGACACTTCACGCTGATAAGGTCGAAATAGGACGCTATGGTATCCCACCTATTTAATAGGGAAGGCCCCACGTATGTTATGATGCGAGTGCGTTTTATGTGCTCCATTTTTTCAATAGTCCATTTTTTTTTGTTTTGTAAATTCAATTTTATATTTTTGCATGACCATAAATAAAATGATGAGTGTTGTGTAATGCATGTGGCATGATTTTTGTTGATGTAATTTGTGGGTTGAGTGTTAATTGAATATTTTCAATCAGTATAATAACTTTAATTTTTATCACATGAAAAAACTTTTTACATTAGTGTCCATGGCGCTGGCGTGCATCTTGCAATGTAATGCGGGTGATTACAGCAATTGGGGCAAATTACAAGTGGTTGGAACCCAGTTGTGTTCTTCCACGGGTGAGCCAGTGCAATTGAAAGGTTGGAGTACTTTCGGTCGTTTTGACAACTTACAAAGATGTTTCGACGAGCAGAAGGACTTCGAGGAAATGAAGAATAACGGTGCTAACGTGGCTCGTATCGCTATGTATATCAAGGAAGGCGACGGCTATGAGGGCAATCCGAACGGAAACAAGCAATGGGTTAAGAGTTGTATGGATTATTGCCACAGCCTTAACATGTATTGTATCGTTGACTGGCATATTTTGAAACCAGGAGACCCGAATAGTTACAATGGCGCAGAACAATTCTTCCAGGAGATTTGTCAATATGCTAGGCAAAAAAACTACGACAATGTCATTTACGAGATTTGTAACGAGCCGAATACGGACGTTTCTACGGACGTTTGCGGTCCTCTCGTAAAGGATGTTTGGGAGCAAGTGAAGACTTATGCAGGTAAGGTGCTTCCTGTCATCAAACAAAATGACGGTGACGCTGTCGTATTGGTTGGTACTCCTCAATGGGATCAAGGTTTGACTTGGCAGATGATGGATCCGGTTGACACTTACGGTTTGCCGAATGTGATGTACAGTTTCCACCATTATGCAGGTGACCAAGAGAGATATTTAGGTTACTTGTCTTCCGCAGCAGCATTCTTGCCAATCTTCGTTTCTGAGTGGGGTCTTTCTTCTCACACAGGTGATGGTGGCGATTTTAACAAAGCGAAGAATACTGGTCAAATGATGTTGGACATCTGTAACGGTAAGAACCTCGGTAAACAATTGATCAGCTGGATTAACTGGAGCTGGTGCGATAAGGGTGAGGTTGCTTCCGCATTCCAATACTATAACGACCAAAATCCTTCTCAATCTCAATGGTCTCAATCCGGTGAGTTCATCAAGACCGCAATGAAGAGCAATTCAAATTTTGTAAATGTTTTGTCTGAGCCATACGATGAACCTCAAGTATTCAACGGTTTTGAAGATTTTGATTTGAACTTGATGAAATATGACAAGGGTGGCGTTGACATCGCATTCCACGATAATGACAACGACTGGTTGGATCAATGTAGAAATGCTTGTAACATGGGTGACGCCGGCGTTTTGGATGACATCCGTAACGACGAGACCGTTGACTTGGGTTACACGAATCCTGATGATCCGGAAGACGGATATATCAGCCTTGGTTACATCAGCCAAAGTGAGTGGGTGAACTATGCGATGGATATCAAGATCGCTGGTATCTACGAGTTCGAAATCTATACTTGTAACAAGCAAGCTAAAGAAGCTTCACACACTGAGGGTATCAACAAGGTGGCATTTGCCGTAGATGGCAAGAACGCTCTTGTGGAGGAAGACGGTTCTGCTAAGCATTTGGCTGTTAACTTGACTCCATGCCACGGTGGTTCTTACGATGATTCTAACGCTTATCAAGATTGGGGCTGGGCAGAAGTTACTTCTGACTATGCAAAGGGAACTAAGTTCTATCTCAACTTGCCAGAGGGTAAGCATACATTCTCTGTTGCGTTCATGGCGACTTCAGCAGGTTTGGGAACTGTTAAGTTCAAAGGAAAACCTGAGAACGAGGAAGCTTGGAAAGCAATTCTTGCTAATGCGGAGAAGGTGGCTTGCGAGCACAAGGCATCTGTATGGCAAAGCGCTGCTTCAGAGGTTAGCGTTTTAGTTGATGCTAACGCTGCAGTTTCAATCTGCGCTTTGGATGGTTCTGTTGTTTATGAGGGCGAAGCATTGGCTAACCAAGAAACTAAGGTTTCATTGGCTAAGGGTGTTTATGTTGCCTCTATCAAGAGTGAGAACGGAACTTCAACAGAGAAGTTGATCGTGAAGTAATTCACATTTTATCGATAATTAAGCCGGATCCTTCATAAGGTCCGGCTTTTTTTATGCTTTTAGGTGATAATGTTTTTAAAATTCTCCTTTCAAATCCTTTTTGGGAGGGAGTAGATGGTCTTATAAAAATATTTTGGAATGGCTAACATTGGTGAATTTTTTTGTTTCGTTAGCTTTTATAAAACTGTTTGCTTGGGTATTTTAGGTTTGTGCTTGCCTTTGTGGCGCTCAACGAGTTTAGGGGTAGCGATAGGATGATTTCATACTAAGTTGAGCGATAGTATTAGTAAGATTGCCGTCATGGATAAGCTGTTTATAGCATGTAACGAATAAATTCAATGCATCTTATAAAAATATATGTGTATATAGTATAATGTGATGGGAAGGAATACCAAATCCCATTAAGGAAAAATCAGGATCCTATCAGTTGTAATTTTTCTCCGAGTTTCTTGTATTTATTATTTGAAATCAGATGCTACGGTGATTTCTCTCGTCCCTGTGAAATTGATGATGCAAAAAGGGGCAAAAGGTTCAATGTTCATGTTCCTGCTTATGATAAGTTCGTCCATATTTGGTATTGGGATGTCTCATAAGGAACGTGTTAAGACTAAATTGCTTTCTTAAAATTCAGAAGTCCGAATGAATCGTCTTCGAACATAATTCAGGCTCTAATTTCTATTGCTTTGATTTTCATTCAGGACTCCATCGCTCCCTTCTGTGTGGTCGCTTAATAAAAAAGGCCCGGAACTATCCGAGCCTTTTTTGAGATTATTCGTCGTCCACTAAGTGGAGTCGCATGTATTATTTCTTGATCATCACTTTGGTGGAGATGGCACCCTCTTCATTCTTTACGACAATGATGACAGTATTGTCGTCCTTAGAGGCGATCTGACCTTTCATGTTGTAGGTAGCGATCAATTCTCCGTTCAATACAATGATGTTGCCGTTCGCGTCAACGTATGCGTCGATATCAAATGAATTTATTAGGTAATCGTTCAAACCGTTGGTGTTCTTGGTGAAAAGCACGATGTTATCAACTGTATATCCGACTGGCATTGAGCAGAAAACTAAGTCACAAGAAGTTGCTCCTGCAGGGACCTCAACCTCTCCCATGAATTCGGTCCAAATGATGTTCATCTCATCCTTCGCCAAATCGATTACTTCGCCGGTGTTGAATCTTAGCTTAATTGGCATATCCTTACCTTTGACAGTGTTGTAGCTTGCGTCTACCCAATGACCATTCTCGTTTTTGTGCTTTTTGATGATCATTTGGGAATAAACCTTTTGGCAGTTCTCAGGAAGTTGGATGCCTGGGAATACGACAGAATCTCTGTTTGCTTCTATTTCAAGACCTTGTAAAATTTCAGTGTCATAATATTTGGATCCGTCTGTTGCGGTCTCCAAAGTGGAGTCTGCTTGGTAGTCTCTAAATAAAACCACTGAAAGATTATTCAAGTATTGCAATGTGTCTTTTCCTGTTACGACTGGGCTGATTCCGCCATGGAAGTTATCGTTATTCACGTTTTTACCTAAAAGTTGTGTCTCATCCCAGAGGTTACCCAATGATGGACCTTCAAAGTTCTCCGCATAGATTGGTGAACCATATTCATATGGTTCGAAATAGAAGTTCTTTATGTATGGGAAATCATGGATCAATTGCTTTGATGCGAATATTTCACGAGCATAGGAGAAAACGATACCTCCGATTGTCTTGATTGATGGATTCATGAAAACAAATTGTTTTTCTGTCACCCATTGGTTCACAGGACCCCATTTCGCTGAGAATTGGACTCTGGCAGCAGTCTTGTTCACGTCAGGAGACTCTTCGATTGTTTCATAACTTTCATCAAGTCCGATGATGAATAAAGGCTTTTTTTGTACTGGTGTTAGATTCGCCTTAGAAGATTCTTCCGGGATTTGGTATTCCAATACCAATACTTGATATTTGCTCCTGTCAATTGGATTCAAAGAATCTATGCGAAGTTTCACATCCAAGTAGTTGTAGGAAATTTGTCGGTATACAACCATATCTTCTCCGTTTACTACAGTATCAGCCATCTGATTCGGAACATCTTTCAATGCCCTTCTTCCTGTATAAGGTTCGACAGTAACGTTTTCATTCACAAATTTACCGTCTTTGATGAGCCAATATTTATCGGAATCATCGTCGGCAAACAAACTTGCCGCAGCTGCGAATAGCATAGAAGTAAGTAAAAATAACTTTCTCATGTTTTTTCTATTTATATGTTATTAATAATTTATTTCTGAATTGATGTATGTCTTTTTCCCTTCACTCCCATATATTTTTATGGTTTCGCAAAGATAAAAATTATTTTAGATTATTTTAAGGATTTATAACCTCTTCTTTTGCTTATTTCTCTTCCTAATTGTTGGAATTTCATAAATTTACGTGAATAAATTTTATGGAATGATGTTGTCCTTTAAATATACGTTAGTTTGCTTGTTGGCCGCATACGGAAGCGTTTGCGCCCAGCCTGCTCTGTTGGAGCGTCTCTCCCCGGAGTCGCAAGGCCTTTCTTCTTCGGATGTACGCTCTTTTTTCGACGCTATGGCGGATCGCCCGGGTGGTGAGCCGCATGGTGTCATGGTGCTTCGTCATGGCAAGGTGGTGGGGGAGATGGTTCCTAAGCCTTTTTCTCCGGATTATGGCCATACGCTCTATTCCGCCTCCAAGACGTTCGTCGGTGTGGCTGTGGGCTTGGCCGTTGAGGAGAACCGCCTCCGCCTAACCGATCGTGTGGCGGCTTTCTTCCCGGAACTATTGCCGGATAGTGTTTCGGATAACCTGGCGGCTATGACGCTCCGCGATTTGCTTACGATGACTTCGGGCATCGAGCCTGATTGGTTGATGCGTACTTCTTGCGCTGATTGGTTGAGCAGACTTTTGTCTATGCCTGTAGGCCATCCGGGCGAGCGTTTCCGGTACGACTCCATGTGCTCCTATCTTTTGTCGGCTATCGTCCAACGCGTTACGGGTCGGAAGCTTTTGGATTATCTGAACGAGCGTCTTTTCTTCCCGATGGGCATCACCGAGGCGCAGTGGGAGGAGAGCCCTGAGGGCGTCAACACGGGCGGGTGGGGTCTCTGGCTTCGCTTGGAGTCCATGGCAAAATTCGGTCAGCTCTTGCTTGACAAGGGGCGTTGGGAGGGCAGACAACTGGTCGCTTCCGATTGGGTGGAGGAGATGACTTCTTCGTTACAGGAGACTGATATGGCGGATACTTACGGTTTCCAGACGTGGCGTTGCGACTATCCTGACGCTTTTAGGGCGGACGGCGCTTTGGGACAATATATCATCGTGGCGCCTAAGGAGGATATGGTGGTCGCCATCACACAGGCGAATACGGGCAACGGAAAGGCTGAACGTAAGTTGGTCTGGAATTTGCTCTCTAAAGCGCAACCGCTTCCTTTGCCGGAGGGTGGCGCTTATGATGAGTTGCGGAAGGCGCAGGGGTCCTATGTGTTGCCTGGGGTAAAAGGTAAACCTTCCGCTAAGTTACTTGCTCGCTTGGTGGAGGGTGAGTTCGTTTTTGAGAAGAATGATTTGGATTGGAAGACGTTACGTCTCTCCTCTTCTAAGGATACGTTGCGGATGGTTGTTGCGACCGAATCGGGTGAGTCTTATGCTTTCCCGGCGGGTCGCGGGGAGTGGTTGACTTCTTCTACCGATGTCTGTCCGCCTTATAGCATTCGGGCTGTGGAGCGTTTCCGTGGCATTCGCCGCGACTTCCACGTGGCCGCCTGCTTTGGCGGGGATAGGAATCATTTGGAGGTGAAGGTGCGCTACCCCGATTGGGTGAGCGGTGCGGATCTCTCCATTACGCTTGCGGATAATATTTTGACCTTAAAGGCGAAGGAGAACTGGCGTAAGGAATTTAAAATTTCCGGGGAGTTCCGAAAAGATATCTCTCCTGAATGAAATATTTTAAAATATAAACGTGGCGCATCATTGGAATGGTGCGCCACGTTTTTTATGTCTGGTTTTTATGGTAGCTTATATCTTGGCGATATGATCGCACAACCATTTGCCCACCTCGTTCGTTTTGTATGCTTTCTCTCCTTTTTCAGCTAAATCTTCCGTGACGACGCCTGCGTCGAGGGATGAGTTCACCGCTTGTCGAATGATTCTTCCTTCCTCTTTCGCCGCGAAGGCGTATTCGAACATCATGGCAGCCGATAGAACCGCCGCCAATGGGTTGGCGATATTTTTGCCCGCCGCTTGCGGATAGCTTCCATGGATGGGCTCGAAGAGGCTGGTGTGCTCTCCGACGCTTGCGGAGGCGAGAAGTCCCATTGAACCTGCTATTACGCTGGCTTCGTCGGTGAGGATGTCGCCGAAGGTATTCTCCGTCACCAGCACGTCGAAGAATTTCGGGGAGCGCACCAGTTGCATGGAGGCGTTGTCGACGAACATATAGTCGGTCTTCACTTCCGGATAGTTTTTCTCCATGGCTTGCGCCATTTCTCTCCAGAGGCGGGAGGTCTTCAAAACGTTGGCTTTATCCACGACCGTCAGGTGTTTCTTCCTGCGCATGGCGTACTCGAAGGCGAGTTTCAGTATTCGGTTGATCTCTTCCTTGCTGTAGATGCAGGTGTCGAACGCCACGTTTCCGTTCTCCTTTCTTCCTTTCTCTCCGAAGTACATGCCTCCCGTCAGTTCCCTGATGCAGAGGAAATCGGCGCCGCTCACCAGCTCTTCCTTGAGGGGGGAGGTGTGGATGAGGGATGGATAGGTCTCCACCGGTCTGAGGTTGGCGAAGAGCCCCAGTTTCTTACGGATGGCGAGCAGCCCTTGTTCGGGTCTCACTTTGGAGGTCGGGTCGTTGTCGTAGCGAGGGTCTCCCACCGCTCCGAAGAGCACGGCGTCCGACCGCATGCAGAGGGCGTGGGTCGATTCGGGGTAGGGATCTCCGAATTTGTCGATGGCGCAGGCTCCTACCAGTGCGGTCTCATAGGTTAGTTCGTGTCCGAATTTCACACAGACGCTTTTCACGACGTCCAAGGCGACTCCCACCACTTCGGGTCCTATGCCGTCGCCGGGTAATATGGCTAAGTTGAGTTTCATTTCTTTTCTTCTATTAGGTTTAACATTTTTTCCGTTGCTTGGATGGCTGATTCAGTCTGGTCGGCGTCCAATCCGTGGGTCTTGAATACGTGGTCCTTGAATTTCCATGTGATGGTGGTGTGTACCAAGGCGTCTGTCTTTCCGCCTGGAGGAATGATGACTGAGTAGTCCAGAAGTTCCGGAATAGGTTTCTTGAGCGATGTGTAAATCTTCCAAAGCGCCTTGGTGAAGGCGTTGTACTGTCCGTCACCCGGAGCGGTCTCTTGGTAGGTCTCCCCGTCGATTTCTATCTTCACTGTCGCCAACGGACGTAGCCCGTGGGTGAGCGAGAGCGAGTAGTTGATCATGCGGATTTTCTGTTTCTCGATGGGGTGTTTGAGCACGTCTGAGATGATATAGGGCAGTTCGTCTTGGGTGACGATCTGTTTCTTATCTCCCAATTCGATGATACGTTGCGTGACTTTCGTCATTGCCTCGTCGTCTAAGGTGATGCCTAAGGCTTGTATGTTTTTACGGATGTTCGCCTTGCCCGACATTTTTCCCAAGGCGTATTCACGTTCTCTTCCGAAACGTTCGGGAAGGAGGTCGTTGTAGTAGAGGTTGTTTTTCGTGTCGCCGTCCGCATGGATGCCGGCGCATTGGGTGAATACGTTGTCTCCGATGATCGGTTTGTTGTTCGGAATGCGAATGCCGGAGTAGGTCTCCACCAGTTTGCTCATCTGGTATATCTTATCTTCCCGTATCGTCGTCTTTATTTTTAGTTGATCGTGAAGTACCGCTATGACGCTGGTCAACGGTGCGTTTCCAGCCCTTTCCCCCAATCCGTTGAAAGTGGTGTGCACGCCGTGTATGCCTGCGAGGGCGGAGGAGAAGACGTTCGCTAGGGCGAGGTCGTAGTCGTTGTGGGCGTGGAAGTCGAAGTGGTATTGGGGATAGCGGTCGATCATCTCCTTGCAAAACTCATAGGTTTGCTTCGGGTTGAGTATCCCTAAAGTGTCGGGTAGCATGATACGCTTTACGGGTAGGTCTGCGATTGACGCCATGTATTCGTCGATGTAGTCGCGGGAGTGGATCATCCCGTTGCTCCAATCCTCCATGTAGAGATTGACGCTGATGCCTAATTCGTTGGCTTTCGTGATGGTCTCCCTGATGTCGGCGAGGTGTTCTTTCGTGCTTTTGCCCAATTGTGACTCCACATGTCTTTGGGAGCCTTTGGTCAGCAAGTTCATCACCTTGCAGCCTACCGATTCGAACCATTGGAGGGACTCTCCTCCGTCCACGAACCCGAGCACTTCCACCCTGTCCAGACAACCAGCTTGGCTTGCCCATTGGACGATTCGCCTTACCGCGTCTGTCTCTCCTTCGGAGACTCTGGCGGAGGCGATTTCCACACGATTGACCCCTAGGGTCTCTATCATCATGCGGGTGATGCCTAACTTCTCGTGCGGGGCGAAGGAGACGCCGGATGTCTGTTCCCCGTCACGCAATGTCGTGTCCATTATTTCCATGCCACGGAGTTTTTATTTTCGTAATCCTCTATGAGCTTTTTCTTGCTTAATAGATAGTCGATATCGTCATAGCCGTTGATGAGACACTCCTTTTTGTAGGCGTTGATCTCGAAGTGTTCGCTCTTCCCTGTGGCGAGATTGGTGATGGTCTGTCGGGGCAAATCCACTTTGACCTCCGTTTTCGGGTTCCCTTGGATACATTTGAAGAGATCTTTTAAAAATGATTCGCTCACGACCACGGGCAGTACGAAATTGTTCAGTTCATTGTTTTTGTGGATATCTGCGAAAAAGCTGGAGACCACAACCCTGAAGCCGTAGTCTGCGATGGCCCAAGCGGCGTGTTCGCGGCTGCTTCCGCTACCGAAGTTTTTGCCTGCCACGAGGATGCAGCCCTCATAGGTCGGGTCGTTCAGGACGAACTCTTTGATCGGTTTGCCCTCTTTGTCGTAGCGCCAGTCGCGGAATAGGTTTTCACCGAATCCCTTCTTGTCTATCGCTTTGAGGAATCGCGCGGGTATGATTTGGTCCGTGTCCACGTTTTCGATGGGCAGCGGAACGCATCTGCTTATGATAGTATCGAATTTGTGTTTCATCTCTTTGTTTTTTAGGTTTTAGGTCTATAATAGGGTGCGTGGGTCTGTGACGACTCCCGTGACGGCTGTGGCGGCTGCTATGAGCGGGCTTGCCAATATGGTGCGGGCGCCTGGTCCTTGTCTTCCTTCGAAGTTGCGGTTGGAGGTAGATACGCAGAGCTTGCCGGATGGCACTTTATCGTCGTTCATGGCGAGGCATGCGGAGCATCCTGGTTGACGAATTTCGAATCCTGCCGATTCGAGGATTTTGTCCAATCCCTCTTCCCTTATCTGTTTGTCGACCGCCCAAGATCCTGGCACCAGCCAGCAGATCACGTCGGGCGCTTTCTTTCTCCCTTTCACGATGGAGGCGAAGGCTCTGAAGTCTTCGATGCGTCCGTTGGTGCACGATCCGAAAAAGACGTAATCCACTTTTTTGCCCAAGAGGGATTCTCCGGGTTGGAAGCCCATGTAGTGGAGACTCTTTTGGAAAGATATGCGGCTGGATTCTTCGATAAGGTCTATGGTCGGTATTTTTTGCGAGATGCCCATGCCCATGCCCGGGTTGGTGCCGTAGGTGACCATCGGTTCTATCTCCTCCGCTTGGAAGGTGATTTCACGGTCGAAGATGGCGTCCTCTCCGCTTTTGAGGTTCTTCCAGTAGGCGACCGCCTTCTCCCAATCTTCCCCTTTCGGTGCGTGTTCGCGACTTTTCAGATAGGCGAATGTTACTTCGTCTGGGGCGATGAAACCGCCGCGCGCGCCCATCTCGATGGAGAGGTTGCAGAGGGTCAGACGTCCTTCCATAGACATCTCCCGGACGGTTGAACCCGCATATTCCACGAAGAAACCCGTGGCTCCCGAGGTGGTCATTTTGCTCATGAGAAAGAGAGCTACGTCTTTGGCGGTCACGCCTTTGCCTAGTTTCCCTTCTATATTGATTCTCATCGATTTAGGCTTCTGTTGGAGCACGCATTGGCTGGCTAAGGTCATCTCCACTTCGGATGTCCCTATGCCGAAGGCTACGGCGCCGACCGCTCCGTGGGTGGAGGTGTGCGAGTCTCCGCAGACGATGGTCATGCCTGGTAGGGAGAGTCCTTGTTCGGGACCGATTACATGGATGATGCCGTTGTGCGGGTCGTTCATGCCGAAATAGTGTAGCCCGAACTCCGCCGCATTGCGTCTGAGCGTTTCGACCTGTTCTTTGCAGACCGGGTCCTCAATCGGTTTGTCTTGCTTGTCAAACACGTTGTTGAACACAAGCTTCATGTGTCGCAGCTCATAGAACAAGAAGCGCGAAGCCAATCCGTTGACAAGGTTGTTTCCGCCGAGTAGCACCGCCAGTTGCGAACCTGTGCAAGTGATGAACACAGCAAGGCGCGGTTCTTCTATCTCGATATTCA